>NZ_MWLL01000099.1 GCF_002198675.1 Kineosporia sp. R_H_3 | reverse complement strand
CGGTGGACCACCCCGAGAACGCGGCCGTGAGGTCGGCGCCGCCGTAGGAGCTGCCGATCCCGCCCTGTTCGAGAGAGGCCTCGTCGCCGTCGACCATCCGGGCCACCTCGCTGACCTGTGTGGCCAAGGGCCCCGCCGGGACCGGCCCCGGATCGACCTCCGGCCGCCCGCTGAACAGGAACAGCGCCACCGACCGTTCGTAAGCGTCGTAGCGCCCGGCGACGTCCGACACCACCTCTGCGTGCGCACGCAGCAGGACGGCGTCGTCGCGGGCCTGGGACGCCGACCGCCACGCGAGGAGACCGACGACCAGGGCGATGACGATGACGACCGCGGAGAGAGCCGGCGCGACGTGTCGGCGGCGGCTCTGCTCTCGCTCCGGTGCGGTGTCGTGGTCGCCCGGGGCGTCGACCTCCGGCTGCGGGCCAGGCATGTCGCCGAGCCTACGGCTGTCCGGCGATCATGGGCAGGCTCTACGGGCGCGCTGCGCCACCACTCCCCCATCAAGAAGAAGGACCGACCCTTGACGGATCGGTCCTTCTCGACGGTGGGCGATACTGGGATCGAACCAGTGACCCCCTCGGTGTGAACGAGGTGCTCTCCCGCTGAGCTAATCGCCCGGGACGGTCCCGCCGTACTGCTCGGGACCGCACGATCGTAGCGAACGAGACAGGCTCTCGACCAATCCGTTGGCGACGCGCCGCGCGGTGGTGCAGGGACGCCGTCGGCCTACAACCCGGGCAGCGGCGGGACGACCTGGTCGGGCACCCACTCGGGCACCCCGAGGACGGCGAAGACGCCCCACAGGACCGCCCCGACGAAGGCCGCCGTCGCGAGGCCGATGAGGACCCGGACCGGGATCGACCGTTGGCCCACCCAGTGCGTCCAGGCGCGGACCTTCCCCCGGACGACGTGCAGGAGCCGCTGCGCCCACTCGAACTCGGTCGAGAGGATCGCAAGCCCCAGGATGACGACCAACCACCCCGGACCGGGGAAAGGCACCATGAACAGACCGGCAACGAGAACTGTCGTGCCGACCAAACCGGTGACGACCTTCCAGGCGAGGCGTGTCGCAGGGTTACTGCGGATACGCTCACGCCAGGCGAGTGCCCGTCGCAGGATCGGATGTGACTCTCGCCGAATGGCAGTGGATTCGCTACTGTGCGTGTTCGCGGGGTCTCCCACGGCACCACTGTAGGCAGATCGCTGCGCAGTGTTTCGCTTCGACGCTCGCGGGGAATGATGCGGGCACGGACCATCCGGGTGGGGGTCCACTGATTGAGGGAGCATCATGCAGCCGCACGTAGACGTCGAGTCCTCGGTCCAGCTACGGCTGGTCGTGGCCGACGCGGACGCCGTCCCGCTCCCCGTGAGCCTGAGGTACTCCGCCTCCGACCCGTACGCCGTCCGCGCCGTGTTCTCCGGCGACGGCATGGAGGTCGAGTGGGTGTTCGCCCGCGAGCTGCTGCGCACGGGGCTCGCCTCGCCCGTCGGTGACGGGGACGTCCACGTCTGGCCGTCCTGGGGCACCGGTCGCGAGCTGCTCATGATCTCCCTTACGTCTCCTGACGGCCAAGCCGTCCTCGAGGCAACGGCCGATGACGTGCGGTCGTTCCTCGACCGCACCGCCGCCGTCGTCCCGGACGGCGACGAGAGCGCCTACCTCGACCTCGACGCCGCGCTGACCCGCCTGCTCTCCTGATCGACCGTACGACCTCGACCTGAAGCCCGCGTCCCCACCCGCGCGGCACACGTACTCCGGAGGCCGGTCCCCGAGGGACCGGCCTCCGCGGCGTCCTGCGCCCGGCCTACGGGTCGAGCCGCTCCGCACCCCGCCGCGCGAACAGGTCCACCGCGGCCTTGCCGAGCGGGCTGCCGGGGAGCACCCGGCCGTCGACGACGTTCACCTGCTGGACGTCGCGGGTCGAGCTCGTGAGCAGCAGGTCCTCGACGAACGCGAGCCGCTCGAACGGCACGTCCTCCTCGGCGACGGGCAGCCCCTCCTCGCGCGCCCACTCCAGGAACAGCTCCCGGCTGATCCCCGCGAGGCACCCGGAGGACAGCGGCGGCGTGACGAGCCGGTCCCCCTCGAGCACGACGACGTTGGACCCGGTGCCCTCGCAGAGCATCCCGGCGGTGTTCGCCAGGAGCGCCTCGTGCGCCCCCTTCTGCTTCGCGGCACGCAGCGCGACGACGTTCTCGGCGTACGACGTCGTCTTGGCCCCGGCGACGGCGGACCGCTCGTTCCGCGTCCACGGCACCGACGCGACCTCGATGTGCCCGGGCCACGGTGCCGCCGGCGCGGCCGCGACGACGAGGGTCGGGGGCACGTCCGAGCGCTCCGAGCCGAGCGGGCCGGCGCCGGCGGTGACGGTGATCCTCAGCCGGCCGAGCGGCAGCGGCCCGCCCGCGCCGGCGAACGCCGCGGCGAGCGTCTGCGCGACGGCCTCCCGGACCTGCCCGTCGTCCGGCGGCGTGATCGCGAGGATGTCCAGCGAGCGGCGCAGCCGCCGCAGGTGCCGGGTCAGGGCGTAGGCCTCGCCGTCGACGATCTTGCAGGTCTCGAAGGCGCCGTCCCCGACGGTCACCCCGTGGTCGAGCGCCGCGACCCGGCCGCCGTCCGCCACGACGTGCCCACCGACCCACACCGTCGTCGTCATCGGTCCTCCTGACCTGCGGCGGCGGCCGCCGTGGCCACCACCTGTCCGTCCCGTGGTTCTACACCGCTCGCCAGCCCGACGAGCCGGCGGGCCTTGAGCTCGGTCTCGGCCCACTCGGCCTGCGGGTCCGAGCCCCACGTGATCCCGGCGCCGGTCCCGAACCGGAGCTCGCCGTCGTCCCACCAGAAGGACCTGATGCCCACCGCGAGCCGGGCCGAACCCCGGTCGGCGTCGACGAACCCGACGGCGCCGCAGTACGGGCCGCGCGGCACCGGCTCGAGGTCGGCGATGGCGCGCAGCGCACTGCTCTTCGGCGCCCCGGACACCGACCCGGGCGGCATCGTCGCGGCGAACAGGTCCGCCCAGCCGGCTCCCGGCCGCAGCCGGCCCTGGACCGTCGAGACGAGGTGGACCAGGCCCGGGTGCTGCTCGACGGCGAGCAGGGCGGTCACCTCGACCGTCCCGGGCACGCAGACGTGCTGCAGGTCGTTGCGGACGAGGTCGACGATCATGACGTTCTCGGCCTCGTCCTTGGGCAGCAGGTCGGCGGCGGTGCGTCCGGTGCCCTTGATCGGGGACGACGTGACGACGTCCCCGTCGCGCGCGAGGAACAGCTCGGGAGACGCGCTGACGACCCGGGTCGCCGGCACCCCGCCGAACGCCGGGACGTCGACGACGCCCGCGTAGGGCGCGGGGTTGCCGGTGGCGAGCGCGGCCGCGAGGGCCCACGGGTCGGCGTCCGGGTCGACCGGCGCGGAGAGCACCCGGCAGAGGTTCACCTGGTAGACCTCGCCCTCGAGCACCCGGTGCCGGATCTGCGACACCCCGGCGACGTAGGCCTGCTCGTCGAGCGAGGTGCGCCAGGAGTCCGCCGCCGGGCCGCGCCAGGGGCCGGACGGCGGCGGCAGGGGTGCGTCGCGGACGTCCGCGAAGCGCCAGAACCGGTACTCCTCCTCGAACGTCGCGACGACCGCCCACCAGCCGCCGGCGTCCAGCCGGGCCGGGTCGGACGTCGCGTCGACGACCCCGGTGGCGCGGCGGCCCGCGAACCACGCGGCACCCTCGGGACGACCGGTCACGGACCGGAACGCTACCCGCCGGGCCGCCCGCTCCCCCGGCGTCCTGGGCTGAGTTCCACGTGGCGCCGTCCGGCCGTCACGGCGGGCCCGACACGCCCGCGCCACTCGTGGAGGAAGTCAGTTGGACTCACCTGCAAGACGTCGGCTAATGTTCAGAACGCGCTCAGGGCGGCGGAAGTCGCCAGGAGATCGTGCGGACGTGGCTCAGTTGGTAGAGCATCACCTTGCCAAGGTGAGGGTCGCGGGTTCGAATCCCGTCGTCCGCTCGGAGGCCCACCAGCCTCACGGTGGCAGCACCCGGTGGAGTGGCCGAGAGGCGAGGCAACGGCCTGCAAAGCCGTGTACACGGGTTCAAATCCCGTCTCCACCTCTCACGCTCCGGTCCCCACACCGGTGCGAGCATGAGGGCGATTAGCTCAGTGGGAGAGCGCTTCCTTGACACGGAAGAGGTCACTGGTTCAATCCCAGTATCGCCCACCAGATCAGCGCAGTCAGAGCCCGGATCCTCTTCTGAGGGGCCGGGCTCTTCTGCTGGGCACTCAGTCGGACGACGAGCTGAGCACCCTTCCGTAGCGCTCGCCGAGCAGGTACCCGTCGGGGAACTCCAGCGTGGAGCGGAGCACGCCGTTGTCGACGATCCCGCCCGAGACCGGCTGGACGAGGCCGGAGTCGGCCTTCGTGCCGATGTCCTCCAGCGGGACGCCGACGAGCAGGCGGTCGGCGTAGCCCTCGTCGAGGTCGGTCCGGCCGCGCACGATGGTGAGCACCGAGCCCACGCCGTCGCCGGCCTCGGCCGCCCCGGCCATCCCCGCGCCCTGGCGCACCACGCGGGCCGGGCAGTCCGTCGCCCCGGTCTGGGTGAGCAGGGTGACGCTGCCCGCGTCCGCCGCGGTCCCGACGTCCTCGCCGGGCGACCCGACGGCGATGTCGATGTTCTCCGCGCAGAGCAGCGCGAGGCCGACGACGACCTGCGCTCCGAAGCGGTCGCCGGCCTCGAGAGCGCCCGGCACGCCCGAGGAGGCCTGGGTGATGCCCCGGTGGCCGTAGAAGAGGTCGTTGCCGGCGCGCAGGATCATCACCTGCACCATCCCCGAGTCCACGCGGCTGCCGTCGTTCTCCCCGGGGACGCCGACGGCCGCCGTCCGCCCGCGCATGCTCACCGACGCGCCGAACCGGTCACCGGCCTCGGCCGTGCCGGCGACGCCGGGCGTGTCCTGGGAGAAGACCTGCGACGAGACCGCGGCCCCGGTGCTGCCGACGCGCAGGAACCAGACGGACCCGGCGTCCGCCCGCGTCCCCACGTCCTCGAGCGGGTCACCGACGAGCACGCCGCGGCCGGTGCCCACCGAGGCCAGCACGGAGCCGAATCGGTCACCGGCCTCGGCCGTGCCGGGGACGCCGGCGGAGTTCTGGCTGCGGACCTCACGGGCCGTCACGGTCACCCGGCGGGCGCCGCCGGGCGTGATCGTGTAGCGGTAGACCTCGCCGGCGCTCGCCTTCCCGTTGACGGTCGCCTCGGGGGCCCCGACGTAGAGGTCGTGCACGTCGCCGCGCTTCTCCAGCGCCAGCGCCGCCCCGAAGCGGTCGAACGGGTCCGCGCCGTTCGGGATGACGAAGGCCGTCGTGGTGTCGATGCCGCTCGTGCCGCCGAACACGATGTGGACCTGGCCGGTGTACCGACCGGCCGCGCCGGTGCCCTCGCCGGGTGCGCCGACGACGAGGTCGGCGCAGCCGTCGCCGTCCAGGTCGCCGACCGCGACGGCGGCCCCCACCTGGTCGTTGTCGTCCGGGCTGCCGCCGAGCATGCCCGTCGTCAGCTGCCGATCGGGGCTGCTCGTGCCGCGCACGTCGACGCCGCCCCGGCCGTCACCGACGTTCGGCATCCCGACGACCACGTCGGAGACGTTGTCGCCGTCCACGTCGCCCGACGAGTGCACGGTCTCCGGGTCGCAGGCCGCCGCCATCGCGCTCGGCGCGCCAACGACCAGCCCGGCCAACGCCAGCGCGGCGCTCGCCCCCAGGGCCAGCACCCTCCGGGACCTCGTCGGCAGATGGATCCGCATGGCGGAAGCATGGTGCACCAGCGCGTCCGACGACCAGAGGTCCCCGGTCCCGACCCGTTCAGGAGACCGCGCGGCACCCGGTCCTAGGCTCGTCCCATGCCCGTCGAGGTCCTGCCCGCCACCCGGTTCGACGACGTCGCGACGATCCTCGGGCCCAAGAACCCGACGTCGTCGGTGTGCTTCTGCCTGAGCCACCGGCTCGACGCGGGGACGAACAACTCCCTCGTCGGGCCGGCCCGCGCGGCCTACGTGCGGGACCTGTGCGACCAGGACGTCGCACCGGGCGTGCTCGCGTACGCGGACGGCGAGGTCGTCGGGTGGGCGGCCGTCGCGCCGCGGGCGGGGCTGCCGTTCGCCCGCTCCCGGAAGATCCCGCACGTCGACGACCTGCCGGTGTGGTCGGTGTGGTGCTTCCGGGTGCGACCCGGGCACCGCGGCCGCGGGCTCGCGCACGACCTGCTCCGCGGCGCGGTCGGGTTCGCCCGCGACCACGGCGCCCCGGCCGTCGAGGGCTACCCCGTCGACAACCGCGACGCGAAGGTGGACCTGACGATGGCGTACGTCGGCACCCGCGCGCTGTTCGAGGCCTCCGGGTTCACGAAGGCCGCCGACACCGGCGCCGTCTCCGGCGGGTTCCCGCGGGTGCTCATGCGCCTCGACCTGAGCGAGACGGTCTGAGGGCTCACCGCGCCGTGAGCGCCCCCTCGAGCTCCCGCAGGTCCCGGGCGGCCCGGTCGCCGCGCGGCAGCACCATCTCGGCGAGCGCCGCGAGGAACGTCCCCGGGTGCCAGCGCAGCTCCAGGTGCACCCGCGTGTGCCTGCCGTCGACCGGGGTCAGCGCCAGGCACCCGGAGTACTCGGGCCCGTCGAGGGAGCGCCAGGTGAACCGGTGCCCGGCGGCGTCCCGGCGGACGGCGACGGTCGCCTCGCGGCGGTCGTTGCCGTCGTGCACGCAGAACACCCAGCGCTCGTGGGACACCCGGGTCGCCGCGTCGAGGCCCACGAGGAACCGCGGCCACTGCTCGACGTCCGTCAGGAACCGCTCGACCTCCGCGACGGGGGCCGTCACCGTCGTCGTCGCCTCCTGCGTCCGCATGACACCTCCCGCGTCCTGCCGCGCCGGGCCCGTGCCGGCACCCGCCCTCACCATCCGCCTGCCTGCGGACGACGCAACTCGATCGCGCGCCGCGGCCGCCTCCGTGTAACGCTTGGCGCGCCTCTGCGCACCGACGCCTGAGACCGTCCGCCACCAGACCGCCGGAGCCGTCGATGTCCCTGTTCTCCCGCACCGCCCGCGAGCGCGACCCCCGGCTGCCCCCGGGCCAGTACGACGCCGGCGACACGTTCCCGGTGCTCACCGCCGAGGTCGTCCCGCGGATCGACCCGTCGCAGTGGTCGTTCCGGATCGACGGGCTCGTCACCACGACCCGGACCTGGTCCTGGGACGACGTCCACCGGCTCCCCGCCTCGGTCTACGAGGGCGACATCCACTGCGTGACGACGTGGTCCAAGCTCGGGACGTCCTTCGGTGGGGTCAGCCTCGACACCCTGCTCGCCGAGGCCGGTCCGCTGCCCGCCGCGACGCACGTCGTCGCGTGGAGCTCCACCGGCTACACGACGAACCTGCCGCTCGAGCACGTCACCGGCGGCAAGGCGTGGGTCGTCTGGGAGCACGAGGGCAAGCCGCTGCCCGTGCCGCACGGCGGGCCGGCCCGGCTCCTCGTGCCGCACCTGTACTTCTGGAAGAGCGTCAAGTGGGTCGGCGGGCTGCGGCTGCTCGACCACGACGAGCCCGGCTTCTGGGAGACCCGCGGCTACCACGAGCTCGGCGACCCGTGGACCGAGCAGCGGTACGACGGTGACTGACCGGATCGGGGCCGGAGCGGCCGACCTGCCGCCGCTGCCGACCCTCGGCGGGCTGCCGCCGCTGCCGACGCTGGGCCCGGTGGGCCGCCGTCCGCCGCCCGGCGGGGCCCGCCGGGAGTGGGTCACCGCGACCGTCGAGGCGTGCACCGAGGAGACCGCGCACGCCCGGACGCTGCGGCTGCGCCTGCCCGACGGCACCCCGGCGCACACCCCCGGGCAGCACTACGTCGTCCGGGTCGGGCGGGACGACGGGTCGTGGGCGCAGCGCTCGTACAGCGTCGCCTCGGCACCGGCGCTGCCGCCCGCCCCGCCGACCGTCGACCTGACCGTCGAGCGGCTCGATGACGGCGAGCTGTCGCCCTACCTGCACTCGCTGCGCGTCGGCGACCGGGTCGAGCTCCGCGGACCGTTCGGCGGCTGGTTCGTCTGGCGCGGCGAGCGGCCGGTGCTCCTCGTCGGCGGCGGCAGCGGCGTCGTCCCGCTCGCGTCGGTGCTGCGCGCCTGGCAGCAGCGCGGGCGGCCGGGCGGTGACGGGGCGATGCACCTCGTCGTGTCGGTCCGCTCCCCCGCGGACCTGTTCTACGCCGCGGAGCTCGCGGGCTCCCCGGACGTCACGGTCGCGCACACCCGCACAGCACCGGACGACGCGGCCCGGCCGCCCGGCCGGCTCACCGTCGACGACCTGCGCCCGTACGTCACGGCCGCCCCGGACGCCCTCACGGTCTACGTCTGCGGCTCGGCCGCGTTCGCCGAGGGCGCCACCGGGCTGCTCGTCCGCGCGGGCGTCCCGGCGTCCGCCGTCCGGGTGGAGGCCTTCGGGCCGTCCTGACGAACCTGATCCCGTCGACGGGGTTTCACCCGGTCGGACGACGGGACGCCGCACCGCTCACCGCCCGCCGGTCCGCAGCCCCTCCGGTGCCCGGACCGGCCGCACCCGTTCGGTGCGCGCAGAGCCGTCCGGGTCCGGACGGCGCACGCACCGTCACGCCGCGCGCCGCCGTCTGGGCGACCACCGGCCGGGCGAGCCCGCGCGGCCCGCCCGGCACGCTGGTCGGGACAGTGTCGGACGGCTGCGGGGGCGGTCGCGTTCAGGGAGAGCCCGTGCTGCGTCGGCGACGGACCGCCATCCTCACCTCTGCCTGCGTGGCAGCCCTGCTCGGCGTCCCCGGGGTCGCCGAGGCGGCCACGAGCGCCGGAGCCCCGGAGGTCACCGAGGCGACCGGGAAGGTCGAGACGGTCGTCGTCGACCCGACCGGCGCGGGACCCGGCGCCGGCCGCCGGCCCGCCGCCGCGACGACGGCGACCCACACGAGCGCGCAGACGAAGACGCTCGTCGACGTCGGCGGCCGGCTCCTCGAGGTCACCGACGCCACCCGCGCCCGGCTCGCCGGAGCCCGGTCCGGCGACACCGTCCGGGTCACCGTCTCCACGCCGCGCCGCGGCAGCGCGACCGTCACCGCGGCGGCACCGACCGGACGCCGCCGCGCCGCGGCGTCCACCGCGACCGGCGCCCACAGCGTCACCGTGCTGCCCGTCTACTGGTCGGCCAAGGACTCGCAGACCCAGGCGACGCTGCAGAACCTCGCGAACCTCACGGCGAACTTCTGGGAGCAGCAGTCCAACTCCCGGCTGACGATGACCGCCACCGCGCTGGACTGGAAGCCGATCAGCGCCCCGAGCGGGTGCGACTACTCCGGGATCTACTCCGCGGCCCTGGCCGCGCACGGTGTCGCCGCACCGACGAGCAGCGCGCAGCACCTCCTCGTCTACTTCCCCTACCGCAGCGACTGCGGCTGGGCCGGCCTCGGCACCGTCGGTGGCAGCCGGACCTGGATCAACGGCTACCCCTACGTCGAGGTGAGCGCCCACGAGCTCGGGCACAACTTCGGCATCGGCCACGCGAACACCGCCGACTGCACGCTGAACGGCGCCCGCGTCGCGCTCTCGACGACGTGCACGAACCACGAGTACTGGGACTCCGTCGATGTCATGGGCTCGGGCCAGTGGAACAACAACCCGGGCAACCTCAACGTCGCGCTCGCCGACTACCTCGGATTCGCGACCGTCACCCGGGCGACCGCCGGCGCCACGACGACCGCGACCGTCGCACCGACGGCGCAGCTCACGGCGAACCGCGCCGTCCGGGTCGACCTGCCGTCCGGCGTCCCGGTGTACGTCGAGTACCGACCGACCGCGGGGCGGGACTGGCGGCAGTCGCAGTGGGCGGGGGTCCAGGTGCGGCAACGGGTCTCGACGCAGGGCTACCCCGCGTCCCAGCTCCTGGACATGCAGCCGTCGACGTCGTTCGCGAACGCGTCCCTGCCGACCTGGGCGGTCTGGCCGGTCCCCGGCACCGGGCTGTCGGTCAAGGTCACCGACCTCACCGCGACCGGCGCGACGGTGAGCGTCGTCCCGACGGCCGACGACACGACGGCCCCCGCGAAGGTCACCCCCACGTCCCCGACCGCCGGGCAGACCGTGCCCGTCGGCTCGACGCTCGCCTGGACCGCCGCCACGGACGCCGGCGGCGCCGGGACCGCCGCCTACGCGCTCCACGTCGACGGCGTGCTCCGGACCCGGGTCGGCGCCACGACGACCTCCTGGACGCTCCCGTCCCTCGCCGACGGGTCGCACACCGTGCGGGTCGACGCGACCGACAACGCCGGCAACACGACGGCCGGAACCGTCGTCACCTTCACCGTCTCGAGCACGACCGCGGCCGGCCCGGCCCGGATCCTCACGCCGGCCGCGGGCTCCTTCACCGGCAGCACGGCGACCGTCACCTGGGCCGTCGACAAGGCGACCGCCGCGGCCGTCCTCGTCGACGGCACCGCCGCCGCGACGGCGCCCTCGGGGACCACGACCGCCACCCTGACCGGCCTCGCCGACGGCACCCACACCTTCGCCGTCGCCTCGCTGAGCGGCGCGGGCGCGACGACCGCCACCTCGGCCGCCGTCACCGTGACCACCGACACGACCGCCCCCACGGCGCCGTCCGGTCTCACCGTCGCGGGCAGCAGGGCGACGTGGACGGCGTCCACCGACGCGACGTCCGGCCTCGCCGGGTACCGGGTCTCGCTCGACGGCGGCGCCTGGAGCAGCGTGACGACGACCTCCGTCTCGTTCACCGTCCCCGACGGCGCGCACTCGGTCGCCGTGAAGGCGCTCGACCGTGCGGGCAACACGTCCGCCACGGCGACGGCGTCGTTCGTCCGCGACGCGACGGCCCCGACCGGCCTGGCCATCACCGCCCCGGCGGCGAACGCCCTGCTCACCTCGCGGTCGACGACCCTGGCCTGGACCGCCGCGGCCGACGCCCAGAGCGGCGTCACCGGCTACCGCGTCACCGTGCCCGGCGCCGCACAGCCGGTCGTCGTCGGCGCCGACACCCTCAGCCACCCGCTGACGCTGCCCGAGGGGGTCTCGACCCTCAGGGTCGCCGCCCTCAACGCGGCCGGCGGCGCCGCCGAGCAGTCGGTGAAGGTCACCGTCGACACCGTCGCCCCGGCGGCGCCGACCGCGCTCACGGTCCCCCGGGACGGGACGCGGATCACCTGGAAGGGCTCGACGAAGGACGGCGGGACGGCGGTGTCGTTCCGGGTCGTCGTCGACGACGGCGCCGCGGTGACCTCCGGGAGCACGAGCCTGGCCCTCGCGCTCGCCCCGGGCCTGCACACGTTCGCGGTCCGTGCCGTCGACGCCGCCGGCAACACCTCCGCCGCGGGCACCCTGAGTCGCTGGGTCGACACCACGGCCCCCACGGCGCCGACGATCACCTCGCCGACGGAGGGCTCGCCGTCCGGGTCCCGGACCGTCGCCGTCACCTGGTCCGCGGCCACCGACGCCGAGAGCGGGATCGACGGCTACGTCGTCACCGTGAACGGCCGCAAGCTGAGCCCGCTCGGCGCCTCCGCCACCGGCACCTCGGTGACGGCCACGGCCGACGGACGGCTCGTCGTCGCGGTCGCCGCGGTGAACGCCGCCGGTCTCACCGGTCCGTCGTCCTCCCGCACGGTCCTCGTCGACACCGCCGCCCCGGGCACCCCGTCCCGGCTCGCCGCCTCCGCGGCCGGCGTGCTCACCTGGAAGGCCGCGACCGACCGCGGCAGCGCCGTGTCGTACCGGGTCGCGGTCGACGACGGGACGCCGGCCACGGTCACCGTGCCCACCTTCACGACGACCGGGGCCGGGCAGCACACGTTCACCGTGACGGCCGTCGACGCGGCCGGCAACGCCTCGGCCCCGGCGACGCTCACCGCCTGGCTCGACGCCAGCGCGCCGTCCGCGCCCGCACCCGTCGCGCCGTCCGCCGGCGGGGTCGTCGCGACCCGGACGCCCGTCGTCAGCTGGGCGCCGGCCGTCGACGACGAGACTGGTGTCGTCGCCTACCGGGTCAGCGTCAACGGCCGGGTCGTCTCCACGACCTCCGGCAACGCGACGAGCGCCCAGGTGCCCGTGCCCGAGGGCGCGGTGACGGTGACCGTCACGGCGGTCAACCAGGCCGGGGTGCTCAGCGAGGCAGGCCGGCTGGCCCTCGTCGTCGACACGACGCGGCCGAAGGCGCCGGCCGGGGTCGCGGTGTCGTCCGCAGACGTCCTCACGTGGGGCGCTGCGCTCGACGGCGGGACGGCGGGCACCGGGGTCGTCGGGTACGTCCTGTACCTCGACGGCGTGGAGAGCGAGCAGGTGGCGGCGGCCGACGGACGGTCGCGCCAGGTGACGACGCCGACCGGGACGCACGTCTGGTCGGTCGCGGCGGTCGACGGTGCGGGCAACGTCTCCGCACGCGGGACGGCGGCGGCGGTCACGCGCTGACGGCCCGTCCCGGGCCGCGGTGCGGGAGCGTCAGGCGCTGCGGTCCACGGGGCGCATGAGCACGGCGTCCAGGGTCGTGCGGCCGTCCGGCCAGACCGTGAGGCGGACGGCGTCCCCGCGGCGGGCGAGCGCGTCCGGGGACGACGCCGAGGCGACGAGCAGCGCGGAGCCCCAGGTCGCTCTGAGGCGGCCACCGGTGGTCAGCACGGTCGCCCCCGCCTCGTCGGCGGAGACGACACGACCGGTGATCATGCGTAGCCGGGCGGCCACGCGCGGCGAGGGTGTCCCCATGGCAGTGACGGTACGTCCCGACCCGGGCCGGGCGCTACGGCGAATCCGTCTTCTCGGGTGACGGAGTGACGGGGGTCTCCCCCGCGTGCCCCCCGCCCTCCTCACGGGCGGCGACCCGGGCGGGGTGCGGCCAGAGGCCGTCGACGGCCGCGTTGAGGGCCGCGCCGATGAGCACGGCGATCGCCAGGAAGTACATCCAGATGAGGACGACGATCGGGGTCGCGAGCGGGCCGTAGATCGAGGCACCGCCGACGGACGCCGAGATGACGACCCGGAGCACGAAGCTCGCGAGCACCCAGATGACGAGGGCCAGGACCGCTCCCGGGACGTCGCGGCGCCACGGCGTCCGGATCGGGGTCGCGACGTGGTAGAGCGTCGCGAGCGCCACGACCGTCAGGATGGTGACGACCGGCCAGTACAGCGACGACATCCAGGCCAGCGACGGCAGCCCGTCGATGCGCTGCGAGAGGAACGTCTGGAGCAGGTTCGGGCCGAGCAGGATGAGCGGCAGGATGACGATCCCGACGAGCAGCGCGGCGACGTACATCGAGAACGACAGCGCCCGGGTACGGACGATCCCGCGGTGGCCGCCGAGCCCGTACATGATCGAGCAGGTGTCGATGTAGACGTTGAGCGCCCGCGAGCCCGACCACAGCGACAGCAGGAAGCCGATGGAGACGATCTCCCCGCGGCCGCCGTCGAGGACATCCTCGAAGGTCGGCAGGATGACCGTGGAGACGGCGTCGGGCGTGAGGAAGGTCTCGGCGAGCTGCCGGATCCGGTCCTGGAGGTCGGCGAGGACGTCCTGGCCGAGCCGCTGGCCGACGAACCCGATGCTCGCGACGAGACCGAGGACGAGCGGCGGCATCGACAGCAGCGTGAAGAAGCCGGCCTCCGCCGCCAGCCCGGTCACCCGGTAGCGCATGCAGATCCGGAACGTCCCGGCCGTCAGCCGGCCGAGGACCGCCAGGGCCTGCCGCACCTGAATCCTCTCCGTGCTCGGGACGGGTACGGACCCCCGGCGCCGCACCTGCGTCTCCGCGCTCACGGCACCACGGTAACCACCCGCGACACGCCCCGCGGCCCGCCGCGCCAATCACGCACCGTGAGGATGGTCGTCCTGGGCCATCTGGGTGGGTACGGTGGCTTCCGTGGCCGAGTCGGACGACGACCTCAACCTCGTTCCGCAACCGGTCGACCGCGATCTGTTCGGTGAGGACACCGTGCTCGTCGAGGCCGTCCGCCGGTACGGGGCCGAGCAGCACCTCGGCCGGCTGCGCGACCTCGGCCGCCAGGCCGGCTCGCCCCGCGCCCTGCGGTGGGCCGAGTTCGTCGACACCAACCCGCCCCACCTGCGCACCCACGACCCGTTCGGGCGCCGGGTCGACGAGGTCGAGTACCACCCCGCGTGGCACCGGCTGCTCCAGGCCGGGGTCCGGGCCGGGCTCACCGCCGGGCCCTGGGAGGGCGGGGCGGACGCCGCGGCGCACGCGGCGCGGGCGGCGGCGCTGCTCGTGTGGTCCCAGCTCGAGACCGGCCACACCGGTGCCCTGACGACGAGCTACGCGGTCGTCCCGGGGCTGCGCGCCGACCCCGACCTGGAGAAGGTCTGGCTCCCCCGGCTCGCCTCCCGGGCCTACGAGTCGAGCCTGCGCCCGCCCGCGGAGAAGCTCGGCAGCCTCGCCGGCCTGGCCGTCACCGAGCGGCAGGCGGGCAGCGACCTGCGGACGACGCGGACCGTCGCCGCCCCGGAGCCCGGCGGGCCGCTGGAGTCCGGCGAGACGTACCGGCTCACCGGGCAGAAGTGGTTCTGCTCCTCGCCGATGAGCGACGTGAGCGTCGTGCTCGCGCACGCCCCCGGCGGTCTCACGACGTTCCTCGTGCCGCGGGTGCTCGCGGACGGGTCGCGCAACACGTGGCGGCTCATGCGGCTCAAGGAGACCGTGGGGCAGCGCTCCGGCGCGGCCGCCGAGGTCGAGCTCGCGGACACCTGGGGGGTCCGGCTCGGCGACGAGGGGCGCGGGCTGCGGGTGCTCACCGACATCGCGGCCTCGACGCGCCTGGACGGCGTCGTCTCCTCGGCGGGCCTCATGCGGGCCGGTGTCGTCCGCGCCGTCCACCACGCGCGGCACCGGCACGCGTTCGGCTCGCCCCTGGCGGACAAGCCGCTCATGCAGAACGTCCTCGCCGACCTCGCCCTCGAGAGCGAGGCGGCGACGCTGCTCGCGATGCGCCTGGCGGCCGCCGTCGACGCGGGCGAGACGGACTTCCTGCGGGTCGCCGTCCCCGTCGCCAAGTACTGGGTCTCCAAGCGTGCCGTCGTGCTCCTCGCCGAGGCGATGGAGTGCCTCGGCGGCAACGGGTACGTCGAGGAGCACGGGGTGGCCCGGTTCTTCCGGGACTCCCCGGCGTCCTCGATGTGGGAAGGTACCGGGAACATCAACGCCCTCGACGTGCTGCGGGCGATGTCGGTCCAGCCGCGGTCGATGGAGGTCCTGCTCGGCGAGGTCGACCGGGCCCGGGGCGCGGACCAGCGCCTCGACGCGGCGATGGACGAGGTGGCCGGTTTCCTCCAGGCCGCGGCCCGTGAGGCGCGTCGCGACCCCGGGGCGGTCGAGGGCGGTGCACGATGGATGGTCGAGCGGCTCGCCGTCGTGCTGCAGGCGGCGCTGCTCGTGCGGTACGCACCGGGGCCGGTGTCGTCGGCCTTCCTCGCGACCCGGGTCGCGGGCGGCGGCGGGACGTTGTTCGGCACCCTGCCGGTCGGCCGGCGCTCGACGCAGACGATCGTCGACCGGGCGCTGCCCGCGTGAGGTGACCGCGCACGACGGACGACGTGGCGTTGGTCACGGGGAGGGATGGACCGGACCAGGCGTGGGGGCCCGTTCGACGGGCAGTGCCGCAGGTGCATCGACACAATTCGGCAGGCGCCCGGACGTGGGCGGCCTGCGTTCGTGATGGGGAGTGCAGTGGAGATCTGGCCCGGTGTTCCGTACCCGCTCGGGGCGACCTTCGACGGCGCGGGGACGAACTTCGCCCTGTTCTCGGAGATGGCCGACAGGGTCGCGCTCTGCCTCGTGAGCAGCGACGGCACCGAGGAGCGCATCGAGCTCTCCGAGGTCGACGGCTTCGTGTGGCACTGCTACATCCCCCGGATCGGCCCCGGCCAGCGCTACGGGTTCCGGGTGCACGGCCCGTACGACCCGTCGACCGGCTGCCGCTGCAACCCCTCGAAGATCCTCCTCGACCCGTACGCGAAGGCGATCGAGGGCCAGATCGACGGCCACGAGTCGCTCTTCTCCTACCGGTTCGACGACCAGGACAAGTTCAACGACCTCGACAGCCTCGGGCACACGATGATGTCCGTCGTCGTCAACCCGTACTTCGACTGGGGCAACGACCGTCCGCCGCGCCACGAGTACCACGAGAGCGTCATCTACGAGGCCCACGTCAAGGGCCTGACGATGACCCACCCCGGCATCCCGGACGACATCCGCGGCAGCTACGCGGCGATGGGGCACCCGAGCGTCATCCAGCACCTCACCGACCTCGGCGTCACCGCGGTCGAGCTCATGCCCGTGCACCAGTTCGTGCAGGACACGACGCTCGTCGACAAGGGCCTGGCCAACTACTGGGGCTACAACACGATCGGCTTCTTCGCCCCGCACAACTCCTACTCCTCGGCCGGCCAGCGCGGGCAGCAGGTGCAGGAGTTCAAGGCGATGGTCCGGGCCCTGCACGAGGCGAACATCGAGGTCATCCTCGACGTCGTCTACAACCACACGGCCGAGGGCAACCACATGGGCCCGACGCTGTGCTTCCGCGGCATCGACAACGGCGCCTACTACCGCCTCGTCGACGAGGACCGCTCGCACTACTACGACACGACGGGCACCGGCAACAGCCTGCTCATGCGGCACCCGCACGTCCTGCAGCTCATCATGGACTCGCTGCGCTACTGGGTGCAGGAGATGCACGTCGACGGCTTCCGCTTCGACCTCGCGGCCACCCTGGCCCGGCAGTTCCACGAGGTCGACCGGCTCAGCGCGTTCTTCGACATCGTCCAGCAGGACCCGGTCATCTCCCAGGTCAAGCTCATCGCCGAGCCGTGGGACATCGGCGAGGGCGGCTACCAGGTCGGCAACTTCCCGCCGCTGTGGACCGAGTGGAACGGCAAGTACCGCGACACCGTCCGCGACTTCTGGCGCGGCGAGCCGGCGACGCTCGGCGAGTTCGCGTCCCGGATCACCGGGTCCAGCGACCTCTACCAGGACGACGGCCGGCACCCCATCGCGAGCATCAACTTCGTCACCGCGCACGACGGCTTCACGATGCGCGACCTCGTGTCGTACAACGAGAAGCACAACGAGGCGAACGGCGAGGGCAACAACGACGGCGAGAGCCACAACCGGTCGTGGAACTGCGGCGCCGAGGGCGACACCGACGACGAGACGGTCGTCGCGCTGCGCGCCCGGCAGCAGCGCAACTTCATCGCGAGCCTCATGCTGAGCCAGGGCGTCCCGATGCTCCTGCACGGCGACGAGCTGGGCCGCAGCCAGGGCGGCAACAACAACGGCTACTGCCAGGACAACGAGATCTCCTGGGTCGACTGGAAGCTCGAGGAGTGGCAGGACGAGCTGCTCGCGTTCACCCAGCACCTCATCGCGCTGCGCAAGCAGCACCCGGTGTTCCGCCGCCGCCGGTTCTTCGCCGGTGCGCCCGACCAGGGCGGCCGCAGCGACGTCGGCGACATCGACTGGCTGACCCCGGCCGGCACGCCGATGCAGTCCCAGGACTGGCAGAACGGCTACGCCCGGGCCGTCCAGGTGTTCCTCAACGGCGAGCGGATCGTCGAGCCGGACAAGCGCGGCCAGAAGGTTCTCGACGACTCGTTCCTCATCGTCTTCAACGCGCACTACGAGGACCTCGAGTTCACCATGCCGCCGAAGGAGTACGGCACCTTCTGGTCGGTCGTCGTCGACACCGCGGACGACGAGACGAGCGGCATCGAGGGCGGCGACACCTTCGCCCCCGGCGACGTGCTCGTCGTCGCGTCCCGGTCGCTCGTCGTCCTGCGCCGTCCGCTGGACCTCGCGGGCGACGCGACGATGTCGGCCGCCGCGACCGCCACCGCGCAGACCCCGAGCAGCGCCCGGGCCGTCCCGCAGGGCACGGACCCGAAGACGCTGCCGCGCGGCGACCGCTCGGGCAAGAACCTGCCGCCGCCGCGGCCCGCGCTCGGGGCCCGGGCCCGCAGCTACGCACCACGCCCCGCCGTCCCGGCACAGCCGCGGTACACCCTCCCCGACGAGCTCGCGGCGGAGCTCGCCGGGGAACCGTGGTCGGACGGGAGCACGGAGCCCGTCCCCGGGCAGCACGCATGACGGCCGCTGACGCGTGCCCGACGAGCACCTACCGGGTGCAGCTGCGCCCGGGGTTCGGCTTCGACGACGTCGCCGCGCTCGCCGGCCACCTCGCCGCGCTCGGGGTCACGCACGTCTACCTCTCCCCCGTGCTCGAGGCGACGCCGGGCTCGACGCACGGCTACGACGTCGTCGACCACGACCTGCTCTCGACGCAGGCCGGGGGCCGGGAGGCCTTCGACCGCATGACGGCCGCGCTGTCGGCGCAAGGGCTGTCGGCGGTCGCGGACGTCGTCCCGAACCACATGGCCGTCCCCACCCCGGTGCGGCTCAACCACGCGCTCTGGTCGGTGCTGCGCGACGGCCCGGCCTCGCCGTTCGCGGACTGGTTCGACGTCGACTGGTCGGTGCCGGACCGGGCTGTCCTCATGCCCGTGCTCGGTGACCGGATCGGCACCGCGCTCGTCCGCGGCGAGATCACCGTCGACCGGACGGGTGCCGAGCCGGTGCTGCGCTACTTCGACAAGGAGTTCCCGATCCGGCCCGGCACCGACACGCTCCCGCTCGAGGAGCTCGTCGACCGGCAGTGGTACCGGCTCGCGTGGTGGCGGGTCGCCGACGAGGAGCTCAACTACCGCCGGTTCTTCGACGTCGACACGCTGGCCGCCGTCCGGGTGGAGCACCCCGAGGTCTTCGACCTCACGCACCGGGTGCTCGTCGACCTCGTCGCGTCCGGCGCCCTGACCGGGCTGCGGATCGACCACCCGGACGGTCTCGCCGACCCCCGCGGCTACCTGGACCGGCTCGCCGAGGCGACCGGGGGCACCTGGGTCGTCGTGGAGAAGATCGTCGAGGGCGACGAGTCGCTGCCCGCCGACTGGGCGTGCGCCGGGACGACCGGCTACGACGCGCTCATGCGGGTCGGCGGCGTCTTCGTCGACCCGGCGGGCGCCGCACCGCTCGACCGGCTGCTCGTCGAGCTCACCGGCGAGACCGAGTCGTTCGACGCCGTCGTCGACCAGGCCAAGCGCGAGGTCGTCGAGCAGAGCCTCTACGCCGAGGTGCACCGGCTCACCGACCTCGTCTTCGAGACCTGCCACGCGGACGTCGCCCTGCGCGACCACCCGCGCCGGCACCTGCAGGCGGCGCTCGTCGAGCTGCTCGTCGCGTTCGACCGCTACCGGGCCTACGTCGTCCCGGACGAGCCGGCGCCCGCCGAGCAGGTCGCCGTCGTCGAGGCGGCCGCGGTCCGGGCCCGCGAGAAGCTGCCCGAGGAGGCCCGCGAGGCGCTCGACGTCGTCGTCGACCTCGTCCTCGCCCGACCGACCGGCACCCTGGCGTTCGACGGCCGGGAGGCCGCGCGCCGCCGTGAGCTCGCCGTCCGGTTCCAGCAGACCTGCGGACCGGTCATGGCCAAGGGCGTCGAGGACACCGCGTTCTACCGCTGGCACCGGCTCGTCGCGCTCAACGAGGTCGGCGGCGACCCGACGCACTTCGGCGTTCCGCCCGAGGAGTTCCACGCGTACGCGGCCCGGCTCGCCCGGGACTGGCCGGCGACGATGACGACGCTGTCGACCCACGACACGAAGCGCTCCGAGGACGTCCGCGCCCGGCTGGCCGGGCTGTCGGAACTCACCGAGGAGTGGGCCGAGGCGGTCCGCGGCTGGACCGAGCAGGCGCTGCGCTTCAGGTCGTCCGAGGGGCACCCGGACCCGGCCACCCAGTACCTGCTCTGGCAGACCCTCGTCGGCACGTGGGACGGCGACCCGATCCCGCTCGACCGGCTCGGCCCCTACCTGGAGAAGGCGACCCGCGAGGCCAAGCGGTACACGTGGTGGACCCGCCCGGACCCCGCCTACGACGAGGCGGTCCAGGGCTACGCCGCGGCCGTGCTCGGCGACGAGGCGCTGCTCGGCGACGTCGCACGGTTCGACGCCCTCCTCGACCCCGTCGCCCGCGTGAACACGCTGGGGCAGAAGCTCACCCAGCTGACGATGCCCGGCGTCCCCGACGTGTACCAGGGCTGCGAGACCGTCGACCTGTCGCTCGTCGACCCGGACAACCGCCGCGACGTGGACTTCGACGACCGCCGCGACCGGCTCGCCCGGCTCGACGCCGGCGAGAAGCCGCAGGACCTCGGCGACGAGAAGCTGCTCGTCACCTCGCGCGCGCTGCGGCTGCGCCGTGACCACCCGGACTGGTTCGCCGGCCCGGCCTCCGGCTACGCCCCCGTCGGGACGACGACCGGCAACGCCCTCGCCTTCGCCCGCGGCCCCCGGATCGGCAACGGGAACGGTGACGGCGCCGCCCCGACGCCGTCCGCGGTGACCGTCGTGACCCGCCTGCCCGTCGCCCTCGAACGCCACGGCGGCTGGGGCGACCACACGATCTTCGTCCCCGAGGGGCAGTGGCGCGACGTGCTCACCGGCGTCACGGTGGACGGCGGCGCGGTCCGCCTCGCGGACTTGCTCGAGGCGCTGCCCGTCGCGCTGCTCGTGCGTGAGGGGTGACGGCCCGGCGCGGGTGATCGTCCTCTGGTGGCCGGCCAGAGGAGAATGCGCGCAGCGGAGCGACGTCTTTCCCGAGGCTGCGGTGATGGTCGGGTCGATGGTTGTGTCCTTCTGCACGTCATAGCGTGCAGAAGGACACGACCATCGACTCATTCATGAGTTTCGTTCGACCATCCGGAGAATCCCTTTCGATGCCTCGAAGAATGACAAGTAATTGTCATACCCCGTCACGTGGTGATCGTTTATGGTGACGATCACGGGCGAATGATGCGGGCGACGGGGTTCCGCTTCTCGTGGGGACGCGCCCTGTTCGTGCGATTCAGGACCACGGGGTTCGAGATGGCCGAAGCGTACAAGCTGGGCGTTTTCCTCATCTTCACGAAAGCGTACAGAACCTCATTCTTCGGAAAGGTCTACCCACCCGGATCCGGCGGCCAGATCACGCGGATCCGAAAGGGCTGGTTGACGACGTCCTTCGACCTGAGGCTGAAGGACGGCACCTTCCTGCGAAAGGTTCCCCTGGAGTACTTCCGGGCCTGAACGACCGGGTTTGGCAGGTCGTTCCTCGGGCACTTCTGACGCATGACCGAGACCAGCCCCACCGAGCACGTCGAACGCCGCGATCCCGCCGCCGTCGTCGCGGACGACGACCGACTGAGCGCCGTCCAGGACCGCATCGACGAGGCCAAGGACGCCGCCGGCGACCTGCGGGAGGACGACGTCCTCGCGCCGGGCGACGGCACCGGCCCGGCGGGCACCGACGACGACCACGGCACCTTCGAGCCGTCCGGCGACGGCACGGACGCCGGGCGGAACCCGACGGAGGGCGCGGACGCCACGACGCCGGGTGCGGCGGACGACCCGCGCGGCCCCGAGGCCTTCGACGGGCCGGGTCCGAACCCGCTGTAGGGCGTCCTCCGGGAGAGCCCGCCTCAGCCGACGGCGCCCTCGGGGTTCGGCAGCGCCGACCCGGCGGTCGCCGGGCGGCCGCCCGTGAGGATCGGCACGCCGTCCACCGGTGAGCCGAACTCCGGGCTGTACTTCTGGCTGTGCCGGAACGTGTCGACGAAGGTCTGCAGCCGCGGGTCCGACGGGGAGTCGACGCGCAGCTGGTAGCCCCACGCGCTGATGACGACCGGCGCGGGCAGCTTCTCGTCGGCCCACGGGCTCATGAGGACGTACCGGTTCGACTGCCCCGGCGCGCCCTGCTGCTCGATCGGCTGCTGCTTCTCGACGAACGCGGTGAGGGCCGCGACGTCGGCGGCGGCGAGGCCGGGTCGGTAGGTGATCCAGACGGCGCCGTGCTCGAGGTCGTGCACGGCGCGCTCGCTCGGGACCGGAGCGGTGTACACCCCGGCGTTGAGCCAGATCCCGTTGTGCGGGCCGCCCACCGGCGGGATCACGGCGTAGCTCACCGACTCGGCGACGTGGTTGTGCTCGAGCGCGCCGGGCGGGGTGGTCTCCTCGTCGTAGCCCGAGGTGTCCCAGGCGAGCAGGCCCTCGATCGGCTCCGGGGCCTTGACCTGCTTCGGCTCCTGCTGGAGCAGCGGTCCGCCGGTGACCGCCTCGGGCGCGATCTCGCCCGCCGGCGCCGCCGCCGCGGACGACGACCCGGCCGGCGGCGCCGTCATCGGGCCCTCGGACTCCTCGGACGACCCGCTCGTGCTCCCGCCCGTCGCCCCGGACGAGGCGCTGCCGCAGCCCGCGAGCACCGTCAGGGCGAGCAGGCCGGCCACGGGCAGCGCCCACCGTCGCCCGGTCGCCCGGGCCCGTCGATCAGTCGTCACGAGGGCAGACTCTAGACGGCGCGGTCTCACCGGGCGGCGACCTGCTCCCGTGCCGCCCACCGGCCGACGTCCCCCTTCGCGAGTGCGACGGCGAGCAGGTCGGGGAAGGCGTCGGGCGTGCAGGCGAACGCCGGGACGCCCAGCGCGGCGAGCGCCGCGGCGTTCTCCGCGTCGAACGAGGGCGCCCCCTCGTCGGACAGCGCGAGGAGCACGACGACCTGCACCCCGTCGGCCTGCATCGCCGCGATGCGCTTGAGCATCTCGTCGCGGACGCCGCCCTCGTACAGGTCGCTGACGAGCACGAAGAGCGTCTCCGCCGGCCGGGTCACGAGGGACCGGCTGTACGCGATGGCCCGGTTGATGTCCGTGCCGCCGCCGAGCTGGGTGCCGAAGAGGACGTCGACCGGGTCGGTGAGGTGCTCGGTGAGGTCGACGACCTCGGTGTCGAAGACGACGAGCGAGGTCCGCAGCGACCGCATCGACGCGAGCACGCACCCGAAGACCGACGCGTAGACGACGCTGGCGGCCATCGAGCCCGACTGGTCGATCGCGAGGACGACGTCGCGCTGCACGACCTGCTGCCGCCGCCCGTACCCGACGAGCCGCTGCGGGACGACCGTCCGGTGCTCGGGCAGGTAGTGCGCGAGGTTGGCGCGGATCGTGCGGTTCCAGTCGATGTCGCGGTGCCGCGGTCGCGCGGTCCGGGAGGAGCGGTCGAGCGCTCCGGTGACCGCGGCCCGTGTCCGGTCCGCGAGCCGGCGCTCGATCTCCTCGACGACCGTCCGGACGACCTGGCGTGCAGTCTCCTTCGTCGTCTCGGGCATGACCCCGTTGAGCGACAGCAGGGTGCCGACGAGGTGGACGTCCGGCTCGACGGCCGCGAGCAGCTCCGGCTCGAGGAGCATCCGGGTCAGACCGAGCCGGTCGACGGCGTCGCGCTGCATGACCTGGACGACGGTCGTCGGGAAGTACGACCGGATGTCGCCGAGCCAGCGCGCCACCCGCGGTGCGGAGCCGCCGAGCCCGGCCGACCGCGGGCCCCCGGCACCCGGCCCGCCGCCGCGGCCCGCACCGGGCACGCTGTCGTAGAGGGCGGCCAGCGCGGCGTCCATCCCCGCGTCCGCCCCGGAGAGGCCGCCGAGCCCGTCACCGCCCGCGCCGCCGAGCAGCAGCCGCCAGCGCCGCAGCCGCTCGGGCTCGTCGACGTCGCGAACGGGCGTGTGCACCGCCGGGTCGTCAGTGGTCATCGCAGTGCCTCCGAGAGCCCGAGGATCGCGGCGACGGTCCCGAGGGCGGCCGCCGCCCGGTCGGGGTCGACGTCCGGCCAGCCGGCGCCGGCCCCGGGGCGCGCACCGCCCGCCGCGCCGACGGGCAGGGCCCGCACCCGGTCCGCGACGGCCCGCCGCTCCCCCGCCTCGAACGCCCCGAAGCTGCGGCGCACGAGCGGCAGGACGTCGACGAACTCCTGCTCCCGCAGGCCCCGGACCCAGCGGTCCAGCAGCGCGAGCAGGTCGGCGTCGTGGACGAGCAGCAGGCCGCCGCCCGCGAGGAAGCCCTCGACCCACGCCGCCTTCGCCGGGGCGTCGGCCCCGACGGAGAGCGCCCGCCCGAGCCGCGCGGCCGCGTCGGCGGGGTCGACCCGGCCCGCGTCACGCAGCAGGCGGACGGCGCGACCGACGAGCAGCCCGTGGACGTCGGCCCGGTCGACGAGGCCGTGCAGGGTGTCGAGCCAGCGGTCCCGGTCCTGCGGGACGGCGCGCAGCGCGACGGCGGCGTGCACCGCCTCGACGTGCGTCCGCAGCGCCGCCGCGCCGTCGTCGTCGAGCGCGGAGACGGCTGCGGGCAGCCCGGCGCAGATCCGCACGAGGAGGGTGTCGGCGACCCGGCCGAGGGCCTCGGTGTCGGTCTGCCGGACGTCCCCGTACCGCTGCGCCTCGACGAGACCGGGCAGAGCGGCCATGAGATGGGCGACGTCGGTGTCCCGAGCCGCCCGGTCGGCGAGCGCGGCGAGCAGCCGGTCGGTCGCGTCGGGGAGGTCGGCGAGCAGGCAGGACCGGACGAGGGCGGCGAGCCCGGGCAGGGTCGGCGCGCGACCTGCCCCCGGAGCGTCGGCGGCACCGCCGGCGCGGCCCTGCGCCGTGGCGACGACGCGCTCACCGGCGGCCGCCGCGACCGTCGCGCCCCACATCGACGCCTCGACGGCGGCGACCTCGAGCGACGGCGTCCACCGCAGCGCCCACGTCTCGCGGAAGGTGCCGGTCGACCGGACGCCGCCGTCGGCGGCGACCCCCCACGGCAGGTCGAGCAGCGTGAGCCGGTGCAGGAGCACCGAGCGGGCGCGGTCGGTCCCGGTCCGCAGGTCCAGGTCGAGCACGCGCTCGGCGGCGTCGGGCTTGAGCCGCAGCCGGCGGGCCTGCGCGCGCAGGTCGGCCATGAGCGGGACGACGGGGGCGTCGTCGGGCACGCCGCCGAGCCGCTCGCCGACGACGAGGGCGCTCGTGACGCTCGCGAGCGCGACGTCGTCCCCCTCGCAGAGCACGGCCCGGGTCGCCTCGGTGACCTCGGCGAGCCCGGCGAGCGGCCGGCCGCGCAGCGTCGCGAGCGCCTCCGCGAGCCGGACGGACTCGATGACGTGCGCGCTCGAGACCGGCAGGTCCTGCGCGCGGAGGACGCCAGCCACCCGGGTCATCCACCGCGTCACGGTCCGGTCGGGGGCGGTGAAGAGGTGGTGGTACCAGCCCGGCGACTCGACGCCCGCGCCGTACCCGGACGCGTAGGCGAGCCGCGAGTGCGTCCAGGGCACCCAGGTGAGCACGACCTTGCGCCTCGGCAGCCCGCGCAGCCGGCGGGCGTCGGCGGTCGCCGTCGGGAGTGCGCCGGTGAGCGCCGGCACGTGCCAGGCGCCGCACACGACGACGACCCGGCGGGCGCCGTCCCTGAGGACGGCGCGCAGCACCTGCCGCATGTGCGCCTCGCGCTGCTCCTCCCGGTCGCGCTCGGGACCCTCGGGTGTCGGGACCGCCTCGCGCAGCACGGTCATCGCCTCGGCGACGGCCGCGAACGCGCCGAGCGCCGGGTGCGCACGACCGCCGTCAGGGCTCGGCGGCGCCTGCGCGGCGGCGACGGCTCCCCGGGACTCGACGACGTCGTCCCACCACCGTTCGGGGTCGTCGTGACCGGCGGCGTGCGCGAGGAGGGCGATCGGGTCCGTCCGGGCCTGCGCGCGCAGCGACTCGCCGGCGCGGTCCGGGCCCGGGTCACCTTCGGGGTCACCGTGCGGGTCACCGTCAGGGTCCCGGCTCGCGTCGCCGTCCGGCCCGGGCCCGGCGTCCGCCTCCCGCTGGGCGAGCGACACCGCGGCGGGCAGGTCGCACAGCTGCAGCCGGACGCCGTGCCGCAGCGCGTACGAGACCGCCTGCCACTCCGGGGAGAACACCGCGAACGGCCAGAACGCGGCGGTGCCGGGCGCGTCGGCGGCGTAGCCGAGCAGCGCGACCGGCGGGGTCATGTCCGGCGACGCGGCGAGCGCGAGCACCGGGTCGGCGTCCGCGGGCCCCTCGACGAGCACGCAGTCGGGCGCCAGCGCCTCGAGCGCGGCGGCCACCGAGCGGGCCGAGCCCGGCCCGTGGTGCCGCACGCCGAGCACCTCGACCCACGGCTGCTCCGCCGTCACCCGGAGACCTCGCGGCACGCCCGGTAGAAGTCGCCCCAGCCGGCCCGCTCCCGCACGACCGCCTCGAGGTACTCGGTCCACACGGTGCGGTCGGCGACCGGGTCCTGGACGACCGCGCCGAGGATCCCCGCGGCGACGTCGTGCGCCCGCAGGACGCCGTCCCCGAAGTGCGCCGACAGCGCGAGGCCGTGGGTGACGACGGAGATCGCCTCGGCGGTCGAGAGCGTCCCCGACGGGGACTTGAGCGTGGTGCGGCCGTCGGCGGTCACCCCGGAGCGCAGCTCCCGGAACACCGTGACGACGCGACGGATCTCCTCCATCGCGGCGGGCACCTCGGGCAGCTCGAGGGCGCGGCCGAGCTGCTCCACCCGGCGGGAGACGATCTCGACCTCCTCGTCCTCCCCGGCCGGCAGCGGCAGGACGACGGTGTTGAACCGGCGGCGCAGCGCCGACGACAGCTCGTTGACGCCGCGGTCGCGGTTGTTCGCCGTGGCGATGACGTTGAAGCCCTTGGCGGCCTGTACCTCGGTGCCGAGCTCCGGCACCGGCAGGGTCTTCTCCGACAGGATCGTGATGAGCGCGTCCTGGACGTCCGAGGGGATCCGGGTCAGCTCCTCGACGCGGGCGATCCGGCCGTCGGCCATCGCGGTCATGACCGGCGACGCGACGATCGCCGCGGGCGAGGGCCCCTCGGCGAGGAGCCGCGCGTAGTTCCAGCCGTAGCGGATCGACTCCTCCGCGGTGCCCGACGTGCCCTGCACGAGCAGCGTCGAGTCCCCCGACACCGCCGCCGCGAGGTGCTCGGAGACCCAGGTCTTCGCCGTCCCCGGGACCCCGAGCAGGAGCAGCGCCCGGTCCGTGGCGAGGGTGGCGACGGCCACCTCGACGAGCCGGCGCGGCCCGACGTACTTCGGCGTGACGACGGTGCCGTCGGCGGTCGTGCCGCCGAGCAGGTACGTGACGACGGCCCCCGGGGAGAGCACCCACGACGGCGGCCGCGCGCTGCCCTGCGCGGCGTCCTGCGCGGCCAGCGCCGCGAGCTCGGCGGCGAACTGCTGCTCGGCGTGCGGACGCAGCAGGGCCGCCTGCGGCCGGGCGTCACCGGCAGGGAGGTCGGTCGTCGTCATCGGAGCTCCTCGAGCATCTCGGCGCGGGTGGTCAGGGTGGTCGCGGCCCGGTGCAGGCGGTTCGCCCAGCGGGCGCCGTCCTCGGTCGTGGGCCGGGCGAGGCCGCCGACCCGGGGCGCGGCCCCGGGCGGCAACGCGTGGACGAGCAGGTCGACGAGCCCCTGGTAGGGCCACAGCGGCAGCCGCGCGGCCGCCGCGCCGAGCCACTCGAGGACGGCGTCCACGAGCGCGGGCGGCCAGGACCGGGGGCAGCCGGCGAGCGCCGCGGCGAGCACCGCCGGGGTGTCCGCCGGCACCTCCCGGGCGGCGAGCCGGCCGAGCGCGTGCCGGACGACGAGCGCGGCGACCCGGGCCCGGTCACCCTCGGGCAGCGCGCCGAGCAGCGCAGCGACCCGGTCCGCGCCGAGGCCGTCGCCGAGGTCGACGCCGGCGCCGAGCAGGGCCTCGGCCCACGCGAGGGACCCCTCCCGGCCCGCGGCGGCGGCCCAGCCCGCGTGCAGCACCGGTGCCCAGCCGTCGGCCACGGTCGTCGCGACGGCCCGGTCGGGCGGCCCGAGGTCGGCCCACGCCGACAGCGGTGCCGCAGCGACGATCTGGCGCAGCCACCCGGCCCGGCGCCCGGTCCCCGCCGTCGTGGGGCTGTTCGCGGGCGGGTCGACGACGCCGTCGCGGACGGCGGCCGCGTCGAGGTCGTCGGGGACCTCGACGACGAGCCGGGTGCGCAGCAGCCCGCGCTCGAGCCGGACGGCGGCCCGCGCCCGCGCCGCCATCCGCTCCCCGAGCGCCGACCCCGGCAGCGCGGCGAGCAGCCGGGCCGCGGTCTCGCGGACGTCCTTGCGGCGGTCGTCGAGCGCGCGTTCGAGGAGTGGCTCGTCGGCGGCGCCGAGCCCCTCGGCGAGCGCAGCGAGCAGACCGGCACGCGCCGGGCCGGGCTCGGAGCGCCAGGTCTGCTCGACCGCGGCGAGGGCGCGGGCCGGGTCGGCGGCCCGGACGGCGGCGACCCAGCGCAGCCGGGCGGCCTGGTCCCCGAGCCGCCAGGCCTCGTCGGACAGGTCCGGCGGCCCGGCCCCGTCCTGCCCCGCCCCGGCCACCTCGTCGGCGAGCCGCGCCAACCACGCCCACTCGGGGCGCTGCCGGGCGAGCCAGAGCCCGCGCTCGCCGGCCACGACGCGCAGCGCCGGCCGGACGGCGGCGAGCCGGGAGCCACGGTCGAGCAGGTCCGGCAGCAGGGCGGGCGGCACGACGTACCCGCGGGCCGCGGCGGTGGCGAGCCACTCGTCGAGCAGCCCGGTCTCGCGGTCCTCGAGCAGCCCGGCGAGGCGCCGGGCGGCGGCCTCCGGGGCGGCGGGCCTTTGCTCGGCCGGGGCCGGGGCCGGCATCGCGGCCGGCACGGGCAGCTCCCCCGCGCGCCGCCACAGCGTCGCGAGCGCCGCCCGGGAGAGCA
>NZ_MWLL01000098.1 GCF_002198675.1 Kineosporia sp. R_H_3 | reverse complement strand
CTCCGGCGCGGGGGCCGGGGTCCGCCGGGTCAGGGACTCGGCGGGGGCCGCGTGGACGGTCGTCGGGCTGTACGACGAGAGCCGGCTCAGCTCGTTGAGCGCCTCGGACGTGATCGCGTGCCGCAGCCGCTCCTCGTCCTGGTCCTCGCCGCGGGCCCACGGCTTCGCGGGCGCGGCGTCCTTGCCGGGGAACAGGTCGGGCGACTCCGGCGGGAGCCAGCCGATCCCCTCCCGGATCGCCCGCCGGCTCGGCGGCTCCTCGGAGGTCACGGCCCGCCGCACGAGCTCGGCCGGGACGTCCGCCGGCCGCTCGGGCGTGCGGGCCCGGGCGTCGGCGGCCTTGGCCCGACGGCCGCGCAGGAGGCCGCCCCGGTGCTGGTGGCCGGCGGGGAGGATGTCCACGGTCATCGCGCCGAGCGGGACGCTGACCCCGGACGGTGCCGCCGGCTCGGGGGCCGGCCCGGGGTCGGGCTGCGCCGGGTGCTCGACCGGGTGCTCGGCCGGGTGCTCGGCCGCGGGGGCAGGAGCCGGGGCGGGCACCGGGGACACGTCCTCGTCCGGCAGCACCCGGACGAGCGGCGACCTCGCGGGCAGCGGGGGCGGTGCCGCGACCGGCGCCTCGGCGGGCGCCTCCGTGAGCGCGACGTGCTCGGGCAGCGGCTGGGGCAGCGGCTCGGGCAGCGGCTCGGGCAGGTCGAGCCCCTCGGCGAACAGGGCCGGGCCGTGGTCGACGACGAAGTCCGGGTCGGTCAGCGGGTCGTACGCCGCGAGCGGCACCGGCTCCTGCTCGACGGGCTCCGCCACGGCGTCGGCCACCGGCTCGGACTCGGTCTCGGCCACGACCTCGGGCTCGGTCTCGGCCTCTGTCTCGGGCTCTGTCTCGGGCTCAGGCTCGGTCTCGGGCTCGGTCTCGGGCTCTGGCTCGGGCTCGCTCTCGGCGTCCGGCCCGTCCACCGGCTCCTCGAGCGGTGCGAGTCCGGCCAGGTAGACCTCCGTCGGCTCCGGCGGCGAGAGCGGGACGACGTCGTCCTCGTCGGGCTCGGCGTCCGGTTCGACGACCGCGCTCGTGCCCGCCTCGAGGTCGACGACCAGCCGCAGCGCGGGCAGGTCGGGGCCGGCCCCGGCAGGCTCGACGTCCGCCCGGGTCGCGTGCTGGGCTCCGGTGGCCGCGGCCGCGCCCACGACCGGGAGCGGCTGGGGGACAACGGGTCCGGCCGGGGTCCAGCCGGTGCCGGACGGGTCGACGGCAGGGCCTTCTACAGGAGCACCGTCCGGTGCCCCCTCGACCGTCCCGGCGACGAAGGCGACGGCACCGAGGTCGACGTGGGCGACGGTGCCGCCACCGGCGCCGGCCGCCAGGTGCACCCGTGCACCGATCTTGGCGGCGAGCCGGGCGACGACGAAGAAGCCGAGGCGCTGGCTGCCGACGACGTCCGCGACGCCGCCGTTCGCGAGCCGCGCGTTGGCGTCGGCGAGCTCGGCCCCGGACAGCCCGATCCCCGAGTCCCGCACGCTCACCCGGACGCCGTCCACCGTCGCCCGGGTCTCGACGAGGACCGGCGCGCCCGGGTCGGAGAAGGCCGCCGCGTTCTCGACGAGCTCCGCGACGAGGTGCGCGGCCGGCAGCGCGAGGTGGGCGACGACGGGCGGGTCGGCCATGACGTTGAGCCGCACCCGGTCGAAGTGCTCGATCTCGCTCACGGCGGTGCGGACGACGTCCGACAGCGGCATCGGCGCCCGCAGCCGGCGGCCGCCGTCCGCCCCGGCGAGGACGAGCAGCGACTCGGCGTTGCGGCGCATCCGGGTCGCGAGGTGGTCGAGCCGGAAGAGGTTCTCCAGGCTCTCCGGGCTCTCCTCGGTGCGCTCGAGCTGGTCGATGAAGGCGAGCTGGCGCGAGAGCAGCACCTGGTTGCGGCGCGCGACGCTGACGAACATGTCGGCGACCGCCGCCCGCAGACCGGCCTGCTCGTGGGCGACCTCGAGGGTCGTCGCGTTGACCGACCGGAAGGCGAGCGCGAGCGCACCCACCTCGTCGGTGCCGTCGACGACGACCTCGGGGAGCGTGACGTCCTGGCCGGTCGCGACCTTCCCGACGATCCCGGGGAGCTCCGAGGCCAGGCGCGTGACGTCGTCCGTGAGCCGGCGCAGCGGTGCCGTGATCCGCCGCGAGAGGACGAGCGCGAGGAGCACGCTCACCCCGACGAGCGCGACGACGGAGCCGAGCGCGACCGCCGCCCGGAGCCGGGCCGCGGCGACCCGCTCCTCGGCCTGGGTCGAGGCGGTCGCCGACACGAGGTGGGCCACCTGCCGGAGCTGCTCGGCACGCTGCCCGGTCGTGAACACCCAGTCGGCCTCGGTGACCGGGACCTGCTCCGACGTGCCGGCGCCCGCGAGCGCCGTCCGCAGCCGGCCGAGGTCGGCGTCGGTGACCCGGCCGGACGTGAGCGCCGCGGTGAGGGCGGTGATCTGGGACGACGTCCCGTGGGCGCGCACCTCCTCGATCGTCCGGTCCTCGTCGAGGACGGCGATCGCGAGGTCGCGCTGCTGGGCGCCGGTCGGGGTGCCGCCGCGGATCATCGCGAGACCGGCGAGCTGCTCCCGGGAGGCGGCCTCGCCGACCCGGCCGAGCAGCGAGGCGACGGTGAGCGGCTGCGCGAGCGCCCGGTCCGTGAGGCCCTCGGCAATGCCGCCGGGGAGGTCGACGTCGGTGCGGATGACGTCGGTGTAGATCTGCTCGGCGAGCGCGGCGTCGACGGTGCCGGCGTCGACGCCGTCCCGGACGCCGCGCAGCCGGGTGTGCGCCTGCTGGGACCGGTCGACCGCGGCTGCGGCGCCCGCCGAGAGGCCGGACACGTCCGACGTCACGAGCGCGAGGTTGAGGGCCGAGACGTCGGCGTCGGTGCGCTCGCGGGCGGTCGTCAGCGCGGCCCGCGCGGACGGGTCGCCGCCGAGCACCTGCAGCGACGTCAGCCGCTCCTGCTGGAGCGAGGCGGCGACCCGGCCGAAGCCGTCACCGGCGGCCGAGAGCCGGCCCGCCCGCTGCGCCGCCGCGGCGTCCGAGAGGGCGGTCACGGCGACCGCCCCGGAGGCGACCGCCATCGCGAGCACCGGCAGTGCGAGGACGGCGAGGACCTTCCACCGGATGCCCAGGTGTCGAAGCATGCAGGACGTCAGCTCCCCTCGCCGCAGCACCTCGATGTGGAAGGGCACACCGGGTGTCGGGCCTTCATCGGCATCCGGCCGGCGATCATCGAGGGGTTCCGGGGGAGGTTCACCCGGGCGTCGCAGGCGGGTGTCCGCCGTCCGGGCGACTGCGCTGGCACGGCTCGACGGGCCCGCGACACTGGGTCCGTGCCGATCACGTCCGCCCCGCACCCGTCCGGAGCAGCCGGTGACGGCGGCTCCCCCGGCCGCACGGCCGTGGTCGTGCTCGCCGGTGGTTCGTCCCGGCGCTGGGGCGGCCGGGACAAGACCGCCGCCGTGCTCGCGGGGCGGGCCGTCGTCCTCCATGTGGTGGACGGCGCACGCGCCGCTCTCGGGGCGGGCGCCCCGGTCATCGTCGTCGCCCCCGCCGACCACCCGGCCGCCGACGGGCTCGCCGCGGCCGGTGCCCGGGTCGTCCGCGAGGACCCGCCCGGCGGCGGGCCGGTCGCCGGTCTCGCGGCCGGGGTGGCCGCGCTGCCGCCCGACGTCGACGTCGTCGCGGTCGTCGCGGGGGACGTCCCGTTCGGCGGACCGGCCCTGGACCGGACGACCCGGGCCCTGCGCGCCGACCACGGCGTGGACGCCGTCCTCGGCGAGGACCCGCTCGGCCGGTGGCAGCCGCTGCTCGGCTCGTACCGGGTCGCGGCGCTGCGGACGGCGCTGGCCGCCGCCCCGGCCGAGGGCCGCTCGGCGCGCTCGGTGCTCGGCGGCCTGACGGTCGCGCTGGCCCCGGTCGACACCCGCGAGTCGCTCGACCTCGACAGCCCCGAGGACCTCGCCGTCGCCGCGGCGCTGCTCGACCCGCGGTGACCCCCGCCCTCGGGCTGGCGGCCGCGCTCGCGGTCGTCACCGGCTTCCTGCCGTGGCCGGACGCCGTGGCGACCCTCGAGCGGATCTGGCCCGTCCTCGCCTTCCTCGTCGCGGTCACCGTCGTCGCCGAGCTCGCCGACGCCGCGGGGCTCTTCGAGGTCGCGGCGGCCCGGGCGGCCCGGCTGGCCCGGGGCCGGGTGCTCGCGCTGTGGCTGCTCGTCGTCGTGCTCGCGACGGCGACGACCGTGCTGCTCTCGCTCGACACGACCGCGGTGCTGCTCACCCCGGTGGTCCTCGCGCTCGCCGCCCGGCTCGGGCTGTCGCCGGTGCCGTTCGCGATGACGACGGTGTGGCTGGCGAACACGGCGTCCCTGCTGCTGCCCGTCTCCAACCTGACGAACCTGCTCGCCGTCGAACGCGTCGGCTGGAGCGCGGCCCGCTGGGCCGGGCAGCTCTGGGCGCCGGCGCTCGTGTGCGTCGCCGTCCCGGTCGCGGTGCTGTGGCTGCTGCACCGGCGGGAGCTGCGCGGCCGGTACGCCGCACCGGCACCCGCCGGGGCCGAGGTGGACGACGTCGCGCTGCTGCGGCTCGCCGGGCTGGCCTGCGCCGGGCTCGGGATCGCCGTCGCGGCCGGCGCACCGCCGTGGGCGGCCGCCGGGGCGGCGGCCGTCGTCCTGCTCGTCGCGTTCGCCCTGCGCCGTCGCGAGGCGCTCACGACCGGCCTCGCGCCCGTCGGTCTCGTCGTGACGACGGTGTCGATCTTCCTCGTCGTCGCGGCCCTCGACGAGCACGGGCTCGCGACGCTCCTGAGGGACGCCGCCGGGACCGCCGGTGCCGTCGCGCCGTCCGGGTTCGTCGACGCGCTGCGGGTGGCGGCGACCGGGGCCGTGTCGAGCAACGTCGTCAACAACCTGCCCGCCTACCTCGCCGTCGAGGGCGCCGTCCACGCCGGGCCGGGCAGCGACCCGACCCGGCTGCTCGCCCTCGTCGTCGGCACGAACGCCGGCCCGCTCGTCACGGTGTGGGCCTCGCTCGCGACGCTGCTGTGGCGGTCCCGGTGCCGGGCCGCCGGCGTGCGGATCAGCGCGCTGCGGTTCGCCGCCGAGGGGCTCGCGTGCGTCGTCCCGATGCTCCTGCTCGCGACCGCCGTGCTCGTCCTCACCCGCTGATCCGCCCGACCTGCCGCCGCCGGCCCGTGCCGGTGGGCCATGCTCGACCCATGACGGACGACGTTCGACGCGCCAAGGACCGGCTGCTGCACAACCTGCGGCTCCAGGAGCACGTGTTCGCGGGGGTGGCCGCGGCGCTGCCCCGCTGGCTCGAGGTGTGCGGCGCCGTCGCGGAGTCCGAGGACCGGGCGGACGCCGTGGCCCGCGTCGGCACGCTGCTGGGCCTGGACGCCGAGCAGGCGGCCGCCGTCCTGGACCTGCAGGTACGGCGGTTCAGCCGCGGCGAGCGCGCCGACATCGACGAGCAGCTCGCCGAGCTCCGCCAGCAGATCGACGCCGTCGACCTGAGCGCGTGACGGAGCGCGCGGTGCCCGCCGCCGACCTCGCCGCACGCTGCGACTCCGAGCCGAAGGCCTTGCGGCGCAGTGACTTCCGGGTGCTGCGCGCACTGCCCACGCGGTGGTCGGACGACGACACGTACGGCCACGTGAACAACGTCGTGCACTACCTCATGTTCGACACCGCGGTGAACGGCTGGCTCATCGAGGCGAGCGGCACGGACATCCGCACGCTGCCCGCGATCGGGCTCGTCGTCGAGACCGGCTGCCGGTACCTCGCCGAGCTGCGCTTCCCGGAGACGGTGACCGCCGGCATCGGCCTGGAGAGGCTGGGCTCGAGCAGCGTCGTCTACCGGCTCGCGCTCTTCGGCGAGCGGGCCGAGGAGCCGGCGGCGGTCGGCCGGTTCGTCCACGTGTACGTCGACCGCGGGACGCGGCGTCCGGTGCCCGTGCCCGACGAGGTCCGGGCGGCCCTCAGCCTGCTGGGCTGACGCCGTCCGGGGTGCCGGCCCCGCCGCGCCACGCAGCCCAGATGCCGCGGACGAGGTCGCGCACGTCCTGGTCGGTCCCGAGCAGGCCGGACGCGTCGCTGCCGTCACGCGCGGCGGCGTCCGCAGGCATCGTCATCATCGGCAGCAGGGCGAGCGCGACGGCGCTGAAGAGGTCCCACGCCGCGGGGTCCGCGGGGTCGTGCGGTGTGCCGTCCTCGTCCGGGAGCGCCAGCGGGACCGCCTCCGGGTCGGCGACGTGACGGATCACGAGGCCCTCGACGAGCGCCGAGAGGACCGTAGAGAAGGTGTGCACGGTGAACGGCGGCCGGGGCACCCAGCCGTACGCGGCGAAGAGCGCCTCGTAGAGCGGCTCGAGGGACTCGTTGAGCACCGTGTACTGCCGGTGCAGGAGCTCGCGGGTCGCCTCGTCGCGGCGGGCGAGCGCCGACAGCGCGAGGGTGAGCGCGAGCTCGGGGCGGTCCAGCCCGGCGACCATGTTCGCGCGCGCGTTGCGGCGGACGATCTCGTCCGGGGCGTCGAGCACCTCGAGGGCCTCGGTGACGTCCGAGACGGTCTCCTCCGTCGGCAGGATCTCGGGCGACAGCACCCACCTGAGCAGGTCGTGCCGGTAGGACTCCTGGTCGTTCCAGTGGTGGTAGAACGCGCCGATCGTCCGCCCGGCCCGGCGGGCGACCTCCGGGGCCGTGACCTGGTCGAGGATGCGACCGACCGGCTGCTCCCGGAGCAGCTCGGCACCGGCAGCCAGCAGGGAGGCCCGGGTCTGTTCGCCGGCCTCTGCCCTCGACCGGCGACCGGGGGAGTCCTCGGTCATCGCGTCCCCCATCTCACAGGGCTCAAGGGTTCCATGGCCGGCCGCCCGCCGTGGGCAACGGGGCCGAACGGGGGACGCCGCAGCCAGACATATCACCTACTATCTGATGTGCGGCATCGATCCGGCGGCCTCGTCCGGCGGGTGGATGTGAAGGCCGGTCACCCGGTGTCCGTGGACACGTCACGCACGACAGGCGGGCCGGGACGGGGCGGAACCGACGTCGTGCGTGGTCCTGGGGGCAGGACCGTGTGCGGGGCGGCTCCGGGTGACCGACCTCGCGCCTGGTCTGCGGCCCGGCGGCCGGTCCTCAGAACCGACGGACCGCACCGCCGGGCGGCGGACAGGGGCGCCCGCCCCGGGGCGCAACGGATCGCCCGCGGCCCTAAGGTCGAGCCATGCTGGCCGTCGTCGTCACCGCACCCGGAGGGCCCGAGGTCCTCGCCCTGCAGGAGGTGCCGGACCCCGTCGCGGGCGCCGGCCAGGTCGTCCTCGCCGTCGCGGCGTCCGCCGTGAACCGGGCCGACATCATGCAGCGGATGGGGCACTACCCTCCGCCCCCGGGGGCGCCCGAGCACCCCGGTCTCGAGGCGAGCGGCACCGTCGTCGAGGTCGGCGAGGGCGTCGAGGGCTGGGCCGTGGGCGACGAGGCCTGCGCGCTGCTCGCGGGGGGCGGCTACGCCGAGAAGGTCGCGGTCGACGCCGGTCAGCTGCTCCCGGTGCCCGAGGGCGTCTCCCTCGTGGACGCCGCCGCGCTGCCCGAGGTGACGTGCACCGTGTGGAGCAACGTCTTCATGCTCGCCGGCCTGCGACCGAGCGAGACGCTCCTCGTGCACGGCGGCTCGAGCGGGATCGGCACGATGGCGATCCAGCTGGCCCTCCAGGTCGGTGCGACGGTCGCCGTCACCGCCGGCTCGGCGGCCAAGCTCGCCGCCTGCGAGGCGCTCGGGGCGACCGTGCTCGTGAACTACCGCGAGCAGGACTTCGTCGAGGTCGTCCGGGACGCGACCGGCGGCCGCGGCGCGGACGTCGTCCTCGACAACATGGGCGCGAAGTACCTGGGCCGCAACGTCGACGTCCTCGCGACCGCCGGCCGGCTCGTCGTCATCGGCCTGCAGGGCGGCACCCGGGCCGAGCTCGACCTCGGCACCCTGCTCCGCAAGCGTGCGGCGGTGCTCGCGACGACGCTGCGCTCCCGGCCCGCCGCGGAGAAGGCGACGATCGTCGCGAGCGTCCGCGAGCACGTCTGGCCGCTCGTCGCGGACGGCGTCGTGCGGCCCGTCGTCCACGCGCGGATCCCGCTCGCCGAGGCCGCCCGCGCGCACGCCCTCGTCGAGGCCTCGGATCACATCGGCAAGGTGCTGCTCACCGTGTGACCGCCGGCCGGGTCGGCACCGTCCGGCCCGCGCCGCCACGCCGGCGGGACGACGAGCCCGCGGCGCCGGGCCGTCGTCCAGAGCACGGCCGACACGGCGAGGCAGACGACGACCGCGGCGGGCGACGCCTCGACGCCGAACCCGCCGCCGGTGAGCGCGTCCCGCCCGGCGACCGGGGCCGACGTCCAGACGCTGCCGCCGATGTCGTTGCCCGACACCGCGACCCCGAACACCCCGCCCTGCACGTAGTTCCACGCCGCGTGCAGCCCGATCGGCAGCCAGAGCCGGCCCGTGACGACGTACGCGAGGCCGAGCATGAGGCCGGCCTCCACGGCGATCGCGAGCGCCCCCCAGAGCGTCGCGTCCGGGTTCGCGAGGTGCGCGGCACCGAAGAGCAGCGCGGAGCCGGCGAGCGCGCCGTACGTGCCGACGACGAGGGAGAGCCGGCGGAAGAGGATGCCCCGGAAGAGGATCTCCTCGCCGACCCCGGAGACGACGCCGACGGCGAACGCGGTGCCCGTCGCGCCGAGCCCGCTACCGCCGCGCACGGTGTAGAGCCCGCCGAGCACCAGGGCTCCCAGCGCGAGGCTGAAGGCGGCCGCGCCGACGACGAGACCGAGGGCCAGCTCGCGCACGGCGGGCCCGGGGGCGAGCTCGGTCGCCGGCCGCTTCTCGATCCACCGGGTCAGGGCGACGTAGACCGCGGCGAACGCGGCGGCGCCGAGCAGCGCCGCCGGCCAGACGAGCGCCGGGACGGGTGACGCGTCCGCCGCCAGCGCGAGCGCCTGGACCGCGCCGTAGAGGCCGAGGAACCCGAAGAACCACGGCAGCACGACGAGCAGCGGGACGCCGTACCGCCGCCACCCGCCCGGGGCGGCCTTCTCCGTCTGCCCGGCAGCCGGGTCGGTCATCGCTGGCACCTCACGCATCGCTCGGGTCGCCCGGGCCGGACGACGCAGATCACGGTGCCACGTGCGGTGGCCGGCGTCGTCCATCGATCGGCGGACCTGCCCTGCGACCATTGCCTCCGGGGTGCGCACGATCTACGGTCCAGGCACCGGCAACGACGCCGGGCTGCCGAGGAGCGCGCATGGCCGAGATCCGGGGTTTCGCGAACGGTCCCTACGAGCGGCTCGCCGAGGTCCTGTCGGCCACCCTCGACGACGGTTCCGACCTCGGTGCGAGCGTCGCGGTGACGGTGGACGGCGAGTTCGTCGCCGACTTCTGGGGCGGTTGGGCGGACGCCGACCGCACGACGCCCTGGCAGCAGGACACGATCGTCAACACGTGGTCGACGACGAAGACCATGACCGGGCTCGTCGCGCTCATGCTCGTCGACCGCGGGCTCGTCGACCCCGACGCCCCCGTCGCGACCTACTGGCCCGAGTTCGCGCAGAACGGCAAGGAGGGCGTGCTCGTCCGGCACGTCCTCAGCCACAGCTCCGGGGTCTGCGGCTGGGAGCAGCCCGTCGTCCAGGAGGACGTCTACGACCAGGACAAGAGCGCGCAGATCCTTGCGGCACAGGCGCCCTGGTTCGAGCCGGGCAGCGTCGTCGGGTACCAGGCGATCGTCCACGGTCACCTCGTCGGGGAGATCGTGCGGCGGGTCACCGGCCGCAGCCTCGGCACCTTCTTCGCCGAGGAGGTCGCCGGGCCGCTCGGCGCGGACTTCCACATCGGGCTCGCGCCGGAGCACGACACCCGGGTGACACCGGTGCTGCCACCGCCACCGCTGCCGTTCGACTTCGCGACCCTCGACCCGGCGTCGCCGATGTACAAGACCTTCACCGGGCCGCCGGTCGGTGCGGACTTCGCGAACACGCCGCAGTGGCGGCGGGCCGAGATCGGCGGGGCGAACGGGCACGGCAACGCGCGGTCGGTCGCCCGCGTGCAGTCCGTCGTCGCCAACGGCGGCGAGCTGGACGGCGTCCGGCTGCTGTCGCCGGAGACGGTCGACCGGATCTTCACGGTGCAGGCCGAGGGCGTGGACGTCGTCCTCGCGGTCCCCGTACGGCACGGCCTGGGCTACGGGCTGCCCAGCGAGGCGGTCCCCTACGTGCACGACAACGGCCGGGTCTGCTTCTGGGGCGGCTGGGGCGGGTCGATGGTCGTCGTCGACGCCGCCCGCCGGACGGTCTTCAGCTACATGATGAACCGGATGGCCCCCGGCGTCGTCGGCGGCCCGACCGCGGAGAAGCTGCTCACGGTGTTCAACACGATCTGACCGCACCGTCACCGGTCCCGGCGGCTGCGCCGAGAGCGGATCTGCCTGGGGCAGAATGGGTTCCGTCTGCTCGGACCCGGTCCGCAGGATGACTGCACGCGACGTCACCGCCCCGGTGGCGCCCACGGCAGCCGCACCGCGGAGGAACCATGACACCGACCCTCGAGTCACCCGGCGCGGACCAGCGCCACGACGACCAGCTCACCGCCCGGCTGCTCCACGAGCGCATCATCGTGCTCGGCACGCCGGTCGACGACGCCGCCGCCAACCGGATCTGCGCGCAGCTCCTCCTGCTCTCCGCGGAGGACCCGCGCACCGACATCAGCCTGTACATCAACTCCCCCGGCGGCTCCGTCACCGCGGGCCTGGCGATCTACGACACGATGCAGCTCATCCCGAACGACGTGTCGACGCTCGCGATGGGGATCGCCGCGAGCATGGGCCAGTTCCTGCTCTGCGCGGGCGCCGCCGGCAAGCGGTCGAGCCTGCCGCACGCGCGCATCATGATGCACCAGCCGTCGGCCGGGATCGGGGGCACGGCGTCCGACATCGCGATCCAGGCCGAGAACCTCGAGCACACGAAGACCGTCATGCAGCGGCTCATCGCGATGCACACCGGGCAGAGCGAGCAGACCGTCGCCGAGGACAGCGACCGGGACCGCTGGTTCACCGCGGAGCAGGCCCGCGAGTACGGGATGGTCGACCAGGTCGTGTCCGGGCTGACCGACGTCCGGCCCGCGACCGCCCGCCGGAAGGTGGGGCTGGCATGAGCTACACGATTCCGACGGTCATCGAGCGGACGCCGAACGGGGAGCGCGCGTTCGACGCCTTCAGCCGGCTGCTCTCCGAACGGATCATCTTCCTCGGGACGCAGATCGACGACGGCGTCGCGAACGTCGTCATGGCCCAGCTGTTGCACCTGGAGTCGGAGAACCCGGACGCCGAGATCGGGCTCTACATCAACTCCCCCGGCGGCTCGTTCACCGCGGCGATGGCGATCTACGACACGATGCAGTTCGTCCGCCCGGACGTGTCGACGTTCTGCATGGGGCAGGCCGCGTCGGCCGCCGCGGTACTGCTGGCGTCCGGGGCGCCCGGCAAGCGGTTCGTCCTCGACCACGCGCGGATGCTGCTGCACCAGCCGTCGAGCCAGGGCGAGGGCACGGTCTCCGACCTGGCGCTGCAGGCGCGCGAGATCCTGCGGGTGCGCTCCGCCGTCGAGGAGGTGCTCAGCCGGCACACCGGGCAGGACGTCGAGCGGCTGCGCCGCGACCTCGACCGGGACCGGGTCTTCACCTCGCGGGAGGCCGTCGAGTACGGGCTCGCGGACGACGTCATCGTGCGCCGGCCCGGGGTTCGGGACGCGGCCTGAGCCGCGGCCTCAGGCCGCGAGGAGGGTGACCGACGCCCGGTAGTCGTTCGAGGGGCCGTGCGGGGCGGCTGCCGGGCCGGTCGGCCAGGTCGTGAGGTCGAGCGTCGCGAAAGCGCCGGCGAGCAGGGCGTGCGCCCGGCCGAGCAGGTCGACGAGGCGCAGATCGAGGGCCCCGGCGACCGCGGCGAGGATCTCCGAGGAGGCCTCCTTGCGGCCGCGCTCGACCTCGGAGAGGTAGGGCACCGAGACGCCCGCGGCGTCGGCGACGTGCTGGAGCGTGCGGCCCTGACGGTGCCGCTCCTCCCGCAGGACGGCGCCGACGACGGTGCGCCACAACGGGTCCGGGGCGGGGCGCCGTCCGGCCGCGGGCCTGCCGGTGGCCGTTCTCTGGTCGGGCACGGTGTGCTCCTTCCCGCGGTGACCCTCCCGACGGTAGGTGCTCACCGGGCCCGGCCGGAACGGTCGCGGGCCGGTTTGAGCCGTCGGCGTAACACCGGCGACGTGACCGGCCGCCCGGTCAGGAGTGCGGGCGGGCGACGACGTGAAGGATGCCGCCCGTCGCCCGGACGACGACGAAGCCGCCGGGCTTGGCCGCCCGCCCGGTCGCGTCGTCCGGGACGTCGTCGGGGCGGACCTGCTCGACCTCGCCGTCGACGAGCAGCGCGAACCGCTCGCCGGGCGGCGCCGGCCACAGCAGGCTCACGAGCGGCCGCTCGGCGGCGTTCGCGACCGAGCGGTGGCCGGCCCGCACGGTGGCGACCTCGCCGTCCCACGCGACGGCGACCGCCGACGCGCGCGGGCGCCCGTCGGCGTCCGTCGTGAGGAGCATGGGCGTCGTCCCGTACCCGGACGACACCTCCAGGAGCTTCTCGAGCTCGACCTTGACGCTCATGGCCTCATCCTCCACCACGGCTGTCGGTGCGGGCACCTAGCCTTGGCGACCGTGGCCGACGCCTACGAGTTCACCGCCGCACTGTTCCGCTGGGAGGGCAACGCCGCCTGGCATTTCGTCGGGCTGCCGGAGGACGTCACCGACGAGATCGACGAGCGGTGGGGCAACGCCGCCGGCGGCTTCGGCGCCGTCCCCGTCGAGGTGACCATCGGCACGACGACGTGGCAGACGTCGATCTTCCCGGACACCAAGCGCGGCTGCTACCTGCTGCCGGTGAAGAAGCCCGTGCGCACGAAGGAGAAGCTCGAGGACGGGTCCGTCGCGACGGTCACGTTGACCGTGCGCCTGGCGTAGGGCTCACCCCAGCGCGGCGACCGCCTCGAGCAGCCGGTCGACGTCCTCGTCGCTCGAGTAGACCGACAGGCTCGCGCGGACGGCGGAACCGGTGTCCCGGATGCCGAGCAGCCCGGCGAGCTCCCACGCGTAGTTGTGACCGGACCACACGTTGACCTCGGCCTTCGCGCAGTGCTCGGCGACCTGGTCGGGGGTCAGCCCGCGCACCCGGAACCAGATGGTCGGGGCCTGCCGGGCCGGGCTGCCGAAGCGCTCGACGTGGTCCATGGCCGTGAGGCCGGCGATCATCCGGGTCAGCAGGGCCTGCTCGTAGGCCTCGACGGCGGCCATCGAGGCGAGGATGCGCTCCCGGCGGGGGGCGTCCGGCCCCGGCTGGCCGTCGGCGCCGGCGAGGGCGCCGAGCCCGGCGACGTGGTCGACCGCCGCGGCCATGCCCGCGTGCTGCGCGAAGGGCGACGTGCCGTACTCGAAGCGGTCGGGGACGTCGGTCGAGGACGACGCGAGCTTGTCCGGCATGACCGTCTCGAGGAGGGCCGGGTCCCCCACGACGGTCGCGAGGTGCGGGCCGGACCACTTGTAGGCGCTCGTCGCGTAGAAGTCTGCGCCGAGGGCGGCGACGTCGACGGGCACGTGCGGCGTCGCGTGGACCCCGTCGACGTAGACGAGCGCACCGGCCGCGTGGGCGGCGTCCGCGATCGCCCGGACGTCCGGCCGGGTGCCGATGACGTTCGACGCGGCGGTGACGGCGACGAGCCGGGTCCGCTCGGACAGGTGCTCGGCGACCGCCTCGACGGGCAGCTCGACGTCGGGCAGCGTCGGCACGGCCCAGCGCACGGTCACCCCGGCGCGCTCGGCGGCCTGCACCCACGGGCGCACGTTGGCGTCGTGGTCGAGCCGCGTCACGACGATCTCGTCGCCGGGCTTCCACGTCTTCGAGAGGCCGTCGGCGAACCGGTAGGTCAGCGCGGTCATGCTCGGCCCGAGCGCGACGCCCTCGACCGCGGGCGCCCCGACGAGGTCGACGATGCCCTCGCGGGCGGCCCGCGAGGCGGCGTCCGACCGCTTGGAGGCCGCGAAGTACGCACCGTGGTTGCCGATGCCGGCCGCGTAGGTCGCCGACTCGGCGTCGATGACGGACCGGGGCACCTGGGTGCCCGCCGCGCCGTCCAGGTAGGCCCAGCCGTCCGCCAGCGCGGGGTACAGCGCCCGCACCTTCGCCACGTCGTACGTCACGTCGTCCGCCTCTCGTCGTCCGCCCGGCGCACGTGCCGCGCCGCCGGTCCGGCGCAGCCTACGACGGAGGCCGGATCATCCGACATCCCCGTCCCGAGGAGCGGGCGCCCGGTCGACGACCTGCCCTGGACGGGTCCTCGTGCCGAGGCTTTGCTCTGCCATCACCACCGAGCCACCCCGCTTGCTCTGCCATCACCACCGAGCCACCCTGCTTGCTCTGCCATCAGGAGCGAGCCGCGCCACAACGCAACCAGAAGTGCCGTCCAGGGGCGGTTCCGGCGGCCGGAGGGCAGTTCCGGTTGCGCTGTGGCACGGACGTCGGCGGCCCCGGTCGGCCCGGTGGTTGCCCGGCCGGATGGTGCCCGGCTCGCTGGTGATGGCAGAGCAAAGCACCCGGGCACCGGACGACCGGTGGGCGCACCGTGCCGCCCTCGCGCTGACGCCGGGAGCCGGACACGGCAGGATTGGGGTCATGAGCGAGAGCAACGGTGAGGCCGCGGACACCGAGCGGGGCGGGGATCGGCTCGTGGTCGTGACACCGGAGGGGATGGCGGTGACCGGTCAGCAGGAGGACGGCGAGCGCAGCCCGGCCGAGCTCATCGAGGAGCCCGCCAAGGTCATGCGGATCGGAAGCATGATCAAGCAGCTGCTCGAGGAGGTCCGCAGCGCGCCGCTCGACGAGGCCGGCCGTGCGCGGCTCGCCGAGATCCACGCCCGGTCGATCAAGGAGCTCGAGCAGGGGCTCGCACCCGAGCTCGTCGACGAGCTGCAGCGGATCACCCTGCCGTTCTCGCCCGACTCGACACCGTCCGACGCGGAGCTGCGGATCGCTCAGGCCCAGCTCGTCGGCTGGCTCGAGGGTCTGTTCCACGGCATCCAGACGGCGCTCTTCGCCCAGCAGATGGCCGCCCGCGCCCAGCTCGAGCAGATGCGCCGCGCGCTGCCCGGCGGTCAGCTGCCGCCGGGGATGGGCGGGCCCAGCAGCCCGATGGGCGCTCCCGGGATGCCGCGCGCGGACGACGGCGGCGACCGGCAGACCGGCCAGTACCTCTGACCCTCAGGAAGCCCTCCAGAGCGGCCGCGTGAGGCACGTCGGGCCGCCGTCCCCCTTGTTGAGCTCGGTCGCGACGTACGTGTGCACCTCGACGTCGTGCGCCTCGAGCGCGGCCTGCACACGCGGGTTGCCGGCGGGCAGGACGACGACGCCCGGGCGTACCGCGAGCACGTTGCCGCCCTGGGTCGCGAACTCCTCGGCGTCGACGTCGACGAGCGTGACCCCCTGGTCGGTGAGCCGCTCGAGGAGCCCGACCGGCGCGATCGGCCGGTGGACGACGGCCAGCCGCTGCGAGACGAGCGAGACGACGCTCATGAGGTGGAGCACGGCGTCGGGGCCGAGGTACCACGGCAGGTCGTAGCGGTGCCGCATCCGGACGCCCTCGTCACGGAAGAAGGTCGCGAGCTGGAGGTGCCCCTGGGCGTTCGTCCGGTGCCCGCGGCCCATCGCGAGGACGCCGTCCTCGAGCCACAGGAGGTCCCCGCCGTCGGCCGTCGCCGGCTCCTCGAGCCGCCCGACGACGGGCACCCCGGCCGCCTCGACGAGCGGCGCGAGCCACTCCGCCTCGCCGGCCCGGGACGGCTTCGCGGCGCGGAGCACGACGGCACCGCTGCCGCCGACGAACACGCTGTCGTACGCGTAGACGGCGTCGACGAGCCCGGGCGGCGCCTGAACCCGCACCACCTCGACGCCGAGCCGCTCGAGGAGGTCGACGAACGTCGCGTGCTCGGCGAGCAGCGCGCCCGGCTCCGGCTCGCGCCAGCCCGCGGCGGCGAAGTCGCCCTCGGTCGTCGGGGTCACGACGAGCGCCCGCCGCAGCGGCGCGACCATCGACCGGACGCCGTACCCGTGATCCGCCACGGCGGTGAACCTACCCGGCCGACCGCGGCGCGCGCCGCGACGTGAGCCACCCGGCGAGCACCCCGACGCCGAGGACGAGCGCCCCGACGAGGACCGACAGCACCGGCAGGGTGAGCGCCAGGACGACGCACCCGGTCAGCCCGAGGAGCAGCACGACCGTCGCCGGGCGGCCCTCGTCGCGCCCGAGCCGCCAGGCCGCCAGGTGGGTCAGGGCGTAGTACGTGAGCACGGTGACCGAGGAGAAGCCGATGACCTCCCGCAGGTCCGCGACGAGCACGAGCAGGGCGACGACGGCGGCGACGAACCACTCGGCGTGGTCCGGGACGCCGTGCCGCACGTGGGTCAGCCGCCAGGGCAGGTGACCGTCCCGGGACATCGCGAAGAGCACCCGGGAGACCCCGAGGAGCAGCCCGAGCAGCGCGCCCGCGGACGCCGCGACGGCCCCGACCCGGACGACGGTCTCGGCCCAGCCGCCCGGCAGCCCCGAGACGAGCCCGACGAGCGGGTCGGTGCGCCCGACGAGACCGCCCGGGCCCACCACGTGCAGGGCGCTCAGGACGACGACGAGGTAGAGCGCCACCGTCAGTGCCAGGGCCAGGCCGATCGCCCGCGGGATCGTCCGGCGCGGCTGCCTGACCTCCTCGCCGAGCGTCGCGATGCGCGCGTACCCGGCGAAGGCGAAGAACATGAGCCCGGCCGCCTGGAGCACGCCGTAGCCGGAGAATCCGTCGAAGGGGCGCAGTCCCCAGGCGCGCAGCTGCCACACGGTCTCGGTCAGCCGGCCGGGGGGCTCGAAGACGAACGCGCCGAAGGCCCGCTCCGCCGCGACGGGCGCCGGTCCGAACCACGCCGTGACGACGACGAGCAGCAGCGCCGCCGCCGCGACCGCCAGCGTCACGCGGGTCAGCCGCGCCCCCCGCTGGATGCCGCCCGTCCCGAGCAGGACGACGACGAGCAGCGCCCCGAGCGCCGTCCACCGGGCGTGCCCCGGCACCGCGTACGCCCCGATCGTCGACGCCATCGCCGCGCAGGACGCGGTCTTGCCGACGACGAAGGCCCACCCCGCGAGATGCCCCCGGCACGGTCCGAGCCGCGCCGTCGCGTAGGCGTACGTGCCGCCCGCCTGCGGGTGGACGGCGGCGAGCCGGCCGGACGACGTCGCGTTGAGCCAGGCGACCGCGCCCGCGAGCACGACCGCGAGCGGCAGCCAGCGTCCAGCGGCGAGCGCGGCCGGCGAGACGGCGGCGAAGATGCCCGCGCCGACCATCGATCCCAGGCCGAGCAGGACCGCGTCGCGCAGGCCGAGCCGGCGGGCCAGCACGGGCCGCTCGGGCCCGCCGGCCGCCGCCGGGCCGTCGTCCGCCGGGCTCACGCCGTCCGTTCCCCGAGCCCCGCGAGCAGCGCCTCGAGCACCTGGGCGACGCCGTCCTCGGCGCACGGCGGGGCGACGGCGTCGGCGGCGGCGAGCGCCTCCGGGTGGCCGTCGGCCATCGCGTAGCCGCGGCCGGCCCAGTGCAGCATGGGCACGTCGTTCGGCTGGTCGCCGAAGGCGACGACCTCGGACGCCGCAATGCCCCGCTCCTCGGCGAGGATCGCGAGCGTCGAGGCCTTGCTCACGCCGAGCGCGGCGACCTCGAGCAGCGAGCTGCGGGCGTCGGAGTGCACGGGCTCGGCGATCCCCGCGAGGGCCGGGCGGGCCAGCGCCAGCATCGGGTCGGCCGTCGAGGTCTCGTCGCGGCACAGCACCTTGAGCACGACCGGGTCGTCGGCGAGGAGGTCGGCGATCGTCCCGGACATCGCCTCCCGCGCCGCCTCGTGGTGCGGCATGAAGTCCGTCTCGCGGCGGTACCCGGTGAGCGTCTCGAGGGCGAAGCGGGCGTTCGGGAGGACGGCGCGGAGCGCGTCCACGGCGGCATGGACGGCCTGCGGGGTGAGCGCCCGGGTCTCGACGACCGTCTCGGTCGCGAGGTCGTAGACGAGGGCGCCGTTGCCGAGGATCGCCAGCCCCCGGTGCCCGGTGGCCTCGATGACCGGCGGCATCCACCGCATCGGGCGCCCGGTCACGAAGACGACGTCGACACCGCTCTCCTGGCACCGGGTGAGCACGGAGACCGTGCGCGGGGACATCGTGCCGTCGTGGCGCACGATCGTCCCGTCGAGGTCGGAGGCGACGAGCCGCATGCCCTCATCCTCGCCGGTCCCGGCGGCGGCTGTCGCACCGGTCCGCCCCGGACGGGGGAAGGCCGCCGGGGCATCCCCCCGCTGTGCCCCGGCGGCCCGGTTCCCCGCGGGCGAGGCAGCGGCGGGGAGGCCTGTCATCCGCCGTGTCTCGTCTGTCATCCCGCTGGTCACGTACCGGCAACCCTGACCGCGCTCGGGGGTGCCGTCAAGGGTCGGTGCACAGGTGCACCTTTTCGGCACCCCGCCCGGAGTAGCCTGCGACGCAACGGTTCTCGGCGCTCACCGTGGGCGACGGCCGCTCCGCGACGTCAGGCCTCGCCGAGGGCGACGAGCTCGGTGTCGGTGAGGAGACGCGAGCGCAGGAGGAACCGGACGCCGAGGGGCGCCTCGAGCGAGAAGCCGGCTCCGCGCCCCGGGACGACGTCGATCGTCAGGTGCGTGTGCTTCCAGTACTCGTACTGCGGCTTGGACATCCACACCGGGACGGTCACCTCGCCGTCCGGGCCACGGACGACGAGGTCGCCGACCCGCTGGTCCGAGGAGCCGGTGATGAACTCGCCGTCCGGGTAGCACATCGGCGACGACCCGTCGCAGCACCCGCCGGACTGGTGGAACATGAGCGGCCCGTGGTCGGCCATGAGCCGCACGAGCAGGTCGGCGGCGGCGGGCGTGACGTCGACGCGCGAGACGTCGTCCATGCGCACTCCTTCGTGCGGAGGGGCGGACCGGCGGTCCGGGGAACGGCCGGGCGGACGCCGCCGGCACGAGGCCGGCGACGTCCGCCGAGTACCGCGCCGCCCGCAAGGCCCTGCGGACGGCGGGTCCTGTCAGAAGAAGCCGAGCTTCTTCGGGGAGTAGGAGACGAGGAGGTTCTTCGTCTGCTGGTAGTGCTCGAGCATCATGTGGTGCGTCTCGCGGCCGATGCCCGAACCCTTGTAGCCGCCGAACGCCGCGTGCGCGGGGTAGGCGTGGTAGCAGTTCGTCCACACCCGGCCGGCCTCGATCGTGCGGCCCGCCCGGAACAGCGTGGCGTTGTCGCGCGCCCAGACACCGGCGCCGAGGCCGTAGAGCGTGTCGTTGGCGATCTTCATGGCGTCGTCGAAGTCGTCGAACTTCGTCACCGACACGACCGGGCCGAAGATCTCCTCCTGGAAGATCCGCATCGAGTTGTCGCCCTCGAAGATCGTCGGCGTGACGTAGTAGCCGCCCGCGAGGTCGCCCTCGAGGTGCGCGCGCTCGCCGCCGGTGAGGACCTTGGCGCCCTCGGCCTTGCCGATCTCGATGTAGGACAGGATCTTCTCGAGCTGGTCGTTGCTCGCCTGGGCGCCGATCATCGTCGAGGTGTCGAGCGGGTTGCCCTGGACGATCGCCTTGGTGCGCTCGGTGGCGTCGCCGAGGAACTGGTCGTACATCGACGACTGGATGAGCGCGCGGCTCGGGCAGGTGCAGACCTCGCCCTGGTTGAGCGCGAACATCGTGAAGCCCTCGAGGGCCTTGTCGTAGAAGTCGTCCCGCGCGTTCGCGACGTCGCCGAAGAAGATGTTCGGGCTCTTGCCGCCGAGCTCGAGCGTCACCGGGATGAGGTTCTGCGACGCGTACTGCATGATCAGGCGGCCGGTCGTCGTCTCGCCCGTGAACGCGATCTTGCGGATCCGCGGGGACGACGCGAGCGGCTTGCCGGCCTCGACGCCGAACCCGTTGACGACGTTGAGCACGCCCGGCGGGATGAGGTCGGCGATGAGGTCGACGAGGAACATGATCGACGCGGGCGTCTGCTCGGCCGGCTTGAGGACGACGGCGTTGCCGCCGGCGAGCGCCGGGGCGAGCTTCCAGACCGCCATGAGGATCGGGAAGTTCCACGGGATGATCTGGCCGACGACGCCGAGCGGCTCGTGGAAGTGGTACGCCACGGTGTCGTCGTCGATCTGGCTGATGGTGCCTTCCTGCGCACGCAGGGCACCGGCGAAGTAGCGGAAGTGGTCGATCGCCAGCGGGATGTCGGCGGCGAGGGTCTCGCGGACCGGCTTGCCGTTCTCCCAGGACTCGGCGACGGCGAGGGCCTCGAGGTTGGCCTCCATCCGGTCGGCGATCCGCAGCAGCACGTTCGACCGCTCGGTCGCGGAGACCTTGCCCCACGCGGGGGCCGCGGCGTGCGCGGCGTCGAGGGCGAGCTCGATGTCCTCGGCAGTGCTCCGGGCGATCTCGCAGAACGGCTTGCCGTTGACCGGCGAGACGTTCTCGAAGTACTGGCCCTTGACCGGCGCGACGCGCTCGCCGCCGATCCAGTTGTCGTAGCGCGACGCGTAGGTCGCGGGGCTGCCCGGCTGTCCGGGCGGGGCGTAGACGGTCATCGTTGGCCTCCAGCGCTCGTCCGGCCGTCGAGGCCGGGTCCGGTCTCGTCGTCGAGCCGGTGCCGAGGAACGTACGGACGCCGACGTTGCAACGACGTTGCACAGGTCACACGCGCGGCGGACGCCGGGCCGGGCCGGTCAGGCGGGCGCGAGCCGCCGGACGTGCGCGCGGGCCGTGGAGCGCTTGGGCGAGCCGTAGGGCAGCACCTGCTCGAGGAGCTGCCAGGCGGCGGCGTCGTCGTGGCCGCAGCCGGACGCCGTCCAGCGCTCGAGCGCGGCGGCGCTGCGCGACCGGAGCACCGCCTCGCGCAGCTCGGCGACGACCTCGTCCCGGGCCGCGACGACGGCGGGGGCGGCCGAGCCCGGCAGCGGCGGGCCGGGGAAGGCCTCGACGGCCTTGACGACCGCGCCGCGGGCGAGCAGCCGGCGGACCTCCTCGAGGTCGGTCGTCAGACCGACGACGAGCCGGTACGGCTTCGAGGCGAGCGCGTCGGAGCCGAACGCCTCGGCGAGCACGCGGCGCAGCCGGACGAGCTCGGCGCGGATCGTCACGAGGTGCTCGCCGCGCTCGTGGAGGGCGGCGTCGATGCCCTGACCGGTGAGGCCGAGCGGGTGCCGGGCGAGCAGCCACAGCAGCTCGGAGTGCCGCGGGCTCAGCGTCGTCGTGCGGCCGGCGACGTCGAGCACCGCACCGTCGCGGCCGAGCAGGCTCAGCGTGGCGGGCCGGGCCGCCGCCTTCGCCGCCTGCCGGGCCGTACGGGCGGCGTCCGCCTGCTCCGTGGGGCGGCGCGGGACGCCGATGACGGTCGGCCGGGACGACTCCCACGCGACCCGCTCCCGTGCGGCGGCGAGCAGCTGGGACTCCATCGCCGACGCGCAGGCCCGGACGAGCGCGAGGCTGCGCGGGCCGGCGAGCTCGGCCCCGCCGGTCAGGTCGACGACGCCGAGCAGCTCGCCGGAGAGCGGGTCACGGACCGGGGCCGCGACGCACGACCACGGGTGCACCTGGAGCCCGAAGTGCTCGGACGCCGCGATCTGGACGGGCTTGCGGGTCGCGAGCGCCGTCCCGGGGGCGTTCGTGCCGGCGCCGCCCTCGCTCCACAGCGCCCCGGCGACGAAGTGCATCGCCTCGGCGCGGCCGCGCAGCCCGCGGTGCCCCTCGACCCAGAGCAGCCGGCCCTGGGCGTCGCCGACCGCGACGATGTGGCCGGCCTCCTCGGCGTCCTCGGCGAGCAGCGAGCGCACGAGCGGCATGAGCGGTGCGAGCGGGTGGGCGTCCCGGTACGCGGCGAGCGCGGAGTCGTTGAACTCGATCGGGGCGTGCGCGACCGGGTCGACGCCCAGTCGCAGCGAACGGCGCCACGAGTCGGCGACGACCGGTCGGACGAGGTCGGGGAGCGGTGCGTCCGGCTCGGCGAGGAACGCCTCGTGGACGCCGTCCAGCGCCTCGGGACGCTCAGCGGTCATCCCTTGGGATGGTACGTGGCCCCGGTCACGTCCGGCAGGGGACGGGAGTGCCGCATCGTCACACTCATCCGCGCACCGGCGCGGGCGGACTTCGGCACCGTGTGCTGCCACTCGTGCTGGCAGCGGCCGCCCATGACGACGAGGTCGCCCTGGCCGGACGTCAGCCGGTGGACCGGCGGGCCGTCGTCCCCCGGCCGCAGCAGGAACGGACGACGCTCCCCGAGGGCGAGCGTGACGACGACGGCGCTGTCGAGCCGGGTGCGCACGGTGTCCCCGTGCCAGGCGACGCCGTCCCGCCCGTCGCGGTAGAGGTTGACGAGCACGGAGTCGAGGTCGACGCCGTAGTGCGCCGAGAGCCGGGCCCGGACCGCCTCGACCGGCGCCGGGAGCGCGGCGAGGTCCTCGCCGGACCACGCCGCGACGAGCCGCGGCTCGAGGACGTCGCGGTCGTACATGCGCCGCTCGCGCTGCCGCCAGGGCGCCGTCCGCAGGAGCAGGTCGAAGAGCGCGCCGTGCCCGCGGAAGGCGCCACGGGCGACGTCCAGCCACGACCGGGCGTCGAGAGCGACCCGGCGCAGCCCGGTGAGGTCGAGGCCCTCGCCGGACGCGGCCGGGCCGGGCGCGGCGACGTGGTCGCCGAGGTCCTCGGCGAACAGCCCTTCCTGCCACGACAGGCCCACTCCGGCACGCTACGTCGGACCCCCGACAGCGGGCCCGACGCCCGCGCGCCGGCGAGCGGTCAGCGGTGCGGCTCCTTCGGGTGCCGGACGACGACGACCGGGCACGACGCGTGGCTCACGACGTGCTGCGACACCGAGCCGACGAGCGCGCCGACGAAGCCGCCGTGGCCGCGGCAGCCGAGGACGACGAGGTCGGCGGACTCGCTGAAGCGGGTCAGCACCTCGGCGGGGTGGCCCTCGGTGACGACGAGCCGCACGGGCGCGCCGTCGAGGACCTCCTTGACGACCTGCTCGAGCAGGGCGCGGGTGTCGCCCTCGAGGTCGATGTCGTTGACGGTCGGGACGTAGCCGGACATCGTCGGGTAGCTCATGGTCACGTACGACCAGACCCCGACGGCGACGAGCTCCGACCCGGTGTACGTCGCCTGCCGGTGCGCCCAGCGCAGCGCGTCCTTCGAGGCGTCCGAGCCGTCGACCCCGACGACGATGCGTCCGTAGTCGGTGCGGGTGGGGGTGGCGGTGCTGTCGGTGCTCATGGCGGTCTCCTCGCGGGGCGAGGCGTGGTGGACGCCTCTGCCTCGATGCTCGCCCCCTGCCGGGCGGCCGGACCGGGCCCCTGGTCCCGCACCCGACCGAACCACCTTCGCGCACCCACGCGGACGACGACGGGCCCGCCCCCGGGAGGGGCGGGCCCGTCGTCGACCAGGTCCGGTGGTGCTCCGCGGTCAGCGGGTCTTGGCCGCCGAGCTGTCGGCCGTCACGTCGTAGCCGCCGAGCGGGTCCTCGGCGTACTCGCCCGCGGTGAGCGGCTCGAGGTCGTCGTACGTCTCGTCCTCGACGGCCGCGATGACCTCGGGGAACTCCGCACCGGACGCCGACAGGTCGGCGGCGGGGGCCGCGTCCTTGACCTCGACGACCGGCGCGGCCTCGACGACCGGGGCCGGCTCGGCGACCGGGGCCGCGGCGGCGGGCGCGAGGTCCATCGGCGCGGGCTCGAGGAGCAGGCCGGCGCCGGCCTCGTCCGGGGTCATCGCCTTGCCGGCGACGGGCAGCGGGGCGTCGCTGATCGAGGCGCCGGGGTAGCCGGCCTCCTTCTCCTCGGACAGCACGCTGGCGAGGACGCCGCGGATCGTGTCGAGCCGCTTGACCGAGTCCGCGTGCACCTCGAGGAGCGTCGCGAGGCGCTCGTTCTGGAGGTCGGTGATCTCCTTGGTGCGGCGGTCGGCGTCGGACAGCACGCGCTCGGCGCGCTGCGAGGCGTCGGCGAGCTTGGCGCGGGCGTCGGCGGTCGCGGCGGAGATGAGGCGCTCGGACTCCGAGCGGGCCTGGGCGAGGATCCGGTCACCCTGCTCGCGGGCCTGGTTGAGGATCGCGTCGGCCTCGGACTTCGCGCTGTCGGCGGTGAGACCCGCCTCCTGCTTCGCGGCCGCGACGACGACCTCGGCCTCCTCGGCGGCCTTGGCGACCTTCTGGTCGGCCTCCTCGGCGGCGAGGCGGAGGATCTGCGAGAGCCGCTCGCTGATCTCCTCGTGGGCCGGCCGGTTCGCGAGCTGGGTCTTCGCCGAGGCGGCCTCGTCGCGGGCCCGCTCGATCTCGCGGCGGGCGCTCTCGGCGTCCGCCTGCGCACCGCGGGTCTGCTCCTGCAGCCAGGCGATGTAGTCCTCGACCTGCTTCTTGTTGTAGCCGCGCACCTGCGTCTCGAAGAGGGTGTCCACGGACACGTCCTGTGCATTCAGGTTCGTCAGGTCCATCGTCTCTTCCTCGCGGGCTAGCGGCTGTTCAGGAGAGGATCAGAGGTGACTGTGACTGGCTCCGGGGACCGCGCGCAACTCACTCGTCCCGATTGCCCCGGTTCCCCCGCACCGCTATCACCCAGGGCAACTTCGGCGCTGCGCTCCGTCGCCTTTAGGTGCCCCGTCAGCGTCGCACTACAAGCGGTAACGCTACAACCTCGGAGAGTGGTCAATCACGAGGTGTCCGGACGCCATCACTGATCGGTACCGATCTGAGACTCCGCACGCGTCCCGACGGGTCCTTCAGCCGATCGAGATCCCGACCCAGGCGAGCAGCGCGACCGCGGTGCACCCGAGGGTCGCCGCGACCGCGAGCGGGACGGCGAGCATCTCCCGGCCGCGTTCGGCGGCGTGCGCCGTCCGGTTCCAGAGCACGGACGGCGCCCGGTGCCGGCCGCGCGAGGCGCCGCCCCAGTAGTGGCGCTCGAAGTCGACGTCCTCGAGGGCGTCGACGCGCGGGTCGCGCAGCGCACCGGCGCCGGCGACCCCGTGCCCGCCCTGGACCGGCGGCAGGTCGGTGGCCGGCTCGGCACCGCGGTCCGCGGCCGGCGCGTAGCGCGCCTCCGAGCCGATGCCGACCCCCGGGGTGGCCGGGCCCGGTACGGCGGCGACCGGCGGCTCGCCGTCCGGGCCGAGCGCGGGCACGCCGTACGCGGCGGTCGGGGGGACGTCCCCGAGGTCGCCGGGCGGACCGAACAGGCCGTCGTCCGCCCGGCCCGGCCACGGCAGCGCCGGGCCGTCGCCGTAGACGGTGAGCGCGCGCGTCGTGAGCTGGTCGGGGGTCTGCGGGCCGACGAGCGCCGCCCGCAGGCACTCGAGCACCTCGGCGACCTGCAGCGGCGACAGCCGCGGCGTCAGTGCGCCGACGGCGTCGTCGACCTCGCGGACGCCGACGACGTTGACGCCGGGCGAGACCGTCGCCGGCACGACGTCGTGCTGGACGGCACAGACGAACGCGCTGACCGTCGTCCGGTAGGCCGGGTCGAGGAGTGCGCTGATCGCACCGGCCGCGGCCGAGACCGCCGCCGTCTCGCGCAGTCGCGGGATGCCGTTCTGGCGCAGGACGCCGCCGCGGACCTCGACGGCGCCGGTCCACTGCCGGCTGAACATGACGACGACCCCGCCCGGGCCGACGCCGACGTGGTCGATGACGACGCCCGGGCGGCCCGGCCAGTGCACGGCGTCGAGGAAGGTCCAGCCGTCGGGCGCGAGGGCGACGAGGGCGTCCGCGACGAGCCGGCGGCCGGCCAGACCGTCGGTCCAGCCGTACTCGGCCCGCTGCGCGACGAGCAGCTCGCGCCGTGCGTGCGCGAGCTGCGACTCCGCCGCGGCGACCCGCTCCAGGGCACGCCGCAGACGATCGCTCGCTCCGTGGAGCCGGGCGGCGTCCTCGCTGGCGTGCATGGCGACGGTCCTCGGTACGGTCCGTGACGGCTCTGCGGCGTGCAGGGCCGTCGCGGGAGGGGCGGTGACGGTGGGTGCCGGAGAGTCTGCCGTATCGCCCCGGTCTCCCGCGGGCACTCAGGCCACAACGTCACCGCGTGTCACGCCCGCCCCCGCCACCGCGCCGTCACCGGCGAGGGCGGGTTCAGGGGACCAGGAGCCAGGTCACCGCGAGGAGGAGGGCGCCGAGGGTGGCGGCGAGCATGAGGACGAGCCAGACGAGGGCCGGCACCCGGGTGAGCCCGGCGAGCTGGTCGACGTCCGACATCGGCGCCCGGCGGCCGGCCCGGGTGCGGTGCAGCTCGACGAGGGTGCGGGGCGCCGCGAGCAGCAGGAACCAGACGAGCAGGTAGGCCGCCGCCGAGCGCACCGTCAGCGGCGCCCAGCCGTTGACGAGCAGGAGCGCGCCGCCGGTGAGCACCACGGAGACGACACCGAAGACGTTGCGGATCTGCAGCAGCAGGACGAGCAGGAGCAGCAGCGCGACGACGAGCGTCAGCCGGACCCGGTCGTGGGCCAGTGCGAAGGCGCCGGCGAGCCCGACGGCCGCGGGCGCCGGGTAGCCCGCGAGGAGCGTGAGGACGACGCCCGGCCCGCGCTGCCGGCCGCTCGAGACCGTCAGCCCGGAGGTGTCGGAGTGCAGGCGGACGCCCTGCAGGCTGCGCCCGGTCATCGCCGCGACGGCCGCGTGGCCGCCCTCGTGGGCGATCGTCACGACGTGCCGGAGCACCCGCCACGCCGGGCCCCAGACGACGAGCAGCGCGGCGACGGCGAGGCTGCCGACCACGGTCGTCGCGGCGGGAGCGGCCTGGGCCGCGAGGACGTCGTCGAGGACCCCGGTCACGTCGCGATCGTAGGCGGCCCGCCTGTGCGGTCCGGTTCGGCTATCTTTCACCCTTTCCCGGACGATCTCCCGGACGACCCCGGGACCGCTCGCGAAGGAGCGCCCGATGGCGACGCTGCGGTACATCGTCGACGACGTCGACGCCGCCCTGCCCTTCTACGCCGCACTGGGCTTCGAGCTCGTCGAGCGCTGGGGCCCGCCGTTCGCGATGGTCGCCAGGGGCGACCTCACGCTCTGGCTCAGCGGCCCGGGGACGTCCGCGCGGCGGCCGATGCCGGACGGCGCGGAGCCGGTGCCCGGAGGCTGGAACCGGTTCGTCGTCGAGGTGGACGACGTCGGGCCGACCGTGGAGGCGCTGCGGGCCGTGGGCGCGCGGTTCCGCAACGAGCCGATCAGCGGCCCCGGCGGCACCCAGGTCGTCGTCGAGGACCCGTCGGGCAACCCGGTCGAGGTCTTCGCCCCCGGCCGGGGCTGACCGCTCCGGGGTGCGCCGGCGCCCTCCGGCGCTGCCCGCGCAAACCGGTTGCGCCGCAATTCGTTCGACGTCCGTGTCCACGGCCGGGATCGTCGTGACGCGTGCCCGCACGACGCGGGCCGCGCCCGGCGGGCGACGAGCGGGAAGGCATCACGGTGGAGAAGATCACGAAGCGGCTCCTGTCCTGGGCGTCGGAGGTCGAGGCACAGACCCTCGAGCAGGCCCGACGGACCAGTGAGCTGCCCTTCGTGCACCCGCACGTGGCGCTCATGCCCGACGCCCACCTCGGCAAGGGGGCCACGGTCGGGTCGGTGATCCCCACGCTCGGCGCGGTCGTACCGGCCGCGGTCGGGGTCGACATCGGCTGCGGCATGATCGCCGTCCGGACGCAGTTCACGGACGACGACCTGCGCGCCGGCGGGCGCCCGCTCGCACCGCTGCGGGAGGCGATCGAGGCGGCGGTGCCGCTCTCCGCAGGCGTCTACAACCGCAAGGTGACGGCGTCCGCGGCGGCGCGGGTCGACGAGCTCGAGGGGTGGGCCGCGAAGGACCGGGTCGACCCGGACCGGTACGCGGCGAACTGGCGGCTCCAGCTCGGGACGCTCGGGTCCGGCAACCACTTCATCGAGGTGACGCTCGACGAGGCGGACCGGGTCTGGCTGTTCCTGCACTCCGGGTCGCGGGGCGTCGGCAACAAGATCGCGCAGGCGCACATCGCCGTGGCCCGGCGGCTCATGGAGCAGTACTGGATCCGGCTGCCGGACCCGGACCTCGCCTACCTCGCCGAGGGCACGGACGAGTTCTGGGCGTACGTCCGCGACCTGCGGTGGGCGCAGCACTTCGCCCTGCTCAACCGCGAGGAGATGATGGACCGCGTCGTGGGCTGCCTCGCGGACCTCATGGGCGAGCCGGTCGTCGAGGCCGAGCGGATCAACTGCCACCACAACTTCACCCAGAAGGAGAAGCACTTCGGGCGTGAGGTGTGGGTCTCCCGCAAGGGGGCGATCGAGGCCCGGGCGGGCCAGCCGGGCCTCGTCCCGGGCTCGATGGGCACGGCGTCCTACGTCGTGAGCGGCCTGGGGAACCCGGTGGCGCTCAACAGCTCCCCGCACGGGGCCGGCCGCAGGTTCTCGCGGTCGGCCGCCCGCCGGACGTTCAGCCAGGACGACCTGCGGACGGCGATGAAGGGCATCGAGTACCGCGACACCGACGCGTTCGTCGACGAGATCCCGGCGGCGTACAAGGACATCGACCAGGTCATGGCGGACGCCGCGGACCTCGTCGAGATCCGGCACACGCTGCGCCAGGTGGTCAACGTCAAGGGCGACTGAGGGGCGGGGCNGGCGGGCGCGGGGCGGGCACGGCCGGAACGGGTCGGGCCCGCCCCGCTGCCCGTGCTGCGGGGCCCTGCAAAATCGTCGTTACCAATTCGTGATGAGGGGTTCCCCTCGGGGACCGCCGGGCGTACCTTTCCGTCCACGGGAGGTGCACGATGATCCGTCGTCCGCAGGTTGTGCCAGACCCCACGAGCGCGCTCCTCACCTTGCCGGACGATCTCGCGCCCGCGCTGCGCGAACGGGTCGACGCACTGCTGCGCCAGGTGCCGCTCGCCGGCCGCGGCCGCACCGGCGCCCCGGCCGTCCGGCGCCGCACACCCTCCCCCGCGGTGGTCAACCGCTGCGTGTTCTGCCACCGCCCCGGCAAGCTCGGCGGCCACCACGACGAGCGCACCGGCGACGTCGTGTGGGTGCACGCCAAGTGCCACCGCCGCCACCACCGGGCGCACCGCCGCACCGCGCGCGGCGACCGCTGGTGGCAGGCACGGGTCGCCGTCCTGCAGCCGACGATCTGACGTCCGCCGCGATATCGCCTGTGCAGCAGAGGTTTCCGGGCGCGCCTCCACGGATCCGCGCCGGTACCAGGTCATACTCGACGGGCACACGCACGAGGATGCCCCGATGGAGCGGCGGAGCCTCTGCCCGTCCCATCGCTAGGAGAAGCACCGTGATCCGCAGGCAGAAGAAGGGTTCTGACGTCAAGGTCACCTTCGCCCTCCCCGACACCTCGGTCGCCGGCAAGGTCTCCGTCGTCGGCGACTTCAACGGCTGGACGCCCGGGACGCACACGCTCGTCAAGCGCGCCAACGGCACGCGCAGCGTCGTCCTGACCCTCCCGCCCGGCTCGACGCACCGGTTCCGCTACCTCGGCGAGGGCGGCCTGTGGTTCGACGACCCCGAGGCGGACGTGCACACGCACGAGGGCGGCGTCCTGCACGTCTGACGGTCCTGCCGGGGTCCCACCGGGGTCCCACCGGGCCCCGACAGGACAGGTGCCCCGCCGGTTGAGACCCTGAGGCGATGGGCTCGCACCGGATGTCGAACGCCGACGCTGCATGGCTGGGCCTCGACGCGCCCGACAACCTCATGATGATCACCGGCGTGCTCCGGTTCGCCGCACCCGCGGACTGGCAGCGGTTGCGCGAGGTCGTCGGCGCCCGGCTGCTCGAGCGCTTCCCGACGTTCTCCCGGCGGCCGGTGCCCTCCGGGTCACCGTTCGAGCAGCCGGTCTGGGACGACGACCCCGGGTTCGACCTCGACGCCCACCTGGTGCGGGTCACGGTGCCGCGCGGCGACCTCGACGCGCTCGTCAGCCGGCTCCTCGGCACGCCGCTCGACATGACCCGCTCGCCGTGGCAGTTCCACCTCGTGGACGTCCCCGCGGACGACGACGGGCCGGCGACGAGCGCCGTCGTCGCCCGCCTGCACCACTGCATCGCCGACGGCATCGCCCTGGCGAGCGTGCTCGTCTCGCTCACCGACGACGGGCCGCACGCCCCGGTCGACGACGGGGCGGGACTGCCCGCGCCGTCCGTGCTCCTCGGCCGCCGCCGGACCCCGCACCGCCCCGGTGTCGTCCGGCGGGCGGCCGACGGGACCTCGGAGGTGTCGGCGGTCGTCGGCGTCCCGGACCCGGCGACCGCCTGGCGGCAGCCGCGGGCCGCCCTGGCCGCCGTCCGGTTCGGGCTCGGCGTCGTGGCGACGGCCGCCCGCCTGCTCCTGCTGTCGCGCGACCCGCGGACCCGGCTGCGCGGCCGGCTCGGGGTCGACAAGCGGGTGGCCTGGACGCCGCCGATGCCGCTCGCGGACGTCAAGGCGGTCGCGGCGGCGCTCGACGCGAGCGTCAACGACGTCCTCCTCGCGGCGACCGCGGGCGCCCTGCGCCGCCACCTCCTCGCGCACGGTGAGCCGGCCCGTGACCTGCGCGTCTTCGTGCCCGTGAACCTGCGGCCGGTCGACGTGCCCGTCCCGCGCAGCCTCGGCAACCGGTTCGGGCTCGTCCTCGTCCCGCTGCCGGTGTCGGTCCCGGACGCCGCGGCCCGGGTGGGCGCGGTACGGGCCGCGACGGGCCGGCTGCGCGACGGCCGGGAGGCCGCCGCGACGTTCGCCCTCGTGAGCCTGCTGGGCTTCCTCCCGTCATGGCTGCACGGCGTCGTGCTGCGCGTGCTCGGCTCGAAGACGACCGCGATCGTCACGAACGTGCCCGGCCCGCGCGAGCAGGTCTGGTTCGCCGGCGCCGCCGTCGAGGGCATCGTGTTCTGGGTGCCGCAGACCGCGTCGGTGGGGCTCGGGGTGAGCCTGTTCAGCTACGCGGGCGACGTCACCGTCGGGGTCGCGGCGGACGCCGGGCTGCTGCCGGACCCGCAGCCCGTCGCGGACGCCGTCGTCGCCGAGGTCGAGGCGCTTCGTCAGGCGCTCGCGGGGACCGGCGCGTCGACGAGGTCGCGCACGGAGCCGGCCGAGCGGACGCCGTCGGGCGTCGTCCACTCCAGGCGGAACGTGCCCTGACCGGTGTCGGCCTCGAGCGACACGTGCTCGCCGCCGAGGTCCCAGCTCATCCACAGCGCACCGGGCGAGCCCGTGCCCGCACCGCAGGAGAACGCCCCGCCGAACGCCGCGTGCGCGTTGCGCAGCCGGATCAGCGCCGCGAGCGCGGCGACGACCGGGCGGCGCAGCGCCTCCTCGACCTCGGCCGGGGTGTAGTGGTGCCGGTTGACGTCCCTGCCGACCCCGGTGCGGGCGAGCAGGTCCATGTCGTTCGACCCCGCGAGCAGCCCGACGTAGTAGACCTGCGGGATCCCGGGGGCGAGCAGCTGGACGATCCGCGCGAGCAGGTAGCGCGCGTCGTCGCGGCCGAGCGCGTCGTAGAACGTGCAGTTCACCTGGTAGAGGTCGAGGTTGCTCGCGGCCGCACCGGTCGCGAGCCGGCTCGTGCCGCCGCTCGCGGCGTGCATCGACTCCACGAGCGCGTCGATCTGGTCGGGCGTGAGCAGCCCCGGGCTGTCGTCGCCCTCGGCGGCCGTCGCGTCGGCCCCGACGTCGATGACGCCGATCCCGTCGTGGGTGTCGAGGACGGTCACGCAGTTGACCGGGCGGACCGCCAGCCAGCGCAGCAGCGGGGCGGCGTCTCCGGCGTGCAGCGCGTGCAGCACGAGCGGCGGCAGCCCGAAGTCGTAGACCCGGTCGACGTGCCGCGCGATCTCGATCTGCCGCTGGTAGTAGGAGTGCACCTCGACGAGCACCTCGAGGCCACGGGCGCGCATCTGCGCCGAGAGCTCCTCGATGAACGCGAACGTCTCCGGCGTCATGAAGGACGACGTGCCCGGGGTCTTCACCGCGTACCCGACGGCGTCGACGCGGACCATCGTCACGCCGTGCTCGGCGAGCAGGTCGACCACCTCGGTGAGGTAGCCGCGGGCCCGCTCGTCGCGCAGGTCGAGGTCGATCTGCTGGCTCGTGAACGTCGTCCACACCAGGCGCTTGCGCCCGCCGAGCTTCATCGCGGTGAACGGCAGCCCGGGCCGCGGCCGGTAGATCGTCAGCAGGTCGGCCTCGGTGGCGCCGTCCGGGAAGAGCCCGTCGAAGGTGAGGAACATGCCCGCGTACGGCGAGGCGTCCCCGTGCGCGACGACGTCGCGGAACCACGGACTGTCCGCGGAGACGTGGTTGACGATGAGGTCGACGACCGTCTCGGTGCGCTCGCCGAGCGCGGCGACGTCCGCCCAGGTCCCCAGCCGGGCGTCGACCTCGCGGTGGTCGGCGGGGTCGAAGCCCGCGTCGGCGCCGTCGTAGGGGCGGAAGAACGGCAGGACGTGCACGCCGGTGAACAGGCCCGCGAGCGGTCCCGTCCCGAGCATCTGCGCCAGGCCGGGGATCGACCCGGCCAGCCGGTCTGCGTACGTGATGAGCTGCACCCCGTCGCGCATGGCTCGTCCTCCATCTGCAAACGCTTTCAGAACCGGTGCATCATGCCACGGCCCCGCAGCCGCCGGGCACCCCCGCGAAACGGTCAGCGACGATGCGCGAGCAGGTCCTCGAGGACGACGGCGACGCCGTCCTGCTCGACCGGTGCCGTGACCTCGTCGGCCGCGGCCTGCACCTCGGGCACGGCCTGGCCCATGGCGACCCCCCGGGCCGCCCAGGCGAGCATCTCGACGTCGTTGCGACCGTCGCCCACCGCGACGGTGTCCTGCGGGGCGACCCCCAGCCGCTCGCGGACGACCTCGAGCGCGGACGCCTTGCTCACGCCGTCCGGGGCGAGGTCGAGCCAGGCCGTCCAGCCGACGGCGTAGCTGACCCCGTGCAGCCCGACCCGCTCGACGACGGCGAGGAAGTCCTCCGGCGTCGACTGCGGGCTGCGGACGACGACCCGCGTCGCCGGGCCGGCCTTCAGCTCCTCGAACGGCACGACGAGCGGCTCGCCGCTCAGCTCGCCGTCCGGGAACGCCGCCGTCACCTTGCGCCGGGCGGTCTCGTCCTCGACGAGGTAGAGCGCCGTCGGCAGGTGCTCGCGCAGGATCGTCAGGACCGGGCCGGGGTCGAACGTCACGACGTCCGAGATCTCGTAGCCCTTGTCCAGCAACGGGTCCAGCCGCAGGGTCATCGCCCCGTTGCTGCAGACGGCCCAGCCCTCGACGATCCCGAGCCGGTCGAGCACCGGCACCGTGCCCTCGAGCGAGCGCCCGGTCGCGATGACGACGTGCGCGCCCGCGGCGACCGCGTCCGCGACCGCCGTCCGGACCCGTTCGGTGATGACCTCGTCGTGGTCGAGGACCGTGCCGTCGATGTCGAGCGCGACGAGCAGCTTCACCGGACCGGCGTCAGCACGTCGAGCCCGCCCATGTACGGCTGCAGCGCCTTCGGCACGAGCACCGAGCCGTCGGGCTGCTGGTGGTTCTCGAGGATCGCGACGATCCAGCGCGTCGTCGCGAGGGTCCCGTTGAGCGTCGCGACGAACCGGTTGCTCGTCACGCCCTCGCGCGGGTCCTTCTCGCGCACGTTGAGGCGGCGCGCCTGGTACGTCGTGCAGTTCGACGTCGAGGTGACCTCGCGGTAGCGGCCCTGGGTCGGGACCCAGGCCTCGCAGTCGAACTTGCGCGCGGCGCTCGAGCCGAGGTCGCCGGCCGCGACGTCGATGACCCGGTAGGGGATCTCGACCTTGGCGAGCATCTCCTCCTCCCACGCGAGCAGGCGCTGGTGCTCGTCGCGGGCCTCCTCGACGCGGCAGTAGCTGAACATCTCGACCTTGTGGAACTGGTGGACGCGGATGATGCCGCGGGTGTCCTTGCCGTGCGAGCCGGCCTCGCGGCGGTAGCAGGCCGACCAGCCGGCGTAGCGCTTCGGCCCTTGCGAGAGGTCGACGACCTCGTCGCTGTGGTAGCCGGCGAGCGCGACCTCGCTCGTGCCGACGAGGTACAGGTCGTCGGCCGGCAGGTGGTAGATCTCGTCGGAGTGCGCGCCGAGGAACCCGGTGCCGCGCATGACCTCCGGCTTGACGAGCGTCGGGGTGATGACCGGCGAGAAGCCGGCCGCGACGGCCTGGTCGACGGCGCACATGAGCAGCGCGAGCTCGAGGCGCGCACCGACCCCGGTGAGGAAGTAGAACCGGGCGCCCGAGACCTTGGCGCCGCGGTCGAGGTCGATCGCCCCGAGCCGCTCGCCGAGCTCGACGTGGTCCTTGGGGGTGAAGCCCTCGGCCGCGAAGTCGCGCGGGGCGCCGACCTCGCGCAGCACGGTGTAGTCGTCCTCGCCGCCGACCGGGGCCTCGGGCTCGACGACGTTGTCGATCCGCGTCGACAGGTCGGTGAGCTCGGCGTCCGCCGCGCGGGCGTCGGCCTCGAGCGACTTCACCTGCTCGGCGAGCGCCTTCGTCTGCGCGAGCAGGTGCGGGCGGGTCTCGGCGGTCGCGGAGGCGACCTGCTTGCCGAGCGCCTTCTGCTCGGCGCGGGTCCGCTCGAACTCGGCCAGGGAGGCGCGGCGGCGCTCGTCCGCGGCGAGCACCGCGTCGACGAGGCCCTCGTCGTCCCCTCGGGCCCGCTGGCTGGCGCGGACGGTGTCCGGATCCTCACGCAGGAGTCGCAGGTCGATCACAGCATGCAAGCCTATGCCTTCCGTGGGCGACGACCTGCGCATTTGTCGTGCGGCCGTCCCCGTCGCGCGGCGCGGGTGGACGGTGGACGACGTCCGTCCCCGGCGGGCGTGGCCGGACGACGAACGGGCACGCGCCGGGCGCGCTACCGTCGGAGCATGTCGTCGCCTGCGGGCGCCGTGCAGCTCGGGGTGCTCGTCGTCGTCCTGGCCGTCGCGGTCGGGCTGCTCGTCGTCGCCCGCTCGGCTCGCGGCCGCCGCGCCCCCGTCGCCGCGGAACCGGCACCGGACCTGCCGGTCGCCACGGAACGCCGCCCCTTCGCGGCCGTCGTCGCGAACCCGACGAAGGTCGACGACGCCGACGTGCGCCTGGACTGGGTGCGGCAGGCGAGCGAGGACCTCGGCTGGGCGCCTCCGCTGTGGCTCGAGACGACCCGGGAGGACATCGGCGCGGGTCAGGCCAGGGCCGCGGTCGAGGCCGGGGCGGCGGTCGTGCTCGCCTACGGCGGCGACGGCACCGTGCGCGCCGTCGCGAGCTCGCTCACCGGCACCGGGGTGCCGCTCGGCCTGCTGCCGGCCGGGACCGGCAACCTGCTCGCCCGCAACCTGGGGATCGGCGTGACCGACCTCGCCGAGGCGCTGCGGACCGGGCTCTCCTGGTCCGAGCGCAAGGTCGACGTCGGGGTCGTCGAGTTCGACCTGTCGGGCGAGGACCACACGCCCCGGCGCGAGACCTTCCTCGTGATGGCCGGGCTCGGGTTCGACGCCGAGGTCATGGCGAGCGTCGAGCCGCGCCTCAAGGAGCGTGTCGGCTGGCTCGCGTACGTCGTCGCCGGGCTGCGGCTCATGCACGGCCGCCGGACGAAGGTGACCCTGCGGATCGACGACCGGCCACCGGTCACCCGCCGGATGAGGAGCGTCATCGTCGGCAACTGCGGCGAGCTCACCGGGGGCGTCCGGCTGCTCCCGGACGCCCAGGTGGACGACGGCTGGCTCGACGTCGTCGTCGTCTCGGCCGGCGGGGTCGTCGGCTGGGCGGCCGTCATCGGCGCCGTCCTGACGCGCAGCCGGCGCGGTCACCCCGTCGTCGAGCACTTCCGCTGCCGGGAGATCGAGATCCGCGCCGAGGCCCCCAACCAGGTGCAGCTCGACGGCGACCCGGCCGGCGAGGCGCGGGTCCTGCGGGCCCGGCTCGAGCCCCTCGCGCTCTCGGTGCGGGTCCCGCCGCTGTCCTGAGGCCTGTGACTCGTCGCGTCGCGCGCTGTCACTCCCCGGTCACAGCCCCACGCGGCCCGGCCGCGCACGACCCGTCGTACGGGACGGCGTTCTGCCCCCAAACCCGTTGCCGCACGCGGCGTCCGGGGCCCGTCGGCCTCACCCGTCCGGGCGAATTCTCACTGTCATAGCCCACACGACTGTTCAGTGAGCCGTTCAGTGACTACAGTGGCGCCGTGCCCCCGCGGGCCGGACCGCACCTGGCCGCGGAAAGACCCCGTGGGTGCACGCAGAACGCGGGTGGGGAGGCGTCGGGCCATCGTCTCCCCACTCGCGTTCCTCCTTTTTGGCAGCAGCCCTGCGGCAGCCTGCTGACGCCGGGGGCGGCGGGCCGGGCACCTGGGGCGACTGTCGGACGTTTCTGCTGCGATGGGCCCATGGAGCTGCAGACCGTCCGCCCGTTCGGGTCATGGCCGACAGATCCGACAGGTGTCACGCTGGGCCGGGGCATGTCGGCGACGGCGCCGGGCCGGCTCGTCACGGACGATCCGGCCCGCCAGGGGGTCGCGGGGTGCGTACGACCGGAGCGGGGGCTCCGGGAGGTCCGGGATCCGGGGACGACCGGTGCCCGTCCGGGGGTGCCGCCGAACGGGTGAACTTGTCATCGGTCGTGACTCAGTTGTCAGATGGGCTTGACTGCACAGTCAGAGTCTGGATGACTAGAAACTGCACAGACGGGATCGTGCCGTCACCCTCCGCGACACGAAGGGCGACGGCACGATGAGACCGCAGGGTCTCGACGAAGGTGACGTGGCGGTCACCCCCGGCGAGACGCGGTGTCAGCCCTTCGTGCAGCAGGTGGCCGGCCGGGCGTCGGCCGGACCGGCGACGGCGGCCGTGAGGCCGCCGGCGAGGAGCGAAGCAGCAGCGAGGAGGACGGCGACGCGGCGACGAGCAGAGGTGCGGTTCATGACAGCTCCTTGGTCAAGATTGCTGTGACTGGGTGGTCACACAGATCGTGACAGAGAAGTCGTGTCGTGGGTACCTCTGTGACTTTTTGCGATCGTCCGTGCACATAACGAAGGCACGATTTGCCCAGATCTACCCGATAAGCGGGGATCGGTGAGGAGACCTGACGTGACCACCTTCAGCGATCGGCTACGGCGGCTACGCCAGGCGGCGAACCTTTCCCAGGTGCAGCTCGCGGGTGAGGACCTCTCCCCGAGCTACATCTCCCTGCTCGAGTCCGGCAAGCGGCAGCCGAGCGACGACGTCGCCGCGCTGCTCGCCGAACGGCTCGGCTGCGCGGTCGAGGACCTGCTCACCCCGATCGGGGAGGAGCGCCGCAAGCAGGCGCAGCTGTCGATCGAGCTGGCGAAGCTCTCGCTGCTCGACGGCCGGCCGGACGAGGCCCGCGAGCGTCTCGAGGCCCTGCTCGCCGAGGAGGGCCTGGACCGGGCGCTGCGGGACGACGCGGTCTGGGAGCTCACCGAGGCCTACGAGAAGGTCATCGACATCGACCGGGCGATCGCGTCCCTGCTGCCGGTCTACGAGCGGGCGCTCGCGGGCGCCACGCACCTGCCCCTGCCCAGCGTGGCGATCTACCTGTCGCACCTCTACCAGGCCGCGGGCGACATGAACGCGGCGATCCGCGTCGGCGAGGGAGCCGTCCGGCTCCTCAACGACAAGCGCGAGACGACGACCCGGGAGTACTTCCGGCTCGTGGCCACCCTGTCGGCCGCCTACTTCGGGGTCGGCGACTCGCACCTGGCCAAGGCGTACCTCGACGAGGCGATGCAGATCGCCCAGCGGTTCGCCGACCCCCAGGGCGAGGCCGCCCTGGCGTGGAACGCGGCCGTCAACGCCGAGTCGCTGGGCCGGCTCGACGAGGCGCTGCTGCTCTCCCGCAAGGCGCTGTCGATCCTCACCGAGCACGCCGGAGGCCATCTCGACGTCGCCCGGCTGCGCTGGACCGCCGCGTACCTCACGCTCCAGCACGACCCGAGCCAGGTCGCCGAGGCCCGCCGCCTGCTCGACCTCGTGGAGCCGGACCTGCCGCGGTTCGGGCCCGTGGAGGCCGCGATGACCCGCGCGACGCTCGCGACGGTGCACCTCCTCGAGGGCTCGCCCAGGGCGGCAGAGGACCTGGCCCGGGAGGCGCTCGTCGCCCTCGCGGCCTACCCCGGCGGGGAGCAGGCGCGCACGCACCTCGTGCTCGGCGACGCGATCGCCGCCCAGGGTCGGCTCGACGAGGCGCTCGAGCGCTACGTGGCCGCGGTGGACTCGCTCGACGCGCTCCCGGCGACCCGGGAGACTGCTGCGCTGTGGCGGGAGACCGCCGACCGGTTCGTCCGGTTCGGCCGCCTCGAGGAGGCGCTCGACGGCTACCGTTCCGCGCTCGACGCGGTCGCGATCCGCAGCACCGCGGCGGACGTCGCCCTCGCGATGGAGACCGCCCGGCAGCGCGCCGAGAGCCTCGGGGACCTGCTCGCCGACGAGACGGAGGGCGTCGAGGGCCAGGGCCGTCGCGGCTGACACCGTGGTGTGACCGTCGGCACCTCGGTGTGAGATTGGTCGAAACGGGCGCCTCCCGGGCGGGAGGCGCCCGATCGGTGGGCTAGCGTCGAAGGCCTATGGACTTCGCCGTGGCGCTCGCGTCCTTCCTCGTGATCCTGCCCGTCGAGCTGCCGGACAAGACCTTCATCGCGACGCTGGTGCTCGCGACGCGGTACCGGCCGCTGCCGACGTGGATCGGTGTCGGCCTCGCGTTCGGCGTCCAGACCCTCGTGGCGGTGACGCTCGGCGGGCTGCTCTCCCGGTTGCCCGAGCGGCCGGTGACCCTCGTCGCGGGTCTGCTCTTCGCCATGGGCGCGTTCGTGCTCTGGCGGGGCGCGGCCAAGGCCGACGCCGAGGAGTCCGAGACCGAGCACGAGTTCGAGGGCAAGCTGCGCAGCAACGTGCACGGGATGCGGGCCGTGGCCGCGAGCTTCGTCGTCCTGTTCGTCGCCGAGTGGGGCGACCTCTCCCAGCTCCTCACCGCGGGCCTCGTCGTCCGCTACCAGGACCCGGTCTCGGTGTTCGCCGGCGCCTGGGCGGCACTGCTCGTCATCTCCGGGATCGGCGCCCTGCTCGGCCGTGCGCTGCTCAAGCGGATGCGGCTGTCGACCGTCCGCCGCGTCGGCGGTGCGGTCTGCGCCCTGCTCGCCGTGCTCACGCTGCTCGCCGCCGCGGGCGTCCCGACACCCTTCTGAGCAGGTTCGCCTGCGCACCGGTGCGCAGGCTCCGGGTCAGCGGACGGCGTCCGCGGCCTCCTGCGGGACCGGTGACGCCACGGGCGCGGCCGGGGCGTCGTCCGGACGGCGCACGAGCAGCCACCACAGCGCGGCGACCGCGAGCAGCGCGAAGACCGCGTAGCCGTTCTGGAGCAGCCGACCGAACCACCGCGGCAGGTCGCCGTCCGCGAGCACCGTGACCCCCCACCACGGCAGCCGGCACAGCAGCATGCCGAGCGCCACGAGCGCCGCGGCGACCCGCGCCGGGCGGCGGCCGTCGCCGAGGAGCGCCCCGACGACGACGATGCCCCAGTGCACGTGGTGCACCCAGGACACCGGCGACAGCAGGACCGCGAGCATCCCGACGACGGCGACGACGGCGACCCGCTCCCCGCGCCGCTCGAGGCCGCGGGCCGCCGCGAAGCCGAGCACCCCGACGACCAGCGCGACGGCGACCCAGACGGGCGTGAACCCGGGCCCGGGCCCGGCGACGCTCGAGCCGCCCGGCCACAGCCGCAGCAGGACGCCGCGCAGCGACTGGTTGGACGTGCCGGCGTTCGGGCCGAGCCGGCCCGGGTCGAGCAGTGCGTCGGTCCAGAACGTGGCGCTCGCCGCGGGCAGCAGGAGCAGCGTCAGCCCGGTCACGGCGGCCGTCGTCGCGACGCTCACGGCGAGCGGGCGCCAGCGCCGGGAGACCGCCCAGTGCACCCAGAAGACGCCCGGGGTCAGCTTCACGGCGGTCGCGACGCCGACGAGGACGCCGCGCGGCCAGGTGCGGGGGGTGCGACGGGCCACGTCGACGAGGCAGAGGGCGACGATCACGGCGTTGACCTGGCCGAACCGGATGCCCTCGGCCACCGGCAGGGACCACACGAGCAGCCCGGCGACCGCACCCTGCAGGAGCGGCGCCCGGTGGCCGAAGCGGTCGAGGAACGGCCGGAAGGCGACCCCCGTGCAGACCCACAGCAGCCACAGTTGCAGCGCCGTCCAGGCCCAGCCCGCGACACGGAACGGGACGAGCGCGAGCGGCATGCCGAGCAGCGTCGCGAACGGCGGGTACGTGAACGGCAGCCACTGCGGTGAGCCGGTCAGCCAGGCGTAGACGTCCCGGCCCAGGAGCACCGAGACGGAGCCGTCCCGGTAGACCTCGAGGTCGACCTGCCAGATCTCCGGCGGCTGACGGACCAGGTAGTGGCGGACGAGCGGGGCCGCCGAGACGAGGAGCACGAGCGCCCCGGCAAGGACCCAGCGGCGACCGCCGGGCAGGGCTGCGACCCCGGCAGGCGGCGCGTCCGCTCGGCTCGACTCCACACCGGTGATTCTCGCCCCTGCCTCCGACAGTGCGGGCACCCAGGGCGCGGCGCGGCCGATCCCGGCCGCACGCCCTACCCTTCGAAGGTGCCCCGAACCAGCCGCGGGCGGCGGTCCGTCGCTCTCCTCGTGACCGTGACCGCCCCGCTGCTCGTGGCGCTGGGGGTGCTCCTGCCCGGCCCCGCCGTCGCCGTACCCGTCGCCGTACCCGTCGCAGCGCCCGCTGCCACGCCGCTGCCCGCCGCCCCCGGCCCGGTCGTCCTGCTCGGCACCGGCGGCCTGCGCTGGGACGACGTCTCCTCCTCGACCCCGGCGCTGCAGAGCCTGCTCGGCGACGGGGCGGTCGGCACCCTCGCCGTCCGCACCGTGCGCCGGGTGACCTGCCCGCTCGACGGCTGGCTGACGATCTCCGCCGGACGCCGCGCGGGCGACGCGGACGACGTCCCGACCGGGCAGCCCGCGTGCCGGGCGCCGCAGGCGACGGTGCCGACGCCGGGCGGGCCGGGCACCGCGACCCGCTGGGACGTCTTCCGCCGGGAGGCCGAGGCCGGCTCGTTCGAGGCGACCCCCGGGCTGCTCGCGACGACCCTCGCCGCCGCCGGCGTCCGGACGGCGGCCGTCGGCCCCGGTGCGGTCGTCGCGCTCGCCGACGCGCAGGGCACCGCACCGGTCGCCTACCCGGGTCTCGTGCCGCTCCCGACCGGCGCACCCGACGAGACCGAGAACCCCACGGACCTCGCGGACGAGGTCCGGGCCGCGATCGCCGGCGGGGCCCGGCTCGTCGTCGTCGACCTCGGCGCCGTCCGGGACAGGACCGACCGCGCACCCGGCGAGCCGGTGCCGCCGAACACCTCGACGACCGGCCAGGACCCCTGGCCCGACCGGGCGAGCCAGGTGCAGACGATCGACACCCGGCTCCTCACGGTGCTCGGCGAGCTGCCCTCGAGCGCGACCGCCGTCGTCGCCTCGACGGCCGACTCCGGGCAGACCCCGCACCTGCAGCTCCTCGCGGCGCGCGGGCCGGCCGCGACCGTCGGGGCGGACGGCACCCGGGCCACCTACGCCCAGGCGCTGCTCGGCTCCCGGTCGACCCGCCAGGACGGCATGGCACAGACGACCGACCTCTTCCCGACGCTGCTCGCGGCCCTCGGGGTCCCGGCCCCCGCGGACGCCGTGGGCTCGCCGCTCGCGCCCGTCTCGCCCGGCGGGGACGGCATCGACCGGCTCGAGCGGGTCGTCGACCTCGACACCGCGGCGCTCGCCGTCCAGCCCGTCGTGCCGATCTTCTTCAACGTCCTCATCGCCGCCCAGCTCGTGCTCTACGGGGTGGCGACGGTGCTGCTGCGCCGGCAGACCTCGCCGACCGTGCGGCGCCGGACCCTCGCCGTGCTGCGCCGGGTCGCCGTCGTCTTCGCGTCGGTGCCCGCCGCGACGTTCCTCGCGAACCTCCTGCCGTGGTGGCGCGGGCAGCACCCGGGCCTGGCGGTGTCGCTGTACGTCGCGCTCTTCGTGGTGCCGATCGCCGCCCTCGCGCTGCTCGGGCCCTGGCGGCGCGCGCTGCTCGGGCCGTTCGGCGTCGTCGGGGGCGTCACCGCCCTCGTGCTCGCGGGCGACGTCCTCACCGGCTCGCACCTCGTCATCTCGAGCCTCATGGGCGTGCAGCCGGTCGTCGCCGGGCGGTTCTACGGGTTCTCCAACCCCGGCTTCGCGCTCTTCGCGACGGGCTGCCTGCTCGCGGCGACCGCGGCCGCGGACTGGCTCGTCAACGCCGGACGACGGCGTACCGCGGCGCTCACCGTCGCCGCCGTGGGGCTCGCGTGCCTCGTCGTCGACGGGACGCCGGGGCTCGGCAGCGACTTCGGCGGCCCGCCCGCGATCGTGCCGGCCTTCGCGCTGCTGGCCCTGTGGGTGGCCGGGGTGCGGATCACGTGGCGGCGCGCGCTGCTCATCGGCGGCGGCACGGTCGCCGTCCTCGTCGGGCTCTCCGTCCTCGACTGGCTGCGGCCGCCGGCGGACCGCACCCACCTCGGGCGCTTCGTGCAGACGGTCGTCGACGGCGGTGCGCTGGCCGTCGTGCAGCGCAAGGCGTTGCAGAACCTCGGGATCCTCTTCAAGCCGCTCTCGGCGCTGCTGCCCTTCGCCGTCGCGTTCGTCGTCCTCGTGCTGGCCCGGCCGGTCGCCTGGGGCGCCCGGCCGCTGCAGCTCGCCTACGACCGGTCGTCGGTGCTGCGGCACGGCCTCGCGTCGTTCGCGATCCTCGTCGGGATCGGGTTCGCGCTCAACGACTCCGGGACGGCGATCCCGGCGGTCGCGGCGACCGTGGCGATCCCGCTGCTCATCTCCGCGAGCGTCAGGGCCCTGGAGCTCCACGAGACGGAGCACCCGCCGCCGGACCCGCGGAAGGCGACGGCCCCGGGGGTGCAGCCGGGTGCGGGCGGCCGGAAGCCGAGGACCGCCACGAGGCCGCGGCCCACCACACGACCCAGCACAGGGTCGCGAGCGTCAGCCACGGCGCCGCGTGGCGACGGAACCCGAGAGTGAACGCCTCGACCTCGGGCGTCATCCCGACGACCCGCCCCGGCACGTAGGCCAGCGCCAGCACCCAGAGCCGCCCGAGCATCGCGAGGTCGAGCCCGGACGACGCGAGCAGCACCAGGGGCAGCCAGGCGAGGCAGTCGTACCAGGGCAGCGCGTAGGGCGCGGTGAGCACCCAGCCGAGCGAGGTCACGGCGAGCGCCGCGACGGCGTCCGAGGTCATCGCGTCGCCGGCCGCCGAGGTCCGGGCCGGCGCGACGTCCGCGCCGGGGGCCGGCAGCAGCGCGGCGACCCTGCGCGCGAGCAGGACCGCGAGGGCGACCGCGAGGACGGCGGCGAGCGGGGTCACCAGGCTGCGCACCGGGCCTCGGCCCAGCAGCGGGTCGAGCTGGTCGACGAGCAGCCGCCAGGGCGTCGCGAACGAGACGAACCGGGAGGCCCGCTGGAGCTGGTCGTAGGTGTGCGGGCCGGTCCACAGGTGGGCCGGCAGCAGCACGAGACCGGCCCCGAGCGCACCGATCGCGAGGTGCCCCAACGCCTGCCGGCGTGGCAGCCGGCGCACGCCCCAGACGAGGGCGAGCCCCGCGAGCGCGAAGGGCGCCTTCGTCGCGACGGCCGCGGCGACGAGCGCGCCCGCGACGAACGGACGGCGCACGGCGAGCGCGAGCGCGCCGGCGGCGAACGCCGCGGCGAGCACGTCGACGTGCGCGCCGAGGACGAGCTGGCCGAGCAGCAGCGGGTTGAGCGTCCACAGCACGGCGACCCGGGCCCGGGCGTGAGCCGTTGCGGCGCGGGCGGTCTCGCGGGCGGTCTCGTCGTCCGCGCCCTCGTCGTCGCCGGTCCCGTCGTCCGGCCCGGGGCGGCCCCGGCGCCGGGCGAGCGCGACGGCGAGCCGGTCGAGGGCGAGCCCGGTGCCGAGGAAGGCCAGCCCGGCGAGGACCTGCCAGGCCCAGACGGTGCGGCGCAGCGAGCCGTCGCCGACGACCGCGGCAAGGGTCTGGGCGGCGGTCGCGACCGGGCCGTAGACGCTCGTCGTGCTCTGCCACGGGGGCTGGACCGCACCGGCGACGGGGTCGGCGCCGCCGCGCCAGGTGTCCGGCGGGGTGACGTACGGGTCGTCACCGGTCGCCATGATCCGCCCGTACGCGGCGTAGGAGAGGTGGTCGGCCGAGCCGAGCGGCGGGACGACGACGAGGGCGAGGACGGCCGCGGCGGCGAGGAGCGCCGTCCGCCGCCCGTCCCAGCCGAACCCGTTGCGGCGCAGGGCGAGCAGGCCGAGCAGCACGGTGGCGGCGGCGAGCGTCCACGCGACGGCGAGCAGCGCCGTGACGAGCGCGGACGACGGCCCGGCGGCGACGTCCCAGGGCGGCAGCACGGTGCCCGGGCCGAGCCCGGGGACGGCCGCCGAGTCACCGAGCGCCGCGGTCCCGGCCAGGCCCAGCACGGAGGCGACGCCACAGCCGAGCGCGGCGCGGGCCGCGGCCCGACCGCTCGGTGCGCCGGCCGGTGAGCCGGTCACCGCGCCGGTCAACGCGCCGGGCGGACGCGGGACAGCACGCGCAGCGGGGCGGCCCGGCGCAGGCGCCGGACGGCGAGCGCACGGGCGACGTCGCGGTACTGCTTCGCCCGGTGCACCTGGCCGCGCCAGTCCGAGCCGGTGACCCGGTGCTGCAGGTCGCACGGGACCTCGAGGACGCGGTAGCCGCCGAGCAGCAGGTCGATCGTCATCGCGGTCTCGACACCCCAGCCGCGGGCCAGCGGGCGGGCCGCCTCGAACGCCTCGCGGGACAGGCAGCGCATCCCCGACAGCGGCTGGGTCGCCGTCCAGCCGGTCGCCCGCCGGATCCCCTCCCGGGACAGGCCCACGACGAAGCCCCGACCGCCGCCCGCCCGGCTCTGCGCGGGGAGGATCGCGATCGTCAGGTCGGCCTCGCCGGCGAGCACCGGCGCGGCGAGCGGTGCCGTGTTGACCGCCGTGCCGCCGAGGTCCGCGTCGACGAAGAGCAGCGCCCGGGGGGCGCCGCCGCGCTCGCCGTCGAGCCGCGCGACCCGGGCCGCGCCGGACTCCATCGCCGCCGCCTTGCCCTGGTTCTTGCGGTGCCGGACGACGACGGCGCCCGCCTCCTGCGCGCGGGCCGCTGTGTCGTCCGTCGAGCCGTCGTCGACCACGACGACGACCGACGCACCGGGGATCAGCCGGGCGGCGCGCACGGTCTCGGCGATCCGCTCCGCCTCGTCCTTCGCGGGGACGACGACCGCGAGCGCGCCACCCGTCGTACCGCCCACCGGACCGTCGGCCGGGCCGGTGTCGTCCCGAGCGTCGTCCGCGCCGTCAGCCACGCCCAGAGCCTAGAACAGCCCGTGGGCGGCCACCGGTCGGCGTCACGACCCGCGGACCCGGGACAGGCGGCGCGCGACATCCACGTGTGACAGGCTCCCGCCATGCTCTGCGGGTCGCCGTCGCACGGACGGCCGGGTGGTCGAGGAGGAACCGGTGGCTGAGCCCGCGGCGGGTGTGCTGCGAACGGTCGGGCAGATCGTCGACCAGCTCGCCCACGGCGGGCCGGAGCACGGCCAGCCGGCGGTCGCCTGGGGCGTCGTCCTCGACGGCGAGCTCGTGCTCAGCGGTGGCGCCGGCGCGCTCCGGGTGACCCCGGACGGCGCGCCCGCAGGCCCGGAACCGGACGCCGACAGCGTCTTCCGGATCGCGTCGATGACGAAGAGCTTCACCGCGACGGCGCTCCTCGTGCTCCGGGACGCCGGTGCGCTCGGGCTCGACGACCCGGTGGCGCGGCACGTGCCCGAGCTCGCCGGGCTGCGACCGCCGACCGCCGACTCCCCCGCCCTGACGCTGCGGCACCTGCTGACGATGAGCGGTGGGCTGCCGACCGACGACCCGTGGGGCGACCGGATGCAGGCGCTCGACCTCGACGCGTTCGGGGACCTCCTGCGCGGTGGGCTGACGTTCGCCTGGGCACCCGGCACCGCCTTCGAGTACTCCAACCTCGGCTACGCGATCCTCGGCCGGGCGATCGCGAACGTCACGGGCGAGGACTACGCGGCCGCGATGCGCCGGCTCGTGCTCGACCCGCTCGGCCTCACGTCGACGGTCTACCGCGCCGAGGAGGTCGACCCGGCGCGGCTCGCCACCGGGTACCGACGCTCGCCGCGGGTGCCCACGGCCGTGCCCCCGCCCGGCGGCGGTCCGGAGCGGATGTGGCAGGAGCTGCCGTTCGACGGCTACGGCGCCTTCGCCCCGATGGGCGGCCTCTTCTCGTCGGTCCGCGACCTGGCGCGCTGGGTCGCCGGGTTCGCCGACGCCTTCCCGCCCCGGGACGACGCCGAGGGCGGGCACCCGCTGAGCCGGGCGTCGCGCCGCGAGATGCAGCAGCAGCACCGCGTCGTCCCGCCGCGCGTCGTCGCTCCGGCGGTCGACGAGCCGGCGGCCTTGCGCGGCGGCGGCTACGGCTACGGGCTCGTCGCCGAGCAGGACCCGCGCTGGGGGCTGCTCGTGAGCCACAGCGGCGGCTACCCCGGCTTCGGCTCGCACATGCGCTGGCACCCGGACAGCGGGATCGGCGCTGTCGTCCTCGCGAGCAGCACGTACGCCCCGAGCGCCCCGGCCGGCCAGCGGCTCGTCACCGCCCTGCTCGAGGCGGGCCGGGCGGCCCTGGTGGAGGCGACCGGCGGCCGCCCGGCGGGCCCGCAGCCGGCCACGGTCCGGCCGACCGTACGACCGTCGGCACCCGCCCCCGGGACGCCGTGGCCGGCGACGCTCGCCGCGATGGAGACCGTGGAGAAGCTCCTCGTCACGTGGGACGACGCGGCCGTCGCCGGCCTCGTCGCGGAGAACGTCGACCTCGACGACCCGCTCCCGGTCCGCCGGGACGCGCTCGCGGCCGCCGCGGCGCTGGCCGGCCCCGGCGGGTTCGTCCGCGACACCGCGGCGCCGCCGGAGCACGAGTCCCCGGCGCACGCGCTGTGGTGGCTGCGCGGCGACCGCGGCCGGGTCCGGCTGGAGGTGCGGCTCACGCCGCACCCGGAGCCGCTCGTGCAGACCCTGACGGTCGCCCCGGTCGCGGACCTCGGCCCGGCCCTGCGCGCGGCGGTCGACGCCGTCGCCGCGCAGACCGCCGCCGAGGCACCGGGCTGGCCGGCCTCGCTCGCCGTCGCCGGCGGGCTCGACCCGGTGGCGGCCGCCCGGCAGCTGCGGGTCGCCGCCGCGTTCGCGGGGCCGTGCCGGGTCGGGCCGGTGCTCGCCTCGGACGGCGTCCGGACGGCGCTCGTCCGGCTCGTCGGCGAGCGGGCCTGCGTGGAGCTCGGCGTGGACGTCGACCGGGCCGGGGCGGTCCGCCGGCTCCAGCTCGGGCACGAGGAGCAGGGCTTCGCGGCGACGGACTGACACGCGCGGTCGCGGGCGGCCCTGTCACCCGGCGTGACGGGTCGTGCTCCCCCGCCTGCACGATGATCAGAAGCCAACGTTCGTTGGTAGGTTCTCAGGGTCTCCTGCCCACCACCCGTGAGGTCCTGCCCCATGACGGTCCCGTCGGCCCCGTCGGTCCGTACCGCCCGGTCCGTCCGGGCCGCCCGTCGCCGGCTGCTCGTGCTCGGCACGCTCGCGACGACGGTCGCCGCGCTGCTCTGCGCGCCGTCCGCACCGGCGTCCGCGGTCGCCTCGACCGCGGCCTGCCCGAAGTACGAGCTCGTCGGCCTGCGCGGGCAGACCGAGCCCGCCGGCTACGGCTGGGTGCTCGGGTCGATCGTCAGCACCGTCGTCGCGAGGACGTCGGTGCCGGTCAAGGCGGTGCCGCTCGCCTACGACGCGAACGCCGACACCCTCGTCGGGGTCAACGACGGCATCACGAAGCTCGTCGCGTACGTCGAGGGCCGGGCCCGCACCTGCCGGTCCACCCGGTTCGTGCTCATGGGCTTCTCGATGGGCGCGTACGTCGTCGGGGAGACGCTCTCGACGGCGCCGCGCTACCCGGGCGTCGTGAGCGCCCGGTTCTCCACGGCGACGTCGGCGCGGATCGCCGCCGTGGTCGTCTACGGCGACGCCGGGTTCAACGCCGGCGCCGGCGCGCTCTCCGCGGGCCCGTTCACGCCGGGCATCAGCGGCCGGCTGGCTCGCCCGGCGACGGCCCTGAGCGCATGGAACGCCCGGATGCGCGACGTCTGCAACGCCGACGACGTCATCTGCCAGTCGAACGGCAGCTCCGCAGCCGCGCACCAGGACTACGTGAAGTACGCGGACGCGACCGCCGGGTTCGTCGAGTCCGTCCTCACGACGCTGGGCTGAGGCCCTCAGCGCAGGGTGAGCTGCCGGCTCGCGATCCCGGCCTTGGCCCGCCGCTCCTCGGCGGTGAGCGGCGTCCCGACGGCCATCGCGTCGCCGAGGCGCTGCTCGAGCGCGGCCGCGGGCTTCTCGAGGTCGTCCGCCTCGGTGTCGGACGCGAGGTCCCACACCGGCACGAGGAGACCGTCGGCGCGGAACGACCCGACGTACCGGGAGCCCTCGACGAGCGCGGACGCACCCGCGGCGTGCAGCCGGGCGAGACCGTCGGTGAGCGCGTCCTCGGGGTGCGGCATGACCCAGCGCAGGTGCCGCTTCTCACCGATCCGGCACCAGTAGGCCGCCTCGACGGTCGTGAGGCGCGCGGTCGGGATGACCGCGGCGTTGGCCCGCTCCATCGACTCGCGGACGTCGGCCGTGAGGTCCTCGACGCCCTCGAGCCAGTAGTCGAACCCGGCGTGCACCACGGGCTCGAACGGTTGCGAGAGGTCCAGGACGTCCTGCAGGCGGGGGCCCGGACCGGGCAGCTCGCCGCCGGGGACCGGCGTCCCGGGCTCCGCCGCGAGCGCCGAGAGCAGCGCCGCCGCGACGTCCCGGCTCGCGTCGCCGGAGCCGCTCGTCGTCTGCAGCCCCACCCAGACGCCGCCGTCGGCGCGGCGCATCGCCGGCCAGGCCATCGGGAGCACCGTCGCGACGTTGACCTCCGCGGCGCCGTGCTCGGCCGTCGTCCGCAGCGCGACCGTGGCCGACGGGACGATCTCGCGCAAGGCGACCCAGTCGCACTCGGCCGGCAGACCCTCGAACGGGCGGCTGACGAGGCGGGTGGCCTCCTCGCGCTCCTCGCGGCCGTGGCAGCCCTTGTAGCGCTTGCCCGAGCCGCACGGGCACGGCTCACGGCCGCCGACGACGGGGATCGGCTCGCCTGCGGCGACGGTCGGGGTGGAGGACGGCGCGAGGCGCCGCGACTTCTTGCTCACGGGCGCCGAGCCTAATGCGTCATGGGGTCGGTCCCGTCCGCGACCGACGCCGTCAGCGGACGATACGAAGATCCGGTCGCGGCGACGACGGCAGCGGCAGCGCCGCCCAGACCGTCCGCAGGCCACCGGCGTGCTCGACGACGCCCCAGGACGAGGCGAGCGTCTCGATGATGTGCAGCCCACGGCCGGAGTCGGCCATCGGGCCGGCCTCGCGTGGCTCGACGGCGCGGCCGGAGCCGCCGTCGGTCACCCGGACGGTCACCTCGCCGTCCTCGATCCGCCAGCCGAGGAGCAGGACGCCGCCGGCGATCGGCCGGGCGTGCCGCACGGCGTTGCCGAGGAGCTCGGAGACGACCACCTCGACGTCGTCGAGGACGGTGCTGCCGACGCCCGCGTCGGCGAGCTCGCGGCGGACCCGGCGGCGCGCCGTCCCGACCGCTGCGGCCGAGTAGGGCAGGCGCAGGACGCTGGAGGGGGTGGTCCGGCGGGGGGCGTCGGACTGCGCCTCGCCCCGTGCCGCGTCGTGGCTGTTCATGCCGTCCGCCCCTCCTTCCCTCATGACCCGATCCTCACGAGCCTCGTCGACCGCGGTCCGCCGCCGTCGCCGTCCGCCTTCGAGGTGCTGAGTACCCCCGGAGGGCCGCGGTGAAACGTCGCGGTCACAGCGGGGCTCACCCGTCGGTCGACGACCGTCAACGACGTCACACCCTCCCCGGTCGGGAACTCCACCCCCCAGGATCCGGCCTCCGGCCGCCGCGCGCATCCGGACACTGCGGACGGACCGCCCGAACACCCCCCGGGCGCCGGCGCCCGCGAGTCTCAGTCGCCGGACGGAGGGGTCTCAGCCGGCGGACGGCGAGCGGCCGAGCCGGGCGAGGACGTCGGCCGGGCGGTTCGTGATGATGACGTCCACGCCGGTCTCCAGGCAGCGGTCGATGTCGTCCGGGGTGTCGACCGTCCACACGTGGACCTCGTGGCCCTGGGCGTGCGCGCGGGCGACGTACCCGGGGTGCGCGCGCAGGATCCGGACGCCGATCCCGGCCGCCAGCACCCCGCGCGGCAGGCTGCCGTCCCGGTAGGGCAGCGGCATCCGCTCCATGAGGAGCACGAGCGGCAGGGTCGGCGCGAGCAGCCGCATCCGGCGGGTGGCGAGGAGCGAGAAGCTCATGACGCGCACCGGCGACGGGTTGCCGGGCGTCGACTTCGCCCAGCCGAAGTGCTCGAGCGTCTCGACGAGCGTGCGCTCGACGAGGCCGCCGTAGCGGGTCGGGTGCTTGGTCTCGATCGCGACCTCGACGTGCCGACCGCTGTCCGCGACGAGCGAGAGCAGCCGCTTGAGGCTCAGCAGGTGGGCCCGGTCACCGGGACCGACCCGGTCCGGGACGTCCGGCTGCGCGCCGGCGCCGAGCGCGAGCTCCTTCCACGACCCCCAGTCCAGACCCTCGAGGTCGGTGAGCTCGAGGGTCGAGACGAGGCCGCTGCCGTTGGAGGTCCGGTCCACCGTGCGGTCGTGGACGCAGACGAGGTGGCCGTCGGCCGTGAGCCGGACGTCGCACTCGAGCCCGTCCGCCCCCGTCTCGAGGGCGTGCACGTACGCCGCGAGCGTGTGCTCGGGCTCGACGGCACTGGCCCCGCGGTGCGCGACGACACGGGGAGTCGACGGGGGCACGTGGTGAGGGTTCCACACCGACCTGTGCGCGCGCCGTCCGTTCGCCTCGGACGGACGGCGCGTCGCACCGGCGCGCGGGGGCGGGCCCTGCCCGGCCCCACGTCTGCGGCGGCGGGCCGCGCCCGCCGCGGTCTCACCAGGCGGTCTCCCCCCGCAGGACGACGTCCGAGCCGCCGTCGACGAAGACGACCTGGCCGGTCATCGCCGAGTTCTCCTCGGACGCGAGGAACACCAGGACGGCGGCCACCTGCTCGGGTGCCATGAAGCCCGTGAGCGGCATGGGGACCATCTGCTCGAGGAAGGCCCGGCCCTCCGCGGACGACGTCCAGCCCTCGGTCATCGGCGTGAGGACGACGCCCGGGCCGACCGCGTTGATCGGCACGTGGGCGCCCGCCCAGCCCGGGGTCGTCGCGACCCGGCGCATCCACCGGTTCAGCGCGGCCTTCGTCGAGGCGTAGATGAGGTTGGCGGTGTCCTCGGCGCCCGCGAGCTTCGCCGCGATGTCGAGCGCGTGCGCCTCGTCGCCCGCGAGGCAGGCGTCCACGAGCGCCGCGTCGTTCGGCTGGAACGACGCCATGGACGACACGACGACGGCCCGCGGGTGGGCACCGGCGGCGAGCATCGGCCGCAGGCCCTCGAGGGTCGCCACGGTGCCGAAGTAGTTGACCGCGACGGTGGCCGGCTCGGGGAGCGCGAGGCCCGCGCACGCGATGACGGCGTCGACGATGCCGCCGGTCGCGGCCCGCACGCCCTCGACGGCCTCGGTGCGGCCGGCGGGCGTCGAGAGGTCGGCGACGACGTCCGCGTCGTGACGGTCGAGGGTGACGACGACGTGGTCGAGCGCGGTGAGCAGGTGGACGGTCGCGCGGCCGATGCCCGACGCGGCGCCCGTCACGACGTACGTGCGTGCCATGGCGATGCCTCCATGGGCGGCCGGCGGCCCGGTGCGGGTCATCGGGGCGACGATCGCCCCACACGTCGAATCCCACGCCCGGCGGCGACCCCGGGCCAGGGGCCGAGGTCCCCGCGCCCGCCCGGCGGCGGCGAGGTTCACCCGTAGGGCTCACACGCCGGGGGCGTCTAGCGTTGAAGGACCGTGAAGCTGCCCCCGTTCCAGCACCTCGTCGACGCCCACTGGCGGGACGTCGCGCGGCTGGCCCACGCCCTCGCCGGCCCCGTCGACGGGGACGACGTCGCCCAGCAGGCCTGGGCCCAGGCCCTCGCCGCCTACCCGGGCCTGTGCTCGGCGGCGAACCTGCGCGGCTGGCTCC
>NZ_MWLL01000097.1 GCF_002198675.1 Kineosporia sp. R_H_3 | reverse complement strand
GGGGAGGGCGCCGGGGAGGGGACCGGGGACGGCGGGGGCAGCACTGGCTCTGTCATGCCGGGCCAGTGCCCAGCGACGCCGGACCGATGCCTGGTGCGATGTCGTCCGGCCCGTCCTCGTCCGGCCGACCCGTCCGCCGCGGCGTAACACGGCCGACACGTGATCGACACCGCGACCGACACCGGGGACGGCGACCCTGCGAGGCGTGACCGACCCCATCACACCCACCGACGCCACGAACGCCACCGACGGCGCCGACGCCGTCGACGGCCACGTCGTGGTCTGCGGGCTCCACGGCCTCGGCCTGCGGACGGTCGAGCAGCTCCGCCTCGCGGGGATCCCGGTGACCGTCGTCGACGACGAGCCCGACCCCCGGCTCGTGCGGGTGGTCCGCGGCTGGGGCGTCCCGCACCTCACCGGCAGCTCCCGGCTCGCCGAGACGCTCGTCGGGGCCGGCATCGGCACCGCCCGTGCGGTCGTGTGCGTCGAGAGCGACGACCTGCACACCCTCGAGACCGCGCTGCGGGCCCGGGAGCTGCGCCCGGACGTCCCCGTCGTCGTCCAGCTGACGAACCCTGCGGTGGGCCGCGCCCTCGCCGCGGTGACCGGCGCCGGCAGCGTCCTCGACGTCGCCGCGCTCGCCGCGCCGTCCGTCGTCGAGACCTGCCTGGGCACCCGGGCCCACCGGCTGCAGCTCGAGGAGGTCCCGTTCGTCGCCGCGACCCTCACCGCGCCCCGGGACGGGACGTTGCGCGATCTGTACGGCGACCTCACGCCGATCGCCGTCGAGCACGCCGCCGGACAGGACGCCGGACCGGACGCCGGACCGGTCGAGCCCGTGGTCTGCCCCGGACGCGACCTCGCCGTCCGGGCCGGCGACGCCGTCACCCTGCTCGGGACCCCGGAGGAGCTCGACGCCACCGGCCAGGGCTGGGGCCGCCCGAGGCCGGCCCGCGCCGAGGCGCTGCGGACGCTGCGGCCCGGCCGGGCGTGGCCCGAGGGGCGCCGGCCGGACTGGGCGCCGGGCCCGGCGACCGCGCTCTACCGCGCGCTGTCCCGGCAGGTCGACCGGCCGATGCGCTGGGCGCTCGCCGCCCTGGCGGCGCTCGTCGGCGTCTCGACCGCCGTCCTCCACCTGGGGTACCGCGACCCGGACGGCGGCAGCGCCATGACGCTGCTCGACGCGCTGTACTTCACGGTCGAGACGGTCGCGACCGTCGGCTACGGGGACTTCAGCTTCCGGGCCCAGCCCGCCTGGCTGCGCGCCTACGCGATCGTCCTCATGATCGTCGGGGCGATGCTCGCCACGGTGTTCTTCGCGATGCTCACCAACCTCCTCGTGAGCCGGCAGATCGCGCAGGCACTGGGCCGGCGCCGGGTGCCGGGCCTCACCGGGCACACCGTCGTCGTCGGCCTCGGTGCCGTCGGCACCCGGGTCGTCGAGCTGCTCCACGAGGCCGGCCACGACGTGGTCGTCGTCGAGGGCGACGAGTCGAACCGGTACCTCGGCCGGCTGCGCACCCTGGGTGTCCCGGTCATCGTCGGGGACGCGACGATGAGCGCGACGCTCGAGCAGGCGAACCTCGCGACGGCCGGGGCGGTCGCCGTCCTCACGAGCGACGACCTGACGAACCTCGAGACGGGGCTCGCGGTCCGGGACCTGCTCGGCCGCCGCTGGCGGGACGTCCCCGTGGCGCTGCGGCTCTTCGACCGCGACCTGGCACGGACCGTCGAGACCGCCTTCGGCTTCCAGCACGTCGTCTCGACGGCGGCGCTCGCCGCCCCGTGGTTCGCCGGGGCCGCGCTCGGGCTGCACGTGCTCGGCACGTTCTACGTCGGGCCGCTGCCGTTGCTCGTCGCCCGGCTGCCGGTGCGGACCGGTCGCGGGCTCGACGGCGTCGCGATGGCCGACCTCGGTGCCCAGCTGCGCGTCGTGGCGATCCGGCGGCGGACCCGCCGCGGCCTGGAGTACCCGCCCCGGCGGGGGACGACCCTGCGCGGCGGCGACGAGGCCTTCCTCGTCGGGCCCTACGAGGAGATGCTCGCGCTGGTCCGGCGGGAGCGCGCCTCGGCGGAGTCGGTCGAGGGCGCGGGCCGAGGGGCCCGGACCCGGTAGCCCCCGCGGGACACCAGGGTCGGCCAGGAGCGGAACAGCTCCCGGCTGGCGGGCGACAGGTCGTCGGAGGTCCCGCGGACGAGCAGGGTCGCGTCACCGGTCCCGAGGTAACCCATGAGGTAGCTCTGCCACCGCGGGTTCATCGAGCGGACGACGGCCGTGCCGTCGGCGAGCAGGGGCATGGCCGCGGCGTCGTAGGTCGCCCCCGAGACGTCGATGGCGACCGTGCAGCCGTTGCGCAGGTCCCGGCCGAGGACGTCGAGCGCGACGAGCGCCTTCGGGCTGTCGGCGGTGACGCACCGGGCGGCGTCGAGGGCGGGTCGCAGCTCCGCGGCCGGGAAGGGCCGGTCGGTCACGAGGGTGCTGCTCGCCGTCCACATCCAGCACGTGGCGACCACCCCGGCGGCCGCCACGGTGGGCACCGCGGGCCGCCACCGGGTCAGCGCCCCGAGCGCCGCGGCGAGCACCAGGGCGGCGTAGGGCGCGACGAGCGGCGTGTAGTGGTCGTAGAAGGACGGCGCCAGCACGACGACGAGCAGGCCCGATGCGGTGAGCGCGACACCGAGCGCCCCCTCGCGCCGCGTGCACGCGAGGACGGCGGCGACGACGGCGACGCACAGCGCGACGACACCGCCCGACGTGGCGCCGCGCAGCGTCCCGTCGGCGACGCCCCCGATGGTGCCGAGGGCGGCCACCCGTTGTAGGCGCTCCACGGTGCCCTCGGGGGTCGACCCGCGGCCGAGCTGGTCGACGACGACCATCCGCCACATCGCCCCGGGCGCGTGGACGAAGAACGGGAGGCACACCAGCGTCGCCGCGGCGACGGCGCCCGCGGCGACCCGGCCCAGCGGGCGCGCACCGAGGGTGACCAGGACCCAGCCGAGGACGACGACCACCGGGACGACGCCCCAGATCTTCACCGCGGGCGCGAGCCCGAGGGCGAGGCCGGCGGCGACCTGCAGCCGCGGCCGGGTCGCGGCCCTGCGCACCGTGAGCAGCGCCAGGCAGCCGAGCACGGCGAGGGTCCCGAGCGCCTCGAGGTACGTCGACGTCTCGTACCGGACGACGGGCGGCCAGACGGCGTACAGGGCGCCCGCGGTGACCGCTGCGACGACCCCGGCCCGGCGCGCGGTCACGGTGACGAGCGCGGCGTTGGCGGCGCCGACGCACGCCCAGGCGACGCGGGCGGCGGCCATCCCCGTCGGGTCGTCCGTGAGCCGGGCGACCCAGCCGAAGGGGAGGGCGGCGACGACGATGCCGGGCGGGTGCAGCAGAACGAAGTCGCGGTACGGCATCCGGCCGAACGCGAGCGCCTCGGCGGCCGAGAAGTAGACCCCGTCGTCGTAGCCCTGGGACATCACGCCCGCTCCGCCGGAACGCCCGAGCGCCGCGAGCCTGGCCCACAGCGCGAGCCCTGCGACGGCGAGCACCCCCACGAGCAGGAGCACGCGCGGCCACGGCACGGCGCGGACCTGGCTCCCGGTCCCGAGCGGCGGGCCGTCGACCGCTACGGGCGCTGTCGTCGACGACACGTCACGAGCGTACGGCGCGGATGTGTCCGATGATCGCGGGCGGCCCGCCGCTGTCGTGCGGGCCACCCGCGATCCGGACCGGGCCGTCAGTCGTCCTCGTCCTCGTGCTCGTCCTCGTGGTCCTCGTCCTCGTGGTCCTCGTGCTCGCTCTCGTGCTCGTCCTCGGCGTGCTCCTGCTCGTGCGACGAGCTGCGGCCCGAGGAGCCGGACGAGCGGCGGTGCGTGCTCGAGGTCCGGCGCGCGGCCACGACGACGCGGTGCGTCGTCGTCCGGTGCCTGGGCGGCTGCGCCTTCGGGGCCGGTGCCTTCGCGGCGGCCTCGGTGGTCTCGACGGGTTCGGGCTCGGCGGCGGCCGTGGCCCGTGGCTTGGCCTTGACGGTCACGACGACCTTCGGGGCCTTGGGGACGGCGGCCGCGAGGGCCGACCCCTCGGACGACGTGGCCGAGGTGCGGGACACCGCCGGTCCGACGACCCCTGTGTAGAGGCCTGCGGCAGCGATGGTCCCGACGACGGCTCCGGCGATGCTCGTGCGGAGGGCACCCACGCGGACTCCTGTTGTCTGGAAGCGCGCGACGGCAGGTGCCGCCGCGTCGGTCCCGTCCTCGACCGGATCCGGTGCGTCCTTGAGCGCTGCGGCACGACGGCACCCGGACGGACGCGCCCGTCCGGGTGCCCGGGTGCCGGTCCCGGCGCCGGCCTCAGCCCTGCGCGGCCCGCTCCGCCGCGACCGCCGCGATCGCCTTGACGATGCCGTCGTAGCCCGTGCAGCGGCACAGGTTGCCGGACACCGCGGTCCGGATCTCGTCCTCGCTCGGGTTCGGCGAACGGTCGAGCAGCGCCGTCGCCGAGACGAGCATTCCCGGGGTGCAGAACCCGCACTGGACGCCGCCGCGGGTGAGGAAGGCCTCCTGGAGCGGCGCGAGCGTCTCGCCGTCCGACAGACCCTCGACGGTGGTGACGTCGCTGCCGTCGGCCTGCACCGCGAGGTAGGAGCACGAGTTCACCGGGCGGCCGTCGACGAGCATCATGCAGGCGCCGCACTCGGAGTCGTCGCAGCCCTCCTTGGAGCCGGTCAGGCCGACGTCGCCGCGCACCGTGTGGAGCAGGCTCGCGTGCGGGTCGACCGTGAGCGGGTAGGGGACCCCGTTGACGGAGAGGGTGATGTCCACTGCCACTGGTCGTTCAGCTCCCGAAGGTCGTGTCGCTCGCGGGGACGGGGACGGACTCGCCGCGGGCACGCCGGACGGCGGTGAGCACGGCCCGGCGCGTGATGACGGCGGCCATCGCCCGCCGGTAGTCGGCGGAGCCCCGGACGTCGGAGATCGGCCGCGCGGCCGCCGCGGCCGCGGCACCCGCGGCCTTGGCCGCCTCGAAGCCGCCGTCGGTCCCGACGAGGGCCGCCTCGGCCTCGGCGACCCGGTGGATCACCGGGGCCAGGGCCGTGATGGCGACCTTCGCGCCGGTGACCGTGCCGTCGGCGCCGAGGGTGACCACGGCGCCGGCACCGACGATGGCGATCTCCATCTGGCGCCGGTACTGGAGGCGGACGTAGCTGCTGCCCGATGCGCCGTCGGCCGGCGGCGCGTCGAGCTCGACGGCGACGAGGAGCTCGTCGGGCGCGGCCGTCGACCGGCCGGGGCCGGTCCACAGGTCGGCGAGGGCCACCCGCCGCTCGCCGGCCGGGCCGACGAGGACGGCGACCCCGCCGTGGCACAGGAGCGGCGCCCCGGTGTCCATCGCGGGGGAGGAGTTCATGACGTTGCCGCCGAGGGTGCCGTTCGCCCGCGTCGCGTGCGAGCCGACGATCGCGGACGCGTCCGCGAGGCCCGGGTACGAGGCGAGCACCGTCGGGTCGGCCATGAGGGTCGCGTGGGTGACGAGGGCCCCGAGCCGCAGCCCGCCGCCGTCCGTCGGCGCGACGTCCGCGAGGCCGGGGATCCGGTGGATCCCGACGAGCGCGGCCGGCAGCGGTGCCTTGCCGTGCCGGGCGCCGACGACGAGGTCGGTGCCGCCCGCGATCGGGCGGGCACCGGCGCTCATCGCGGCGACGGCCGTGGCGACGTCCCGGGCCTCGACGTACGTCCTGCTGCTCGCGGACGTCGTCATGGATGTCGCGGTGCTCACTGGTCCTCCCCGGCGGGGCTGTTCGCGGCGAGCCAGACGCGCTCGGCCGTCATGGGCAGCTTGTCGACGTGCCGGCCGATGACCTTGGCGATCGCGTTGCCGACCGCCCCGGACGTCGGGACGCTCGGTGGCTCGCCGACCCCCTTGCTGCCCTTCGGGCCGGCGTTCGGGGTCTCGATCTCGATCCAGCGGATCTGGATGCGCGGGCCGTCGGAGGCGGTCTGGAGCTTGTAGTCGAGCAGGCCCGGGTTCTTCTGCCGGCCCTCCTCGTCGGTCCAGGTCGCCTCGGTGAGCGCCTGGCCGATGCCCATCATGACGCCGCCGTAGACCTGGCCGTCGGCGCCGACCTTGTTGACGATGACGCCCGAGTCGTGGGCCGCGGCGAAGTCGAGCACCCGGACGACGCCGGTGTCCCGGTCGACCTTGACCCGGGCCGCGTGCGTGATGAGCTGCGGCGCGAGGAAGGACTCCATGCCGAGGCTCCCGACGCAGGCGGAGGCGTCCGACGCCGCGGCCTCCGGCACCTCGCCGGATCCCTTGCCGAGGATCGGCTCGCCCGTGCCCGCGAGGTCGGCGATCGTCACGGACGTCTCGGGGGCGCCCTTGACCCGCACGGCGCCGTCCGCGAGCTCGAGGTCCGCGACGTCCGCCTCGAGCTTCTCGGCGCCCATCGCGAGCAGCTTCGCCCGCACCTCCTGCGCGGCCTCGACGACCGCGCGGCCGTTGTTGAAGGTCGTCTGGGAGCCCGACGAGCCCATGTCCCACGGGCCGGCGTCGGTGTCCTGGTAGTTGATGGAGAAGTCGGACGGGGACATCCCGAGGATCTCCGCCGCGAGGATCGGCAGACCCATGACGGAGCCGGAGCCGTTCTCCTGCGCGCCGGTGACGATCGTGGCGGTGCCGTCGCCGTTGAGCTTGACGTACGCGCCCGACGGGACGCCGAAGCACGGCCACCAGCCGCAGGCGACGCCGACCGCCTCGTCGTCCGGCAGCTCGCCGCGCAGGTAGGCGTCGTAGCCGATGAGCTCCAGCGCCGCCTCGAGGGTCTCCTTGGCGCCGATCTTCTCGAAGACCTGCCCGGCGGGGCCCTCGTCGCCCTCGGCGACGAGGGTGCGGCGGCGCAGCTCGACGGGGTCCATCCCGATCGCCGCGGCGACCTCGTCGAGGTGCTGCTCGAGCGCCCAGCACGCCTGCGGCGCCGTAGGCGCCCGGATCGAGGCCGCGGGCTGGTTCGTGGAGTAGTTGAGGAACGCCTCCACCCGCACCGTGTCGAGCTTGTAGGGGCCGCACGCGTGCATCGCGGCCATCTGTGCGAAGAAGCCGCCCTCGCCGGTGTAGGCGCCCTTGTCGAGCACCATCCGGCCGCGGCGGGCGACGATCCGGCCGTCCCGGGTCACACCGGTCTCGAGCTCGATGTCCATGCCCTCGCGGCGGTGGTCCGGCGCGACGAACTCCTCCTTGCGCGTGAACACCAGGCGCACCGGGCGCCTGGTGACCTTCGCGAGGATCGCGACGTGTGCCTCGAAGTGGAAGTCGCACTTGGAGCCGAACCCGCCGCCGAGCAGCGGGACGACGATGCGCACCTTCGACTCGGGGATCTGCAGCGTGTGCGCGACGCCCGAGCGGGCCGCGAACGGCACCTGGGTCGAGGACCAGACGGTCACCGAGTCGCCCGTCCACTGCGCGACGAGCGCCCGGGGCTCGATCGGGACGCCCTGGCTCGCGTCGGACACGTAGTGGCTCTTCACGACGACGTCGGCGCCCGCCATCGCGGCGTCCGCGTCGCCCTTGGCGATGACGTAGCGGCTCATGACGTTGCCGTCGCGCACGAGGTTCTCGTCCGCGCCGTACTCCGCCCAGCCCTCGTGGAGGACCGGCGCGTCCGGGGCCATGTTCGCGACGTAGTCCGGCTGGGCCGAGAGCACCTCGTACTCGACCTCGACGAGCGCGGCGGCCTCGCGGGCGATCTCGACGGTGCGGGCCGCGACGCCGGCCACGACGTCGCCCTCCCACAGCACCTTCTCCTTGGCGAACAGGCGCCGGTCCTGCGTCATCCCGCCGTACCGGACGTCGGGGACGTCCTCGTGCGTGACGACGGCGAAGACCCCCGGCAGGGCCTTGGCCCTGCTCGTGTCGATGGACACGATCCGGGCGTGCGGGTGGTCGGCGTAGCGGAAGGCGGCGTGGAGCTGGCCGGTGAACGTGAGGTCGGCCGTGTACCGGCCGAGACCGGTCACCTTCTCCTTGCCGTCCGGGCGGAGGAAGGCGCGGGGCCGCTCGGGGGTCGACGAACCCTGGGCTGGCGTGTCGATGACGGACATGCTGGGCGGCACCTCGATCACTGCGGGGACCGGACCCGCGTCATTCTGCCGGTCGGCTCCCGATCCCGACAGGTGGGGGCGTGGAACACTGACCGGCCGGTCAGCGGCCGGCGGCGGCGACGACGAGATCCGTAGCCTGGTGTCAACCCGGCGGACACACCGGCGACACGGTCGTCGGTCCCGGGTCAGGCCGACGTGACGTCCCGGCGCTCGAGGAGCACGACCCCGGCGACCACGGCGAGCACCCCGAGGCCGACGAGCCACAGCGCCGGGGCGGCCGCGAACGCCGTCATCGGGACGGCGGCCAGGTGGTGGAAGGGCGACAGGTCCAGGACCCACCCGGGCCAGTCGAGCGCCGGCCCGACGAGCTCGACGACGTACCCCGCCCCGGCGAGCGAGGCCGGCAGCGTGAGGGTGAGCCGCGGCGCACCGCCGAGGGTCAGCGTGGCCAGCCCGACGAAGAGGACGGCCACGGGCAGCTGGTTGAGCGCGCCGCGCATGCTCGCGCCGAGGGCGAGGTCGGCGCCCGACGCCGCGGCGCCGGCCCAGGTCGCGACGCCGGCGAGCACGGCGAGCCCGGTCGTCCCCGCGAGGACGACGAGCAGCCGCCCGGCGAGCCAGCGGCGCCGGGTCACGCCGCGGACGAGCAGGCTCTCGAGCCGGCCGTCGGCCTCCTCGGCCCGGGCAGCGCCGACCCGCCAGGCCGCGAAGAGCGCGAGCACGAGACCGAGGATCACCGACATCACCGCGACGAACCCCTCGGCCGTGAGCATGGCCCCCAGCCCCATGACCTCGACGGCACGCCGGTAGGCGTCGTCGGCCGCGAGGAAGTCGAGCATCGTGCCGAGCATGCCGCCGAGGACCGCCGTCCAGACCGCGAGGCCGACGGCCCAGGCGAGGAGCACGCCGCGGCCCTCGCGCCAGGCGAACGCGACCGGGGAGCCGAGGCCGCGCAGCCGGGCGGCGCGCCGGTCGGGCCGGGTGAGGAAGGCGCCGGCGGTGTCCCGCCGGCCGCGCAGCGCGACCGCCAGCGCGCCGAGCACCGCGCCACCGGCCCAGAGCGCGACGACCGGTGCGGGGCGCTGCGCCGCGTACGGCTCGACGGCGTCCGTCCAGCCCCACGGCGTGAGCGCCCGCAGGCCCTCCCGCTCGGCGCTGCTGTTCGCGACCAGCCGCAGCACGTACGCGAGGCCGAAGAGCCCGGCCCCGGCGGAGAGCGCCCGCCGCCGGTTGTCGAAGGTCTGCGCGCACACCGCGCCGACCCCGGTCCAGAACGCCGCGAAGCCGCCGACGGTCAGTGCGAACAGCGTGCCTCCGGTCCAGCCCGCGCCGAGCACGCCGAACGTGACCGCGACCGCGCCGGCCACGGCCGCGCAGCCGGCCGCGACGACGCCGAGCTGCACCGCGGCCAGGGTGCGGGCCGGGAGCGTGCCGGCGAGCAGCGGGGCGACCCGGTCGACGTCCTCCTCGCCGCGCAGGAGCCGGGTCGACACGAGCAGCGCCCAGACCGCGACCGTGGCACCGATGAACCAGCCGCCGTCCCAGGCCGTGAAGCCGCCCGCCGTGCCGACCCCGTGCGGCGGACCCTGGAGCATCCGGATCGCCGGGGTGTCGAAGAGCGCCAGCTGGGCCGTCGAGGTCCCCTGCGGGTAGGCGGCGCGGAAGCTCAGGATCTCCAGGAGCACGTACGCCGACAGCGCCGCCGCGAGCACGAGCGTGCCCCGGGCGACCAGCCGTGCGACGAGCCGGGCCGCCGTGGTCGTGGCGCGCGGCACCCCCTGCGGCCGGGTGACGCCGTGCCGGTGGTGCGGCAGCGGGAGGGCGGTGGTCATCACAGCCCCCGGTCGTGCGCCGCGGCGACGGCTCCCTGCTGGCCGGCGGTCGCGGCGTAGTAACCGAGGAACACCTCCTCGAGGGTGGGTTCGTGGCTGTGCAGCCGGGCCACACCGGCGGCCGCCAGCCGGGCCAGGACCGGTGCCGGCGAACCCGCGACGACGACCCGCAGGCCGCCGGCGTGCGGCTCGGCGGAGACCACGCCCGGCAGGGCGGCGAGGTCGGCGGGGTCGGGCGCCGTGGAGTCCGGGCCGCCGTCGAACTCGGCGTCGAGCACGAGCGACCCCATGCGGCGCAACGCGTCCAGGGTCGCGACCTCGACGAGCCGGCCCTCGCGCAGGATCGCGACCCGGGTGCACACGTCCTCGACCTCGTCGAGCAGGTGCGAGGAGAGGAAGATCGTCCGGCCCTGCGCCGCCGCCTCCCGGACGAGGGCCTGGAACTCCGCTTCCATCAACGGGTCCAGCCCGGCCGTCGGCTCGTCGAGGAGCAGCACGTCGGGGCGCGTCATGAACGCCGCGACGAGCATGACCTTCTGCCGGTTGCCCTTGGAGTAGGCCCGGACCCGCAGCCCCGTGTCGAGCTGGAACCGCTCGACGAGCTCGTCCCGCAGGGCCGTGTCGACGCCGCCCGCGACGTTGCCGAGCAGCTCCAGGGTCTCCGCGCCCGTGAGCTGCGGCCAGAGCGCGACCTCGCCGGGGACGTACCCGACGTGCCGGTGGGCGCGCACGACGTCCTCGACGGGCACCCCCATGACCCAGGCCCGGCCCGCGGTCGGCCGCAGCAGCGAGAGCAGCAGCCGGACCGTCGTCGTCTTCCCGGCACCGTTCGGGCCGAGGAACCCGAACACCTCCCCGGGCTGCACCTCGAGGTCGAGGCCGTCGAGGGCGAGCACGTCGCCGTAGCGCTTGGTGAGGTGGTCGGTCCGGATCGCCGGGGTACCCATGACAGCCTCCGTGGCGAAGGGCGCGGGTCCTTCCTCACGCTAGGCGGAGGGCGTTCGGCGGTGCGGGGGCGAACGTCCCCGGGCGGGTCCGGGCCGCCCCCTCCCGGGCCCGGACCGTCCGGGTGCGCCCCCCCCGCCGCTCAGCAGCCGCTCGTCTCCCAGCCGGTGACCACCCAGCCGTTCGGTCCCTCGGTGACGAAGACGAGCTGGACCCAGCCGGCGCCGCCGTCGAACGGGACGCCGAACACGACCTCGCTCCCGGGCCCGTCGAGCCGGGTCCAGCCGTTGCGGTTCATGCCGTTGTCACCGGCGGCGTCCAGGAACGCGGTCAGCGCCTGCTCCGCGCTCGGCTGGGGCGCCCCGTCCTTGCTGCTCTTCCGGTTGGGCACGTCGCCGCCGCTGCAGCCGATCGCGTGCCGCGGGAGCGTGGCCACCTGCCTCGTCCGGCTCACGAGCCGCAGGTCCTCCGGGGGCGTGACGACCGCGACGACGGCCTTGTCCTCAGGGGTGGTGAAGCCGTCGACCGACGCACCGAAGCCCTCGGGGACGGAGCCGAGCCACTCGACCCGCAGGTGCGCGCAGGGCGGCTCGGCCCCCGGCACGGGGTAGCTGAGCTGCGTCCGGCCGTCGTCGGTGCTCGTCGACATGGACTCCATCGGGTCGTAGGGCGACGTGTCCGCCGGGTCGGCCGGCCAGCGGAGCTCGACGGCACCGCCCGGGCCGCTCCAGTGGACGACGAGCTGGCCGGGCAGGACCGACCCGGTCGAGTCGTCCGCCGGCCCCGGCTGCGGCCCCGTCCAGCCCTTCGGCGGGTACACCGGGACGGGCAGCCGCGGCCCGCACAGGGGGGCGACGACCGGGTCGCTGCTCGTCACGACCGGGGTCACGTCCTGCGCGGAGGCCGACGGGCTGACGCTGGGGGCCGGGGTCGGCGACCCCGCCGGGCCGACCGGTGACGGCCGGGTCCCGCCGCCGAGGTAGGTCGACAGCCCGAGGACGACGGCCATGACGGCCGCGGCCACGGCGACCGCCGCGAGCAGGGGCCGGGGCCGTCCCGGACGTGCGGCGGACGGCCCGCGGCCGGCGACGCCCCGGGGCGACGGAGCGAGGGCCGCCGTGGCCTGCCGGACCTCGGCGGCCGCAGCCCGCAGCGCCCCGTGGACGTCGCGCTCGTGCGCGCGCCCGCGTCCCGACCCGCCCGTGGGCGGGTCGCTGTACGGGTCGGTGCTCATGCGTCGTCCCCCTCGTCGAGAGCCAGCCGGTCGGCGAGCGTCGCCCGGGCCCGGCGCAGGTGCGTGCGGACCGTCTCGGCGGAGCACTCGAGGACGGCCGCGACGTCGTCGAGCGCCAGGTCCTCGAGGTAGAAGAGCGCGACCGCCTGCGCCTGCCGCCGGGGCAGCCGGCGGACCTCGCGCCACACGTCGTGCGCGCCCTCGGAGATGTCCGGGAGGACGGCGCGGCGCCCGCCGAGCCGGGTCAGGGCCTTCGCCTCCGCGACGCGGCGGCGCACCGTCGAGACCGCCTGGTTCGCCGCGACCCGGCGCACCCACGCGGCCGGGCTGTCCAGCGCGCAGACCTCGGGCCAGCGCCGGAAGGCTGCGAGCAGCGCCTCCTGCGCGAGGTCCTCGGCCGCGACCCGGCTGCCCGACAGCGCGAAGGTCAGCGCGACGAGCGGCCGGAAGTGCGCGGTGTAGAAGGCGTCGAACGAGGCGACGTCGGGCCCCCTGCCGGGGCCTGGGGCCGCGACGGGCGCCCGCGGGCTCTGCTGCATACCCCTCACTCGCGCGAGCGGGCCACCTCGGGGTACACGCCCCGGCATCTGACCGCGCCGGCCTACGGCGCCGTCGTCCGGAGCACGCCGAGGTCGACGACCGGGTCGTCCTCGACCGCGGGCCGCCCGCCCCGGCGCGGGCCGTGGTCGGCCGCGGCGGCGAGCAGCGCGTCGTCGGCGTCCCGGCTGCTGCGGCGCCGGACGGCGTCCGCGGCCGCGGGCGGGACCCGGGCCATGAGCCGGCCCTGGACGGAGCGGCCGTCGGCGACCCGGAAGAGCGCGAACCAGGTGTCGAGGCCGCCGAGCGTGTCGGCGAGGTCGCCGAGCAGGCCGCGCAGGGCGTGCGGCCGCTCGGGCAGCCGCACCTGGAGCCGGACGACGCAGCGCGGCCCGGGCGCGGGGTCGTCCGCGGCGTCGACCGGTGCCGGCGGGATCGGCTCGACGACGGCCTCCCGGTGCAGCGCGCCGCGCAGCGCCTCGACGTAGGGCACCCGCGGGCCGGTGCCGCCGAGCGGGGCGAGGACGACGAGCTGGGCGGCGAGGCCGTGCAGGACGACGCTCGTCATCGCGACGAGGCGGGTGGGCCCGTTGCCGCCGGCGGCGGCGAGGACGTCGGCGGACAGGCCGACCCGGGCCCAGGCGCACACCGCGAGCGCCTCGGTGCCCGCGTCCGGCGGGGTGCCGACGTCGTCGGCGCGGACGTCGCGCAGCACGTCGTTCGTGCGGCGGCCGGCGCGGTCGGTCTCGTCGGGCGCGGTCTGCCCGCCCTGGTGGGTGGCGAACTCGGGGACGGCGTAGGTGTGGACCCGGGCCGCCCCGCGCCGCGGGTGCCGGGTGCGCAGGCCGTCGAGCGCGGTGAGGTAGCGGGCGAGGCGGCCGAGGTCCTCGCCGGGCACGAACGGCACCCCGACCCGCAGCCGCATCCAGTCCCGGTCCTCGGCCGCGTACGTCGGGGGCAGCGCGGGCGTCTGCACGAGGAGGACGGGCAGGTCGTCGGCCCGGGCCGCCGCGAGCAGCACGGCGACCGGGTGGTCCTCGACCGGCAGCGCCTCGAGCCGCCCGGGGACGAGCCCGACGAACGCCTCGACGATCCACGCGGGCGGCTCGACCGCCGAGAGCCGCCCCGGCTCGACGGGGACCTGGCGGACGAGCATCCGGCCACCGGTCGGGTCCGAGCGCCGCGTGTGCTCGGCGGCGCGCTCGCCGGGGTGCACCGGCCCGTCGTCGTCCGGGGCCGGACGGGTGTGCCCCGGCCGGCCGCCGGCCAGCACGAACGTCATCGAGCGGCCCGCCGCCGTCGCGTGGAAGAGCCCGTGCACGCTCGTCGACGACCGGCCGCCCGCCGGGCCCCGGCCGGGGTGCTCGTCGTCCAGCCCGGCCCCGAGGGTCACGTCGAGCGCCGCGGACAGGGCGCCGGGGGAGTCCGGGGCGCCGACGAGGTGGCCCTGCGTGAGCCGGCCGAGCAGGAGCGCGTCGGCGACGAGGGTCCGGCACCAGGAGCCGCGCAGGACGTCGAGCCGGGACAGGTCCGGCGGGTGGGCGGTGCGCAGCAGCAGGGCCGGCTCGCTGCCGGCCGCACGGGCCCGGCCGGGGCGGCGCAGCAGGAGCTGCAGCCCGAGCTGGGCGGCGAGCGCGAGGACGGCGACGACCGCGGGGTGGCTCGCCGCGGCGGCGAGCGCCCCGGCCAGCGCGAGCGGCGGGAAGACCGTCGCGAGGCTCAGCAGGTAGGTGGGCTGGGAGAGGACGCCGCGCAGCGTCGACCGGTCGGGCCGGTCGGCGCGGCTGGCCTGGATCGCGGGGAAGAGCGTGAGGACGGTCGCGAGGATCTCGGCGTTGACGGTCCGCAGGTTCTCGCCGCGGCCGAACGCGAGCAGGAGCAGCGTCACGGCCGCGAGCAGCACGGCGTTGATGGCGTTGGTGTCCCGTGCGGTGTCGAGGACGGTCGAGTCGGACACCTCGACGTCCGCGTCGACGGCGGCGTCCCCGGTCGTCGCGCGCTGCGCCGAGCCGTCGACGACCGAGGCGCGGACGTGGACGAGCCCGGGCGTCGCGGTGTTCACGACGAGCCGGCGCTCGTACGACGCCGGCAGCCAGGTGCCGCCGTCCCAGGTCTGCTGGAGCGCCGTGACGGGTGCCGCGGTGTCCTGGGCGGCGACGGCGAGCAGCCGCGCCCGGAGCATGCGCAGCCGGGCCGTCGGGTCGGGGACGCCGGCCGCGGTGCGCAGGTGCTGCAGCGCCTCCAGGGAGCTCTCGACCTTGTCGACGGCCAGCCCGGCGAGCCGGCGCCGCACCCACGCGGGTTCGCGCTCGCCGTCCAGCACGAGGGTCAGCAGCGCGCGCAGCTCCTCGACCGGCCGGACGTCGGAGAGCGCGATCCGGGCGCCCGCCGGGGCCGAGGCGGTCGTCACCCCGACCGAGATCCCCTCCGGCAGCCCGAGGTGGACGACCCGGTCGGAGTGCGGGGACGCGGTGTAGAGGTCGACCCGCAGGTGCGCCCGTGCGGACGTCGAGAGCCGGCGGCGGCGCTCGGGGTGCAGGCGCCGCCCCGGCAGCCGCACCGCGAACGACGTCGGCCGCCCGTCGACCGCGACCGGGACGACCGCGTGGACCACGCCGACGAGCGCCGCGACCATGTCGACGAGCCGCGACCGCAGCACCGGCCGGGGCCGGTCGAGGTCGAGGCGGACGGCGGCGAGCAGCCCGGTGCGGGCGACGATGAGCCGCTCCTCGACCTGGGCCCGGCCGCGCTCGAGCATCGGGGCGCCCTCGCCGCCGTCCGGGCCGCCGTCGATGTCGGCCCCGGTGCCGGGCAGCAGCCGTCGCAGCGCGGCGGCGAGCAGGACGAGCTCGTCCCGGGTGGGGCCGCTCGCGCCGTCCGGGCGGGTCCGCGGCAGCCGGCCGAGGACGAGCTCGGCGAGCGCCGGCGCCAGCCAGCGGTGCACCTGCGCCTGCGTGGCCTTGCTGATCCGGGCGCCGCCGGCGTCGGTGACCTCCATGCTCGTCACCGGGTCGCGGTCGGGACCGGGCTGCTCCCTGGGGCCGGCGACCGGCGGCGGGACGGCGAGCACCGGCAGCCACACGACGTCCTCGTCGAGGACGGCACCCGGCAGGTACGACAGGTCGACGTCGACGACGACCTCGGTCTCGACGACCCGGGCCCGGCCGACGTCGAGGTGCTCGGTGGTCCGGCGCACCCACTCGGTGTTGCTCAGCAGGTAGAGCAGCCGCCGCCCGAGCCGCGCGTCCGACTCGACGCGCAGCTCCACGAGCCGGAACTCCTCGACCGTGACGTCGTCGGTCGCCGCGACGAGCGCGTCGAGGACGCCGTCCCGGTCGCGCGCGGACGGCGCCGTCGCAGCGGTCGGGTGCTGCGCTGGTCCTACCCCCGGGGCCGGCACCGCTCGATCATGTCGCACCGGTGGTGGGGAGCGCGAGCAGAGGCCGGCCTCAGGTGACCGCGAGCCCCGCGCCCCGGAACACGTCGCGCACGGCCTCGAGGGAGTCGATCGTCGGCCCGGGGGTCTGCGCGAGCGGGTAGTCGATGCCCAGGGCCGCGTACTTCGCGGCGCCGAGCCGGTGGAAGGCGAGGACGTCGACGCGTTCGACGACGCCGAGCCCCGCGAGGAAGTCCGCGAGCGGCGCGACCTCGTCGACGTCGTCCGTCCAACCGGGGACGAGCACGTAGCGCACCCACGTCGGGCGGCCGAGCACGGCGAGCCGGCGCGCGAAGCGCAGGGTCGGGTCGAGGTCGCCGCCGGTGAGCCGCCGGTAGCGGGCCGGGTCGGCGCACTTGACGTCGAGCAGGGTGAGGTCGACGTCGGCGAGCGTCGCGTCGTCCGCCCGGACCCCGAGCGCGCCCGACGTGTCGAGCGCCGTGCTGATCCCCTCGGCCTTGCAGGCACGCAGCAGGGTCGACGTGAACCGTTGCTGGAGCAGGGGTTCGCCGCCGGAGACGGTCACGCCGCCGCCGGTGACGTCGAAGAGCGTCCGGTAGCGCCGCACCCGGGCCATGACGTCGGCGACGCTCGTGCGGACGCCGCGACGCTCGGTCCACGTGTCCGGGTTCTGGCAGTAGAGGCAGCGCAGCGGGCAGCCGGCGGTGAAGAGCACGAACCGGGTGCCCGGGCCGTCGACGCCGGTGGACAGGTCCCAGGAGTGGACGGCGCCGTCGACCGCCGCGAGCGCGTCGTCGTCCGCCGGCCCCGATGTGCCGGGGCCCGGCCGGACGGCGACGAGCCGGGCGTCGAGGACCATCTCAGACCTCGCCGTGCACCGTGCGGTTGACGACGTCGAGCTGCTGCTCGCGGGTCAGCCGGACGAAGTTCACGGCGTAGCCCGACACCCGGATCGTCAGCTGCGGGTAGTTCTCCGGGTGCTCCATCGCGTCGAGCAGCGTGGCCCGGTCGAGGACGTTGACGTTGAGGTGGAACCCGCCGGACGCCGTGTACCCGTCGAGGATGCCGACGAGCCCGCGGACCCGCTCCTCGCGGGTGCGGCCGAGCCCGGACGGCGTGACCGTCGCGGTGAGCGAGATGCCGTCGAGAGCGTCCTCGTAGGGCAGCTTCGCGACGCTCAGGGCCGCGGCGACGAGACCGTGCCGGTCGCGGCCGTTCATCGGGTTCGCCCCGGGCGCGAACGGCTCGCCGCCGCGGCGGCCGTCCGGCGTCGGGCCGGTGTGCCGGCCGTAGACGACGTTGCTCGTGATGGTGAGGACCGACTGCGTCGCGACGGCGTCCCGGTAGGTCCGCTGCGCGCGCACCTTGGCCATGAACGTCCGCACGAGCCAGGCCGCGACGTCGTCCGCGGTGTCGTCGTCGTTGCCGTAGGTCGGGAAGTCGCCGTCGACGAGGTAGTCGGTGACCAGCCCGGTGATGTCGCGGACCGGGCGCACCGACGCGTGCCGGATCGCCGACAGCGAGTCCGCCGCGACCGAGAGCCCGGCGATGCCGCAGGCCATGGTGCGCCGCACCGGGTAGTCGTGCAGCGCCATCTCGAGCCGCTCGTACGCGTACTTGTCGTGCATGTAGTGGATGACGTTCAGCGCGTCGACGTACGTCGCGGCGAGCCAGTCCATCATCGCGTCGAGCCGTTCGACGACGGTGTCGGCGTCGAGCACGTCGCCCTCGAGCGGCGGCAGCACCGGCCCGACCTGCTCGCCGGTGATCTCGTCGCGGCCGCCGTTGATCGCGTAGAGCAGCGTCTTGGCGAGGTTGACCCGGGCGCCGAAGAACTGCATCGACCGGCCGACCTCCATCGCCGAGACGCAGCAGGCGATCGCCGTGTCGTCGCCGTGGTGGGCACGCAGCAGGTCGTCGTTCTCGTACTGGATCGCGCTCGTGTCGGCCGAGACCTGCGCGCAGAAGTCCTTGAACCCCTGGGGGAGCGCTGGCGACCAGAGCACCGTGAGGTTCGGCTCGGGCGCGGGGCCGAGGTCGTAGAGCGTCTGCAGGTACCGGAACGACGTGCGCGTCACGAGGGTGCGCCCGTCGAGCGCCATGCCGCCGATCGACTCGGTGACCCACGTCGGGTCGCCCGAGAAGAGCGCCTCGTACTCGGGCGTGCGCAGGAACCGGACGATGCGCAGCTTGATGACGAGGTCGTCGACGAGCTCCTGGGCACGCTCCTCGGTGAGCAGCCCGGCCGCGAGGTCGCGCTCGAGGTAGACGTCGAGGAAGGTCGAGGTCCGCCCGAGCGACATCGCGGCGCCGTTCTGCTCCTTGCACGCCGCGAGGTAGGCCAGGTAGAGCCACTGGACGGCCTCGTACGCCGTCCGCGCCGGGCGCCGGACGTCGCACCCGTAGGACGCCGCCATCTCGACGAGCTCGCCGAGCGCGCGGACCTGCTCCGCGAGCTCCTCGCGGTCGCGGACGACGTCCGGCAGCGACGGCCGCGCGTCGAGGCCGGCGCGCTCGCGCCGCTTCACCTCGACGAGGGCGTCGACGCCGTAGAGCGCGACCCGGCGGTAGTCGCCGATGATGCGGCCGCGGCCGTAGGCGTCCGGCAGGCCGGTGATGATGCCCGCGCGACGGGCCGCCCGGATCGCCGGCGTGTAGGCGTCGAAGACGCCCTGGTTGTGGGTCTTGCGGTGCGCCGAGTAGAACCGCTCGACGTCCGGGTCGAGCGTGTAGCCGTAGGCGGCGCAGCCGTCCTTGACCATCCGCAGACCGCCGTTGGGCATGATCGCCCGGCGCAGCGGGGCGTCGGTCTGCAGGCCGACGACGATCTCGTCCTCGACGTCGATGTAGCCGGGCGCGTGGCTCGTGATCGTCGACGGCGTCGTGGTGTCGACGTCGAGGACGCCGCGCTCGCGCTCGGCGGGGAACAGGGCGGTGACCCGGTCCCACAGGCGCGTCGTGCGCGCCGTCGGGCCGGAGAGGAACGACGCGTCGCCCTCGTAGGGCGTCACGTTGGCGAGGACGAAGTCCCGGACGTCGATCGTGTCGCGCCAGGCCTGCCCCCGGAAGCCGCGCCACGGGTCGGGCGCGGCGGCTGGTACGTCCGCCTCCGGGTCGGCCGGGCTCCCGGTCGTCGACTGCTGGTCGAGCGTGGTCGTCACCGCTTCTGCGCTCCCGTCGCGCCGGCGGGAGCGGCTCGTGACCGCTGATGGACCCGCAAACGCTTGCACGACAATTCTTCGGTCGCCCGTCCGGCCGCCCGCGGGACGAACGTCTGACCCGGGAGCCGCAGGGTCCGCTAAGGAATGGTCAGACCATTCCTGCGAGGCCCGTCACACCGTCCCCGGTGCTCGCAGCGGCAGCACCTCGCGGCGTCGCCACTGCCCCGCGTCGTCCCGGACGAAGAGCGTCACCGCGCGGACGGCGCACCGCAGCGGCAGGCCGGGGTCGACGGCCGCCCGCACCTCCGCCAGGGCGGAGTCGACCTGCTCGGGGCGGAGCCTGCGGGCGATGCTCAGGTGCGGCTGCGGGTCTGCGTACCGGCCCCGGTACGGCGGGTGCTGCGGGTACGCCGCCGCGAGCGTCGCGGTGAGGGCGCGGAACGGGGCGTCCGGCTCGGGGTGCAGCCACAGCACGCCGGGGACGTGGTCGACCCGGGTGAACGCGACGTCGAACGCCGGCACCCGGGCCATCAGGGCGCGCAGCCGGGACAGCCCGGCGTCGACGTCGCCCGGGTCGAGGAAGGGGTAGAGCACCGTCACGTGGGCGGGCATCCCCTCGGTGGCGCCGGGGTCCCGGACGGCCCGCACGCCGGCGACGAGCGGCTCCGCCTCCGGGACCTCGACGGCGAGCGCGCTCGGCCGGCCGGCGGCCCGGGGTGCGGCGGGTCCCGGTGCGGGGGCCTGGTCGGAGGGCACCCGCCCATCATGGGTCAAGGCACTCCTAAGTGATCGTCACGGGCCACGGCCCTGGGTAACGTGCGCATCGCCCGTCCGGGCGAAGGCGCCACCCGGACGGCGTACCGCCGGTTCAAGGCAGGCGCGCGGCACGTCGACGGAGAACTGTGACGAGACCTCGGGGTGTCTGGGCGGCCGCGGTGTTCGCGACCGCCGTGTTCGTGGCCGGGACGGCGACCGCGCAGGCGGACGGGAGCGGGGTGACGCCCGACGGGGCCGGGACCGGGGCGGGGTCGGTCTCGGTCCTGGCGACCGCCGCGGTGGACCAGCGCGGCACGGTGCGCCGGGTCGTCGACGGCGACACCCTCGAGGTCGACGTCGCCGGGGACGGCACCTCCACGCCGGTGCCGGTCCGGAACGTCGGCCTGCAGGCCATGGAGAACGGCGACTGCCACTACGCCGAGGCCAAGGCGGCCCTGGCGGCGGCCGCCCCCGTCGGCTCGTCGGTGCGGCTGACCGCTGCGCACGCCGGCTCACGCAGCCGGGGCCGGCTGCTGCGCCTCGTCGACGTCCTCCACGGCACGACGACGAGCGACCCCCAGCTCGCGGTGATCCGCGCCGGGCAGGCGCTGCCCCTCGTCTTCCCCGAGGAGCCCTCCCGCTGGCGCGCCTACGAGACGGCCGGCCAGACCGCGAAGCGCGCGGGCACCAACCTGTGGGACCCCGACTACTGCCGCAGCGGTCCGCAGCAGGGCGTGCCGATCCGGCTCTGGGTGAACTGGGACGCCGAGGGCACCGACACCCGGAACATCAACGGCGAGTACGTGCGGGTGCTCAACGCCGGCACCGTCCCGCTCTCGGTCGGCGGCTGGGTGATCCGCACCGCGGCCCAGGACGGCTTCCGGATCCCCGCCGGCACGAGCATCCCCGCGCACGCGACCCTCACGCTGCGGGTCGGCCGCGGGACGCCGTCCGGGCGCACGTTCTACTGGGGCCGGACCGCGGTGCTCTTCCCGAACTGGTACCAGGCCGGGACCCACGGCAGCGGTGCCTACCTCTTCGACCCGGACGGCGACCTGCGCGCGTCGGCGCTCTACCCGTGCCTCGTCTCCTGCACCGACGGCCGCAAGGGCAAGCTGACGATGGCCGTCCACTACGACGCGCCCGGCGACGACACCCGCGCGAACCCCAACGGCGAGTACGTCACCGTCACGGCGTCGTCCGCGGTGAACCTCTCGCACACGGTCATGACCTTCAACGGCAACACCCTCGAGCTCGGTGGCGGCTCGACGCTCGTCCCCGGCCAGAAGCTCGTCGTCCGGATGGGGCGCGGCACCGCGACGGCCAGGACGAAGTACTGGGGCCGCAGCAGCGTCGTCCTCAACAACGGCGGCGGCTCGGTGGAGCTGCGGACGACCGAGGGCATCCGGCTGGTGTGCAAGGCCTGGGGCAGCGGCCGCTGCTGACGGCGCGGGCGGCGGGGGGCTCCGCGGGCTTGTCCGCAGGGTGCCCGGGGCAGCAGGATGCGCGACGTCGTCGTCGGCCCCTCGCGGGCCCGTCAGGAGGCCCGCCGTGCTCAAGGGGATCGACCCGGTCGTCACACCCGAGCTGCTCCACGTGCTCGCGTCGATGGGGCACGGTGACGAGCTCGTGCTCGTCGACCGCAACTTCCCCGCGGTCTCGGTCGGGCGGCGCGTCGTCCGGCTCGACGGGTGCGACCTGCCGCGCGCCGCGCAGGCCGTGCTCTCGCTCTTCCCCGTCGACACGTTCGTCGAGCAGCCGGTGGCCGCCATGGCGATGGTCGACACCCCGGACGTCGTCCCCGAGGTCCAGGAGGACGTCTTCGAGCTCGTCGAGGCCGCCGAGGGCCGTGCGGTGGGCGTCGAGCGGGTCGAGCGGTTCGCGTTCTACGAGCGGGCCCGGCAGGCCTTCGCCGTCGTGACGACGAGCGAGGACCGGCCGTACGGGTGCGTCCTCCTCGTCAAGGGCGTCGTCTGGGACCCGCCGCAGGAGTGACCCGCCCGACCGGCGACCCGCGCGGGCTCAGCCGGTCCGTGCGGCGAGCCAGCCGCGCAGCGCCGCGAGCGCGCCCTCGGTGAGGCCGTGGCCGCCCGCGTCCCGGTGCGCCGTGAGGTCGGCGCCGGAGCCGGTGTGCGCGTACTCCCACGTGCGGGCGAGCAGGTCGGCCGGGATCACCGTGTCGTTCGTGCCGCGGGCGAGGAACACGGATGCGCCGGCGAGGCGGCCCGGGGTGGTCGGCATCCCGGCGTCGAACGGCAGCGTCCCGTAGAGGACGGCGACCCCGGCCCAGCGGTCCGGGTCGTCGAGGAGCAGCCCGCCGGCGAACGCGGCGCCGCCGCTGAACCCGACGAGCACGACCGGCCGGCCGGGCTGGGCGACGCCGTCCAGCCAGCCGCGGAACCAGTCCGTCGTCTCGCGCAGGGACTGCGCCACCGGCCGGCCGATCCCGCGGTTGGCGAACCACGCGTACCCGCCGCCCTCACCGATCGGTGCCCGGACCGCCGCGTACGCCGGGCCGGCCGGGAGCGCGTCGGCGAGGCCGATGATCTGCTGCTCGTCGGAGCCGCGGCCGTGGAGCAGGACGACGAGGGGTGCGGCCGGGTCGGTGCTCCCTCGGGTCGCGACCGCCGGCGCGGGGAACTCGGGGTGCATGCGCGGCTGCGGGGTGCCGTCCGTCGTCGTCATGAGGACAGGATGCCCTCCGTCGTCCGGCGCGCCCGCAGCCCCCGCCGCCCGGCTACGCGGCGCCGTCCGGCTCGTCGCCGAGCAACCGGCCGACGACCTCCGGCGGCAGCCCGTACGTCTCGTGCAGCTCACGCCGGACGTCGTCCCCGAGGCGGCCCGCGCCGCGCAGCCGGCCCACCCGGCGCGCGCCGTCCGCCACGACCCGCTCGAAGGAGCGCTGCTGCCCGGCGAGCACCGTCCGGACCTGCCGCGGGTCGACGGTCAGCTCGAAGAGGTCGCCCGTGCCCCCGACGAGCGCGTCCGGCAGGTCGACGAGCCGCAGCGCGGGGTCGTGGAGCCACAGCCGGGTCAGCGCCCGGCGCAGGAGCCGCTTGAGGACGTACCCCTGCCGGGTGTGGCCCGGCGCGAGGCCGTCGCCGACGAGCAGCACGGACGCCCGCAGGTGGTCCGACACGACGCGCACGTCGCCCGGGCCCAGCCCCCAGACGGACGACCCGTGCGTGACCCACGGCCGCAGGACGTCGGTGTCGTAGACGCTCGCACCGCCCTGCAGCACCGCCACGAGCCGTTCCAGCCCCGTCCCGACGTCGACGCACGGCACGCCGAGCGGGGCGAGCCGCCCTTCGGTGCCGCGCCGGAACCGCATCGAGACGTGGTTGGCGACCTCGACCCACCGCGCGTCCCGGGTCGGCGTGGACGACGGCGGCGTCGCGGGGTCGGTCCAGACGAACAGCTCCGAGTCCGGCCCGCAGAGCCCGACCGGCCCGTTCGACCACCAGTTGTCCTCGACGGTCCGCTCGACGGGGACGCCGAGGCCCTCCCACAGCCGGGCCGCGTCGTCGTCCGCCGGCACGTCGCCGTCCCCGCCGAAGACCGTCGCGTGGAGCAGCCCCGGCGGCACGCCGAACCCGTCGGTGAGCAGCTCGTACCCCCAGCGCAGCGACGTCGGGTGCGGGTAGTCGCCCAGCGACCAGCAGCCGAGCATCTGGAACGCGGTGAGGTGGGTGTCGTCGCCGACCTCGTCGACGTCGGTCGTGCGCAGGCACCGCTGCACCGACATGAGCCGCCGGCCCGCCGGGTGGCTGCCGCGGGCCAGGTCGTCGGTGAGCGGGTGCATCCCGGACGTCGTGAACAGGACCGGGTCGGTGCCGGGGCGCAGTAGCGAGGCCGGCGGCAGCAGGACGTGGCCCCGCTCCCGGTACCAGGCGCGGAAGGTCTCGAGGACCTGCTGGGTGGACGGCGGGACCGGTGGGACGTGGTGCCCGGACATGGGTTCTCCTCGGGTGCGGGCGGACGGTGCCCGGCACCCGCACGTCTCCCGTCCCGCGTGCGCCCCGACGCGGCGCGCACCGACCCGGCATCCGTGTCGGATGCCGGGTCCGGAGGGCTTCAGATCACCAGGACGGGGCGGCCGACGGGAGCGGAGCTCGCGCGGCCGCGACGGAAGGTCGTCGTGCGGTCATTGCCCCAGCGTCCGCCGGGCGGGCGTGGCGGTGCAACGGCTTATCGGGACGGCTGCGGTCGTCGCGGACCGGACCCGTGGGGGAGAATCGCCCGTGTGGTGAACCGGCTCGCGCACGCGACGTCCCCGTACCTCCTCCAGCACAAGGACAACCCCGTCGACTGGCGGGAGTGGGGCGACGACGCGTTCGACGAGGCGCGGCGCCGCGACGTGCCGGTGCTGCTCTCGATCGGGTACGCGGCCTGCCACTGGTGCCACGTCATGGCCCACGAGTCCTTCGAGGACGACGTGACCGCGGCCCAGATGAACGAGGGCTTCGTCAACGTCAAGGTCGACCGCGAGGAGCGGCCGGACGTCGACGCCGTCTACATGAGCGCGACCCAGGCCCTCACGGGGCAGGGCGGCTGGCCGATGACGGTGTTCCTCACCCACGAGGGCAAGCCGTTCTACGCCGGCACGTACTTCCCGCCGGTCCCCGCGCACGGCCGCCCGTCGTTCCGGCAGCTGCTCTCGGCGATCAGTGACACCTGGGCCACCCGGCGCGAGGAGGTCGAGGGCGCGGGCTCCCGGATCGCCGAGGCGGTCGGCCGGCGCACGCTGCCGTCCGGGGGAGCGGCCCCGGACGCCGCGACGCTCGCCGCCGCCGTCCGGGCCCTGGCCCGCGACGAGGACGCCGAGCACCACGGGTTCGGCGGCGCACCGAAGTTCCCGCCGTCGATGAACCTCGAGGCGCTCCTGCGGCACGCGGCCCGGCGCCGGCTCGAGGACGCCGAGGCGGCCGCGGCGCCGTCCGCGGCGGCCCCCGCGGTGGACCTCACGGCCGTCGACGACACCGGCCCCGTCGCGCTCGGGCTCGCCGCACGCACCCTGACGACGATGGCCCGCAGCGGGATGTACGACCAGGTCGCGGGCGGCTTCGCGCGGTACGCGGTCGACCGGGCCTGGGTGGTCCCGCACTTCGAGAAGATGTTGTACGACAACGCACTGCTCGCCCGGGTGTACCTGCACTGGTGGCGGCTCACCGGTGAGCCGACCGGCGCCCGGGTCGCGCTCGAGACCTGCGACTGGATGCTCGCCGACCTGCTCACCCCGGCCGGCGGCCTCGCGTCGTCGCTCGACGCGGACACCCCGGTCCGCGACGAGCACGGGCACGTCCGTGGCGTCGAGGGGTACACCTACGCGTGGACGCCGCAGCTGCTCGTCGAGGCGCTCGGCGCGGACGACGGCGCCTGGGCCGCGCAGCTGTGCCGGGTGACGCCGGCCGGCACGTTCGAGCACGGGACGTCGACCCTGCAGCTCGACCGCGACGTCCAGGCCGACCCCGCGCAGGCGCCGCGCTGGCGCGACGTCCGGGAGCGCCTACGGACCGCCCGCGCCGCCCGCCCGCAGCCCGGCCGGGACGACAAGGTCGTCGCCGCCTGGAACGGGCTGGCGGTCGCGGCGCTCGCCGAGACCGGCGCCCTCCTCGACCGGCCCGACCTCGTCGCGGCCGCCGAGCGGGCCGCCGACCTGCTGCTCGCCGTCCACCTCGTCGAGGAGCCCGGCCCCGGCGGCCGGCCGCGGGTGCGGCTGCGCCGGGTGAGCCGCGACGGCGTCGCCGGCGCCCCGGCCGGCGTCCTGGAGGACTACGGCGACGTCGCCGAGGGCCTGCTCGCGCTGCACGCCGTCACCGGGGAGACGTCGTGGCTCACCGTCGCCGGCCGGCTCCTCGACACCGTGCTCGACGAGTTCGGCGACGGCAGCGGCGGCTTCTACGACACCCCCGCCGACGGCACGGACGCCGCGGTGGCGGCCGTCGGCCGGCCGAGCGACCCGACCGACAACGCCTACCCCGGCGGCTGGTCGGCCGCCGCGCACGCGCTGCTGACCTACGCGGCGCTCACCGGCTCCGGCCGGCACCGGGCGGCCGCCGAGGCGGCGCTCGGCGTCGTCGGCGCGGTCGGCCCGCAGGCCCCGCGGGCGGTCGGCTGGGGCCTGGCCGCCGCCGAGGCGCTGCTCGACGGACCGCGCGAGGTCGCCGTGGCCGGTCCGGACGGCGACCCGCTGCGCGCCAGGTTGCACGCCGTCGCGCTCGCGGCGACCGCCCCCGGCGCGGTCGTCAGCGCCGGACCGCCGGACGCCGAGGACGCCCCGCTGCTCGCCGGCCGCCCCCTCGTGGCCGGCTCGGCCGCCGCGTACGTGTGCCGGCAGTTCGTCTGCGCCGCGCCGACGACGTCCGCCGAGGCGCTCGCCGCCTCGCTCGGCGCCGTCCGCGTGGCACCCGTATCCGGCGACCGCGGACTACCCTCCGCCTAGGGCAGGTCACGCGGAAGGACCAGGCGATGGGCATCCTCTCGACGACACCCGACGGGCTCGACGTGCCGCCGCCGGCGCCGGGCGGCCCGCGCCGCGCGCGGCCCGTCGCGTGGTTCTCGCCCGGCCAGCTGTGGCGTACCGGCCGCGAGGTCGCCCAGGGCACGGTCTTCGCCCGGTTCGCGGACAAGCGCGACGTCGAGGCGATGGCCCCGCGGCAGTTCTACGACCTCTCGGCCGTCGCCGACGCCGACGAGCCGTTCGTCGTCGACTACGTGGCCGACACCGGCGACGGCTACGACGCGACGTTCGCCGTCGCGGCGCACGTCGCACGCGGTGCGTGGGCACCGGACGACGGCACGCCCGCGGCGTCGCTGCTGCTGTTCGGCGGCGACGAGGTCTACCCCGTCGCGTCGGTGCCCGAGTACCGGGCCCGGCTCGTGACGCCGTACGCGCACGCCTGGCAGGCGTTCAGCCCGGGGCCGACGTTCGCCGTCCCCGGACCCACCCCGGACGGGCAGCCGGCCCGGGCCCCGTACGTGCTCGCGGTCCCCGGCAACCACGACTGGTACGACGGCCTCGCGGCGTTCCGCCGGATGTTCTGCGAGACCTGGGTCCGCGACGGCGGGACGTCGTCGGACACGCTGCAGCCCCAGCACCTCGGCTCGGTCGACCGGTTCGCCGGCGGCTGGTCGTGCCTGCAGTCCCGCTCGTACTGGGCGGCCCGGCTGCCGCACGGCTGGTGGGTGTGGGGCATCGACATCCAGCTCGACGCCCCCATCGACGCCGCCCAGCTCGCCTACTTCCGCCGGGCGGTCACCCAGCTGCACGGCGACGACCAGATCGTCCTGTGCACCGCGCGGCCGAGCTGGGTCGACGAGGACGCCGACACCGAGGACTGGACGAGCAACAAGCAGGTGCTCGTGTGGTTCCTGGACCGCGTGCTCGGCCCGGAGCACCGGCACCGGGTGCGGATGCTCGTCTCCGGCGACAAGCACCACTACGTGCGGTACACCCGCGAGGACGTCGCCGCGCCCGCCGACGCGGCAGCGACCGCCGCGCCGAGCGCCCGGCCGGACCACCTCGTGACGTGCGGGTCGGGCGGTGCCTACCTGTCGAGCACGCACCACGTCGAGCCGGAGATCGTCATGCGCTGGGACCCGGTCCCGCCGCGGGTCCCGGTCCGGTACACGGCCCGGGAGCGGTACCCGTCCGCCGCGCAGTCGCGCGCGGTCCGCAACCGCCGCTGGCTGCGGACGGCGTACGTCAACACCGCGGGTCTGCCCGCGCTCGTCACCGGCGTCTACGCCGCCGGCGCCGTCGCCGTCGCGACCCGGTCGAACGGCTGGGGGCAGCTCCTCGGGGTGCTCGTGGCGGCCGTCCTCGTCGGGCTCTTCGGGTACGGCCTCTCGGGGCGGGACACGGCGTCGCGGGCGACCGCCGTCGCCCTCGCGACGGGCCACGTCGCCGTCCACGCCGGGCTCGTCGCGGCGGTCTGGTGGCTCTCGTCGTCCTGGTGGGCGGTGACGGACGACTGGCCGGGCCGGCTGCTGGACCTGGCGCTCTCGGCGGCGACGGCGACCGCCGCGGGCCTGCTCGGCACCGGGGTGCTCGCCGGCTACCTCGCGCTCGCGGACGTGCTCGGGATGCACCACAACGAGGCGTTCTCCGGGCTCGGGGTCGAGGACTACAAGGCCCACCTGCGGATGACGTTCACCGCCGCCGGGATCCACGTCGAGGTGTTCGCCGTGGGCGCGGTGCCGAGGGGGCAGGACGCGGCGGCGACGGCCGCGGCGTTCACCGTCGTCGACGCCTTCGACGTCGTCCGGCCCGGACCGCGGACCCCGTCGGTGGTGTCGCTGCCGCCGGACGTCCAGGTCGCGCCCTGACCGGACCTCCGCCTCTCGCCGGGGCCGCGGTCGTGGGCGAGGCTGGGGACATGGACGAGACCGTCGAGCCCTGGGCCGCCGTACCGACGATCGAGGGCGGCCTCGTCGTCGGGAGCGACGGGTCGCGGGGTGCGGCGTCCGCGCTCGACTGGGCGCTGGACGACGCGCAGCGCCGCGGCTGCGCGGTGCACGTCGTCCGCACCTGGATGCTCGCGACCGCGATCGACGACGTCCCGGGCGAGCCCGGTTCGGTGCCCTCAATGGACGAGTGCGCTCAGGTCACGCAGCGGCTCGTCGAGTCCGACGCGGCCGCGACGGTCGCCGCGCGGGGCAGCGGCACGCACCCCGAGGTCGTCTGCCACGCGGTGCACGGCCCGGCCGGGCCGACGCTCGTCGCCGTCGCGGCGCACGCCGACCTGCTCGTCGTCGGCCACCGCGGGCGCGGCCACCTCGCGGACCTGCTGCTCGGCTCGGTCGCGGAGTACGCGCTGCGGCACGCCACCTGCCCCGTGGTCGTTGTGCGGAGGTAGCGGCAGCGGGACGCTGGGTGCCACCGGGTCGCCGCGACCGGCGAGGGGGTACGGGATGAGCCAGCAGACACCGTCGGGCGCCCCCGGCGGCGGCATCATGCGCCGTCTGGCCGCGGGCGCGGGGGCCGGCCGGTTCGGGGCCGTCTTCGAGTTCGCGGACGCCCTCTTCTCGCCGTCCAAGTCCGCGGCCCGGGTCGCGCGCGAGGAGCAGCGCCGCCGCAAGGTCGCCGTCNCCGAGACCCTCCCCGGTGACCCGCCCGCCGACCCGGTCGTCGACGCCGCCGTCGCGCTGCCCACCGGGCTGCTCGGGCCCGTCGAGCACGCCGACCCGGAGGAGGGCCCCGCGGAACGGCCGGCACCGCCGTCCGCCCGCGGCGAACACCGACCTGACCATCTTCAGTAAGCCGAGTAATCGTGTAATCATCGTTGCATGACGAACAACGCAGACTCGAAGACGGCCGCCGCCTGGTTCGGCGAGCGGCTCCCGCAGGAGTGGACGGCGACGGCGCCCGAGGTGACCGTCGACCGTGAGGAGGTCACCGTCGTCCTCGTCGTCCCCGCACCGGAGACCGAGGCCGGGGCCACGGACGCCGAGAAGGCGGAGGCGGTCGCCGGCCGCGTCGCCCGCTTCCGGGCGGACACCCGGGACCGGCGGATCGCGATCGCCCGCGAGGCCGAGCACCGGTTCGGCCGCAAGGTGGCCTGGGGCGTGCGCGTCGGGGACCGGCGCGAGCTCTTCACCCACCTCGCTGTCCCGGTCATGACCCGGCTGCGTCAGCCGGAGCGGCAGGTGCTCGACACCCTCGTCGACGCCGGGGTCGCCCGGTCGCGCTCGCACGCGCTCGCCTGGTGCGTGCGGCTCGTGGGGGACAACGCCGAGACGTGGCTCGCCGACCTGCGCTCGGCGATGGACTCGGTCGCGAAGGTCCGCGAGGCAGGCCCGGCGCCGTCCGGCGGGCAGCCGGCGGCCGACGAGGCCTGAGCCGGCCGGTCGGCCGGGATCAGGAGGCGGGTGTGCTGTACACCGCGATGGAGACGCCGATGTAGTGCACGGCGAACGCCGCGACGGTCAGCGCGTGGAAGACCTCGTGGAAGCCGAACCAGCGCGGGCTCGGGTCGGGGCGCTGGAGGCCGTAGACGACCGCACCGAACGTGTAGAGCGCCCCGCCGACGATGACGAGCACGACGACGGCGATCGGTCCGTTCGCGAAGAACGACGGCAGGTAGGCCACGGCGGCCCAGCCGAGGGCCGCGTAGGCCGGGACGTACAGCCAGCGGGGGGCGTGCACCCACAGCACCCGGAACAGGACGCCGACGACGGCACCGACCCAGACGATCGTCAGCAGCGTGCGGGCCTTGCCCTCGGGCAGGAGCAGGACGCTGAAGGGCGTGTAGGTGCCGGCGATGATGAGGAAGATGTTCGCGTGGTCCAGACGCTTGAGGATCGCGTGCGTGCGCGGCGACCAGGTGCCGCGGTGGTAGACCGCGCTCACCCCGAAGAGCAGGCACGCGGTCACGGCGAAGATGGCGGTCGAGACCCGGGTGGTGGTGGTCGGGGCGAGCGCGACGAGCACGATCCCGGCCGCCAGGGCCAGTGGGAACGTTCCCGCGTGCAACCAGCCGCGCAGATGGGGCTTGACGAGCTCGATCGCGTTCCCTCGCTCCATCCCCTCACTCTACACCTACGCCACCGTAAGTTACGGCGGCGTAGGTTGTGGTGTTCCCGTGAGACCCGGTCGCGTGGACGCGCGGCCCGCCGGGCGGCGGTACGGTTGCCCGAGCGCGTGCGGACGCCGTCCGCGTCCGACCGTGGGAGATCGTCATGGGGCTTCGTTCGGTGCTCTACGGGGCCTACGAACGCAGGCTCGCGCGGGCGCTGACGCCGACCGCGATCCCCAAGCACGTCGGTGTCATCCTCGACGGGAACCGCCGGTGGGCCAAGGCTTCCGGGGCGCGCGCGAGCCACGGCCACCGGGCCGGCGGCGACAAGGTCCTGGAGTTCCTCGGCTGGTGCGACGAGGTCGGCGTCGAGCACGTCACCCTGTGGCTGCTCTCGACGGACAACCTGAGCCGCAGCGCGGAGGAGCTCTCGGCGCTGCTCGAGATCATCGAGGACGTCGTCGAGCGGATCGCCGCCTCCGGGCGCTGGCGGGTCCACCCGGTCGGGGCCCTCGACCTGCTCCCGGCGCAGCTCACGCAGCGGCTCAAGGAGTACGAGGACTCGACGCGCACGGTCGAGGGCATGCACGTCAACGTCGCCATCGGCTACGGCGGCCGCCGGGAGATCGCGGACGCCGTCCGGTCCCTGCTCCAGGAGCACGCGGCGCGCGGGACGTCGATCGAGGAGCTCGCGGAGATCCTCGACGTCGAGCACATCGCCGGCCACCTCTACACCCGTGGCCAGCCGGACCCGGAGCTCGTCATCCGGACGTCGGGGGAGCAGCGGCTGTCGGGGTTCCTGCTGTGGCAGAGCGCGCACAGCGAGTTCTACTTCTGCGAGGCGCTCTGGCCGGACTTCCGGCACGTCGACTTCCTCCGGGCGATGCGCTCGTACGCGGAGCGGGAGCGCCGGTTCGGCGCGTGAGGCCGCCGCGTGATGGCCGCCGCCGCTCCGACGGTTGACACGTAGAGTGGTCGGGCGAGCGCTAAGAGTTACATTGGGGTGAAGGCAGTCGTCCGCCCCGAGGAGTCCCGTCGTGCCGCACCCCATCACTCCGCCCCAGCACGGGACCCCGGACGCCGGTGACGGGGCCCGGGGCCGGCGGGCGGTCCTCGCCGCCGGCGCGAGCGCCGCGCTCGGTGCGTTCGGGGTCGCCGCCGCCCAGCCCGCCGAGGCGGCCGCGGGCGGCAGCATGCTCATCGGCCGGTCGAACTGGGCGAGCACGTCGGGCACGACGCTGTCGTCCACGACGACCGGGACCACCCTGTGGTGCAAGGCGACCGTGGGCAACGGGCTGCTCGGCGACACGACGTCGTCGGCGCGATGGGGCGCCTACGGCCGCAACCTGTCCGGCGTCACCGGCAGCGCCGGTGCGCTGCGCGGGGACGGCGGGCGCAACCTCGGCCTCTACGCCAACACGACCTCGAACCTGTCGTGGGGCGTCCTCGCGCGGAACAAGGGCACCTCGTCGTCGGCGGCGACGGGCGGCGCGCTGCGCGCCGAGGGCCGCAACAACATGGCGATCTTCGCCGACACGTTCACCGAGGTCACCGACGTGCCGGCGATCACCGCGCTCGGCGGCGACGGGGAGTTCCACGGGACGGCGCTCGTCGCCGGGGGCGCGTCGTACCTCGACGGCGAGGCCAAGGCCCTGCGCAACTACGTCGGCGTGCTCGGCGCCGGTGCGAGCCCCGGGCAGAACATCCTCCAGTACGCCCCGGTCGTGTCCGGGGAGGCGGACTACCACACGGTCACCGACGCGGTGACCCTCGACGGCAGCGGAGCCGCCACGGTCGACCTCGCGAACGACTGGGCGGAGCGCTACGCGCCGTTCCTCGTCGCCGTCGACATGGCGACGCTGCGGATCGCGCTCACCGCTGTTGGTGCGGCGATGCCGAACCTGCACGCGGTGTGGACGCCGTCGTCGGCCGCGACGACCTTCGGGATCGCCGGCGGTTCCGTGGGTGGCACGGTGCACTTCACGATCACCGCCAAGCGGGTCCAGGTGACGCTCGCCGACGTCGCCGGTCTGGCGGCGTCCGGGCCCGCACCCGCCGCACCCGCCGACGGGACGACGCGGGGCGCCGCGCGCGCGGCCGCGGCCACGGCGCGGGTCACCCGGACGGTCCCGGTCCGGCGCCGCTGACTGGCCCGCGGCCGACGTTCAGCGACCGGGGTCCGGCTCCGGGTCCGGCTCCGGGGGCGCGGTGCCGTTCTGGTCCGGCGGGGTCGACTGCCCCGGTTGCGTGCCGGCCGGCGGCGGGCGCAGCCCCCAGGACAGCGGCGGCGCCGGATGGCCCGGCGCCGGGCCGGTCGGGACCGGCTCGGCGGTCGGGGTGGTCGCGGGCTGGGCCGGCCAGGCCGGCTCCGGCGCCGGGGCGGCCGCCGCGACGAGCCGGCCCGGGACGTACGCGGGCTGCGGCTGCGGCAGTGCGGTCGCCACCGGCGCGTGGTTGCGGTGCGCGTCGACCGCGGCCGCGTGGTACGCCTCGAGCTCGGCCGCGAACGCCGGGTCGGCGTAGAAGGTGCCGTCGACGAGCGGGCCGCGGCGCTGCTCGAGGACGGCGACGACGTCCTCGCCGTTGAGCGTCTTGTGCGTCTCCAGCGCGTGCGCGAGCGCGAGCACCTGCGCCCGGTTCTCGCGCAGGTAGCGCTCGGCCTCCTCGAAGAGCCGGCTGAGGTTCTGCTCGATGCGCTGCCCGAGCTGGGCGTGCGCGGGCTCCTCCCGCTTGCCGCCGAGCTGGGCCCCGAAGCCGATGCCCGACGAGCCGGTCTGCTTGCCGCGCGGCTCCGGGCCGCCGGCGTGGATCTCCAGCTGCTGGAGGGCCGGCAGGCTCGTGATCGAGGAGCCCATGCCCCACTGCGACTCCATGAGCGCGGCGAGGTAGGTCGCGCTCTCGAGGTCGCCGGAGACGCCGGAGGAGTTGTCACCCTCGAAGAAGAGCCGCTCGCCCGCGAGCGACGCGAGGCTCACGAGGATGTCGCTCTCGTGCTCGCTGCGCCACCGGGTGAACTGGTCCTCGGTCTTCACGCTCGCGACCATGCCGAGGTAGGTGCTGCCCTTCTCGATCGTCGCGAGGTCGATGTCGTAGTGCGCCCGGGTGCGCCAGGCCAGGACGGCGTGGCAGGCCTCGTGGACGGCGACCGCGTGCCGCTCGCGCTCGATGTACTCGACGTCCTCGGGCGGGCCGAGCTGTTTGCGCTGCTTGGCCTTGAGGACGTCGGCCCACGTGACGACGTCGCGGTCCTCGGAGATCGCGTAGATGAGCGACTCGTTGACGAGGTCCTTGATCGTCGCCCCCGTGGCGTACGGCGTGATCGTCGCGAGCTTGTCGATCTGCTCCGCGGTGAGGTCGTGGTTCACCTTGGAGAAGTAGCCCTCGTAGGTGCGGACCCGGCCCGCCTTGCTCGGGTAGCCGACCCGGTAGATCCGGTCGAGCCGGCCCGGCCGCAGCAGCGCGGGGTCGAGCGCCTCGGGCAGGTTGGAGGCCATCATCACGAGGATGCGGTACTTCGGCGGGGGCTTGGGCCGCATGCCGAGCGTGCGGCGCAGCACCCGGTTGACGAAGCCGCGCGGCTTGGTGAGGCCGGACAGCTCGGTGAGCAGCGCCTGCAGCGTGCCCATCCCGCCACCGCCGCCGTTCATGTTCGGCACGATGACGCGGTCGACGATCGAGCGCGGCGCGCGGCCGGCGGTCGAGGCCCGCTCCGCCTCCCACGGGCGCTCGGCGAGCAGGGAGCGGCCCGGTGCGGACAGGTGCGCGAGCCCGTGGCAGGCGTGCGCCGCCGGGGCCGGAGTGCTCGCCATCCCCGGCGTGCCGGCACCGGCGCCGCGGCTGCCGAGCGAGTCCGCCTCGTCGAAGAAGACGATGACGCCGCCGTAGCGCAGGGCGAGCTTGCGCAGCTTGCGGAACAGCGCCTTGACCTTGAGGATCCCGACGCCGAAGAACATGTTGTTGAAGGCGCCCGGGTCGACGAACACGTACGGCTTGCCCGTCTCGCCGGCCACGGCCTCGGCCATGAGGGTCTTGCCGGTGCCGGGCGGTCCCCAGAGCAGGATGCCGGACGGCACGTGGCCGCCGCGGGCCTCGATCGCCTCGGGGTTCTCCAGCAGGACGATGTTCTCCTTGACCCGCTCGAGGACGTGGTCCTGGCCCCAGACGTCGGAGAACCGCTTCTCGATGTCCTCGGGGAAGTACGTCTCGACGCCGCCGCGGGACATGAACCAGAAGATCGCGGCGAACTGCAGGATGCCCAGGGCGATGATGAACGTGTACTGGATGATCATCGGCAGCGCCGCGATGATCCGGGCCGGTGCCTGGAAGAGCGCGAGCACCGGCGGGGCGCCGGTGACCTTGCCGAGGACGAACGCACCGAGCGCGATGACGACGACCCACTTGACGACCCGGGCCAGCCGGTACCGGTTCCACGGGTTGAAGCGGCGCTCCCACCAGCGCGTCGTCCGGCCGAAGACCTTCTCGCTCCAGAACCGGTGGTAGCCCGCCCAGCGCTCGCTGACGACGAAGTGCAGCTGCCGCAGCAGCTCCACCACGACGAGCGTCGGCAGCCAGGTGTTCTGCCGCAGGATGTTCGACGAGGCCTCGCCCCAGCCGCCGACGGGGCTGATGCGCAGGTACTCGTTCCACACGAGCAGGCCGAGGACGACGCCGAGCAGCAGGAGGAACTTCACCCGGTCCCACAGCCCCAGCGGCTTGCGGGTGCCCTTGACCTTCCAGGGGAAGCGCGGGTCGGCGTCGGCCGAGGTGGCCGAGGTGGCCGAGGCGGGCGCGGCGACCGCGACCGCGCCGGACGCGGGCTGCACGGCGGCGGTCGGCAGCACCGCGGTCGGCAGGACGGCGGTCTGCACGGGAGGCGGTGGCTGCGTCCCCGGCCGGACGGCCTGCTCGATCCGGTTCATGCTGCGGGTCATCGTCGTCAGGGCGACCGCCAGGACGACGACGATCGCGACGGTGACGACCGCCGCGAGGGCGACGAGGGCGAGGGTCATGCGGTGCCTCCGATCGGGCTGCGCAGCCCCGCCCGCGGGGCGCTCACGGCTGCGCCTTCACGGTGAAGCTCGACATGATCTGGTCGACGACCTGCTGGTTCTTCGCGAAGCACGCGACGGAGCACCAGATCTGGATGACGTGCAGGTGGTCGCCGGTGCGGTCGGCGACGGCCATCTTGTCGACGACGACGGTGACGTCGGGGACCACGGGCTTGTCGCTGACGCTCTTGGCGGCGAGGTCCGTGACGTCGAAGGAGAACAGGCTCGTGACCCGCAGCCCGGTGGCCTGCGGGGTGTCGACGACCTCCTCCTTGCTGCCGAAGTCGGTGATCGCCGTGTCGTCGAGCTGGGCCTGGTTGGCGAACTTCACGAGGGCGTGCCGGGAGCCGGGCGTCAGCGCGTCGCGCAGGACCTCCTGCGTCACCGGTGCGGAGCCGCCGAGCTTGACGGTGAGCATCTGGACGACGGGGTCGTCGGGCGGGGAGATCGGCAGCTTGGACTCGAAGTGGCTCGGGTCGGGCCGGCCGGCACCGTCGTAGAACGCGACCCACCGGCTCGCCGTCGGCTTCGCGTAGCCGAGCGCCGTGGGGTCGACGGAGGCCCAGCCCGCGGGCAGCTTGACGACGATGCTCCGGTCGGCGTTCGCGACGTACTGGTACGGCGGCGGTGACCCGCAGGCGGCGAGGAGGGCCGCGGTGGCCACGGCGGCCGCGGCCGCCCGGCGGCGGACCGGCGTCCGCGGACGCACCCGACCTCCACCCCTGCCCAGCGGGTCCGTCGACATAACACGCCACCCGCCCTCGTCGAGGTCACGATTGGGCAAAGAATCGCAAGTGCAGAGCGTTTTTGCACCCCCTGGTCCGACATTCGAGCCCGGGTCGATGAGGTGTAACTCACGGTTCACACAGTCAAGTCTTCGTGCCCATTCCGTTGCGCTGAGTCATCGGTTAGCGTGCGTCACGTCGTCGGTGGAGGGCTTGCGGCTCTCGTACCGTGCGGCGTCCGGGTCGCCTACGCAGGGGAGTCCGCCGTGGTCACGAGCCGCAGAACCGCCGCCGGAGAGCCCGTCAGAACCTTCGTGGTCGACACGTCGGTCCTCCTCTCGGACCCCAGGGCCGTGCTCCGCTTCGCCGAGCACGAGGTCGTCCTCCCGGTCGTCGTCATCACCGAGCTCGAGGGCAAGCGGCACCACCCGGAGCTCGGCTACTTCGCCCGCCAGGCGCTGCGGCTGCTCGACGACCTCCGCGTCCAGTTCGGCCGCCTCGACGAGCCGCTGCCCGTCGGCGACTCCGGCGGGACGCTGCGGATCGAGCTCAACCACGCCGACCCGACGGTGCTGCCGGCCGGGTTCCGCGCGATGGACAACGACACCCGGATCCTCGCGATCGCCCGGGCCCTGGCCGCCGACGGCAAGCACGTGACCGTCGTCAGCAAGGACCTGCCGATGCGGGTCAAGGCCTCCGCGCTCGGTCTCGACGCCGAGGAGTACGAGGCCGAGAAGACGGTCGACTCGGGCTGGACCGGGATCACCGAGATCGACATCAGCGCCGAGGTGATGGCGACGCTCTACTCGGAGCAGACCATCGACCTCCCGCAGGCGGCCGACCTGCCCTGCCACGCGGGCCTCGTGCTGCTGTCCTCGCGGGGGTCGGCGCTCGGCCGGGTCATGCCCGACAAGCAGGTCCGGCTGGTCCGCGGCGACCGGGACGTCTTCGGCGTCCACGGCCGCAGCGCGGAGCAGCGGATCGCCATCGACCTGCTCCTCGACTCCGAGATCGGCATCGTCTCGCTCGGCGGCCGGGCCGGCACCGGCAAGTCAGCGCTGGCTCTGTGCGCCGGGCTCGAGGCGGCGCTCGAGCGGCGCCAGCACCGCAAGGTGCTCGTCTTCCGCCCGCTCTACGCGGTCGGCGGCCAGGACCTCGGCTACCTGCCCGGGACCGAGGCCGAGAAGATGAGCCCCTGGGGGCAGGCGGTCTTCGACACGCTCGGCGCGCTCGTGTCGCAGGAGGTCGTCGAGGAGGTCATCGACCGCGGCATGCTCGAGGTGCTGCCGCTGACCCACATCCGCGGCCGCTCCCTGCACGACGCGTTCGTCATCGTCGACGAGGCCCAGTCCCTCGAGCGGAACGTGCTCCTCACGGTGCTCTCCCGGGTCGGGCAGAACAGCCGCGTCGTCCTGACCCACGACGTCGCCCAGCGCGACAACCTCCGGGTCGGCCGGCACGACGGCGTCGCGGCGGTCATCGAGGCGCTCAAGGGGCACCCGCTCTTCGCCCACGTGACCCTGACCCGGTCGGAGCGCTCCCCGGTCGCCGCACTCGTCACGGAGATGCTCGAGGGCCTCGAGCCCTGAGGGCACGGGTGACGGCCGCGCACAAGGAGCGGCTGAGCAGCCCGCGCGGTCACTTTCGGCGAACGAAACGTGTGTCTGTACTCACTTTCGTCGACGCAGAGTGATCGTGAACCGTGCAATGTCACGGTTGTGTCACGGAAACCTCTCGCCTGACTTGAGTCTGCGCGCGTCCCGGGTGACGGTGGAGGACGTCACCACCCCGCACGCGGGCCACGGCGGCGCCGGCGAAGGAGCCGGTGCAGCGGAACGGCCGGCCGCGTGCCGCGCGGCCCGAGGGGTCGCGCCCGGACCTCACGGTCCCGGACCAGGAGCCAGCACCGACGGCGAGACCCGCCGTCCGGTCGGTCGCGCCTGCCGGGGCGGCGGTCCGGGGGACCGCCCCGCGCCGCACACGGCGCGGCCACGAGAGGGAAACCACCGCGTGTTCGGCATGCACCGACCTGCCCGCCCCGGCGGGCGCGACCGACCGGACGGCGG
>NZ_MWLL01000096.1 GCF_002198675.1 Kineosporia sp. R_H_3 | reverse complement strand
CGCAGGCCGTTGCTGCGGACCGCCGCGGCCACGGCGCTCACCGTGCTCGCCGCGGGGGTCGGGCTGGTCGAGCCCGAGGAACGTCACGGTGCCCGCCACCATGCCGCTGCGCGGGAAGTCGTGGCCCGCGCCGGCGACGCTGATCGCCTCGACGGGGGCCTGCGCCCCGGTCGAGCCGTACCGGGTGCGCGTCCACGACGCCTGGGGCGTGTCCTGCAGCACGGGTGTCTGGGAGAGCGAGTGCAGCGCGGTCCACTGCTTGATCTCCTCGGCGAGGTTCGGGTACAGCAGGATCGAGTCCGCCGTCCCGTGCAGCAGCTGCATCCGGGGGTACGTGCCGGTGTAGCCCGGGTACATGGCGCGCGCCGCGTCGGCCCACTGCGCCGCGGTCTTGCGGACCTGGCCGTTGGCGCAGGCGGAGTTCCACAGGTTGGTGGCCGAGTTCGTCGCGAAGCACGACGCGGGCACGCCCATGTACGCGGCCCCCGCCGCGAAGAGGTCGGGGTACTCGGCCGCCATGACGTTGGTCGTCATCGCCCCCGAGGACGAGCCGGCGATCACCGTGTCGGCGCGGCCGACCCCGTAGAGCCCCTGGGCGTAGCGGACCATCGAGGCGATCGACGTCGAGTCGCTGCCGCCGTCCCGCCGCAGGCCGTTCGGGGTCGCGACGTCGAAGCAGTTGCCCTGGCGCCTGTTGTCCGGCATGACGATGACGAAGCCGTACCGGTCGGCGGCCGTGCGGAAGTCCCTGCCGTAGGCACCGAAGTACGACGGCGCGTCCAGCGCGCACCCGTGCACGAGCACAAGGATCTTCGGCCGTGTCGCACGGTTGTCCGGCACGTACGTGTACATCGTGAGGTTCGCCGGGTTGGACCCGAACGACGGGACCGCGACGAGGGTCGCGGCCTGCGCGTCCGTGCTGCCCATGCCGACCAGCCCGACCCCCGCGGCGAGCACGGTGAGCGCCGTGGCCGCGGCGGTCCGCAGCAACGGCCTGCGCGGCGGGCGGACACGGCGGGCGGGCGACTTCGACGAACGGCTCACGGGCTGACTCCCCACTCCTGACGGATGCATGGCCCGTTAGTGCCTCCGGGGCGCCCCGGAGGTTGCCCGGGTGATCGACGTCCTCGGCCGGCGGGCGGGGGATAACCGCTCGCCCGCCGGCGCGGGTCGCACTACGGTGCCCGCCGTGACCACCCTGCGGCTGCGCGCCTTCACCGACGACGACGTCGACCCGGCCGGCCGGCTGCTCGCGCTGCGGCACGCCGCGCACCGGCGGCGCGAGCCGCTGCTCGACCCGAGGTTCGAGGACCCGGCCGCTGCGGCGGCCGCCGTCCGGGCCGCCTGGTGCAGGGACGGTGCGAGCGGCGCGGTCGCGGTGCGCGGCGGCGAGACGGTCGGCTACCTCGTCGGGGCACCGAAGGCCGACCCCGTGTGGGGCGACAACGTGTGGGTCGACTCCGCCGGGCACGCCGTCGCGCCGGGCGCCTCGGAGGTCGCCCGCGACCTCTACGGCTACGCGGCGCAGCGCTGGGCCGACGAGGGCCGGACGGCGCACTACGTCCTGCTCCCCGCGGGCGGGGACGGCGGGCCCGCGGCGGGCGGGGCCGACGCGCTCGTCGACGCCTGGTTCCGGCTCGCGTTCGGGCTGCAGCACGTGCACGCCGTCCGGGAGCCGCTGCCCGCCGCGCCCGCACCGCGCCCGCCGCTCGTCGTCCGCCCGGCGGAGCGGGCCGACGTCCCCGCGCTCGGCGAGATCGACGTCGCGCTGCCCGCGCACCAGGCGCGCTCGCCGGTGCTCAGCGGGGCCGCGGTGCCGACCGTCGAGGAGCAGACGACGGACTGGGAGGACACCTTCGGCGACCCGCGGTTCCCGACGTGGGTCGCCCAGGTGCCGGGGCCGGACGGCGCCCCGCAGGTCGTCGGCGCGGCCGTCGGCTGCGCGCTCACGCAGTCGCGGACGCACGAAGGGCTCGCGCTCCTGCCGGACGCCGGCTTCCTCGGGTTCGCCGCCGTGCTGCCCGGGGCGCGCGGGCTCGGGGCCGGGCGGGCGCTCGGCGAGCAGGTGCTCGCCTGGAGCGGCGAGGCCGGGTACGCGTGCTGCGTCACCGACTGGCGGGCGACGAACCTGCTGTCGTCCCGGGCCTGGCCGCGCCTCGGGTTCCGGGACACCTTCTGGCGCCTGCACCGCACCGTCGGGCACTGACGAGCCGAGGAACGCCCCCGGGGGACGTCGGCGGGACGCGCGGAGCGTCGCGCCCGGCGTCCGCCGGGACACGGGGGGTGACGGGCTACCGTCGTCGTGTGAGCCGACGACCGGATGTGCCGTGAGCGAGACCGTCGGTGACGGGGCGGTCGTCGGGTTCGGCTGGGCGGACACGCCTCCGCCCAGGGTGACGCGCACCGGTCCGGTGCTGGGGTCGGCCGCGGCCGGCGGTGCGGGTACGCCGACCGGCGGCTCCGGGCCCTGGCGGGAGCCGGTCCCGGGCGAGGTCGTCGGGCAGGACGTCGTGGCCGCACCCGCCGGCGAGGTCGCCCACGCGCTGCCGCTCGGCTCCCCGACGTACTCCGACGTCGTCGCCGCCGCGGGCCGGCTCGACGGCGTCGCGCACCGGACGCCGGTGCTCTCCTCACGGCTGCTCGACAGCATGGTCGGCGCCCAGGTCCGGCTCAAGTGCGAGAGCCTGCAGCGGATGGGCGCCTTCAAGTTCCGCGGCGCCTACAACGCGCTGGCCCGGCTCGACCCCGCGCACCGGGCGGCCGGGGTCGTCTCGTACTCGTCGGGCAACCACGCCCAGGCCGTCGCGCTCGCGGCGTCCCTGCTCGGCATGCCCGCGACGATCGTCATGCCGCACGACGCCCCGCAGGCCAAGCTCGACGCGACGCTCGGCTACGGCGGCCGGGTCGTCCAGTACGACCGGTACGACGGCGACCCGGCGGCCATCGCGGGCGGCATCGCCGCCGAGCACGGCTCGGTCTTCGTGCCGCCGTTCGACCACCCCGACGTCATCGCCGGCCAGGGCACCGCGACCCGCGAGCTGCTCGCCGAGGTCAGCGCCCTCGACGCGCTCTACGTGCCGCTCGGCGGCGGCGGGCTGCTCTCCGGGGCGTGCGTCGTCGCGGCGGCGATCGCGCCCGGCTGCCGGGTCTACGGCGTCGAGCCCGAGGCCGGGGACGACGGCCGCCGGTCGCTCGCGGCGGGCTCGATCGTCACGATCCCCACCCCGCGGACCATCGCGGACGGCGCCCAGACGACCCGGCTCGGCGACTTCACGTTCCCGATCATCCGGGCCGGCGTCGACGGGATCCTCACGGCGACGGACGACGAGCTCGTCGACACGATGAAGCTGCTCTACACGTACCTGAAGATCGTCGTCGAGCCGACCGGCTGCCTGGCGCTGGCCGCCGTCCGCCGGCTCGCGCGCGAGGAGCCGGAGAAGGTCTACGGCCGGCGGATCGGCGTCGTGCTCTCCGGCGGCAACATCGACCTCGCGCGGTTCGTCGACCTCGTCTCGGCCTGACCGGGGGCGGCCAGCAGCCCTACCTACCCGCCTGACCGGGGCCGGCGCCGCCGGGCGCACCGGACGACCTCAGTCGCCCTCCTCCGGCTCCCGCTCCTTGATCCGCAGCATCCACGCCGTCGCGCCCAGGGCGAGCACGAGCCCGCCGAGCACACCGACCTCGAGGATCTGGTCGGTGAACACGCTGCCCTTGCCGGCGTCCTCGGCGGCCTTCACCGCGAGGACGACGATCTCCTTGACGGCGGCGATGATGCCGACGAGGAGGAACGGCTCGGCGACGAGCTTGCGCTCGGCGATCGTCGTCCGGACGGCGTACAGCAGCTCGACGACGATGAAGATGAGCAGGAGCGCGTCGAGGACCTCGATCGCGGCGTCCTGGCTGCGCTGCGCGACGAGCGTGACGACGTGCTCGCCGGCCGCGACGAGGAGGGTCCCCGCGGTGACGACGAGCGCAGCCGCGATCCCCACGTAGACGACGTCCTCGCAGACGACGAGCAACCGGTTGCCGAACCGCGCGTAGGCGGGCTGCTCGTCCTCGGGCATGAACGGATCATCGGGCGGGGCCGCCGGGGGCGCCCGTCGAGACGGCGTCAGCGCACCGACGACGGGATGCGGTGGCCGTGGAGCGCCTCGAGGTGGGCGACGAACCGGTTCGCGCAGCGGTCGAGGCCGTAGCTCTCGACCGCGTGCACCCGGCCCTGGGCGGCGAGCGCCCGCCGGACGGGGGCGTTGCGGGCGAGGCTCTCGACGAGGGTCGCGAGCGGGCGCGGGTCCCCGGGGGGCACGACGAGGCCGCCGCCCGAGGCGCGCAGGACGCCGCCGATCGCGCCGACGTCCGTGCCGAGGACGGCGACCCCGCAGGCCATCGCCTCGAGCACGGTGTTCGGCAGACCGTCCCGGTCGCCGTTGGCGTCGACGACGGAGGGGACGACGACGAGGTCGGCCCAGCCGTAGTGGGTCGGCAGCGCGTCGTGCGGCACCGCGCCGGCGAACTCGATGCGGCTGCCGCCGGGCGCCCGGCGGGCGGCGTCCTCGAGCGCGGCGCGCACCGGGCCGTCACCGACGATGCGCAGCCGCCACGCGTGCCGCACCCGGGAGAGCGCGTCGACGAGCACGCCGAAGCCCTTGCGCTCGAGGAGCCGGCCCACGGCGAGCACGTGGAGCGGCCGCCCGGTCGTGCCGTCCGGCGCCCGGCCCGCGTCGTCGAGGGCCCCGGTCGTCGCTCCGGGCCGCGGCCGGAAGCGTTCCAGGTCGACTCCGTGCGGCAGCTCGGTGACGTTCGCGGACGTCGCCCGCAGCAGCTCGACCGCCCGCGGGTTGCAGGCGACGACGCCCGCGGCCCGCTCGGCCCGGCGGCCGAGCTCGAACGGGGTCACCCGGCGGGCGTCGGCCGCGTGCACCCCGAAGCTGAAGGGCAGGCGCAGCAGGTCACCGGCGCGCTCGGCGACCGCGGCCGGTTCGTGGGCGTACCACCCGTGGACGCCGTCCACCCGGCCGCCCGCGGCCCGCAGCGCCGTGACCCGCGCGGCGAGCGCCTCGGCCTGCTCGTGGACGCCGCCGTCCGGGAGCAGCCGGACGTACGGCAGCAGCTCGGCGACCGCCGGGTGGTGCATCTGGGTGTCGCCGGGCCGGGTCGGGAAGATCCCGGCGAGCCGGCCCGCCCGGTGCAGGGCCCGGAGCTCGCCGAGCACCGCGGTCTGGGTCAGGGTCGGGAAGGCGGCGGTGACGACGGCGATCTTGGGACCGCGGCCGGGGGCCGGGTCCCGCAGGTCGACGACGCGGGGGCGGTCGGTCATGCGGCACGCTCCTCGCGGCGGGGTCGGGGGCGGCTCAGACCGTGACGGCGGTGCACCGGCGGGTCACCTCCGCGACGGTGTCGAGCAGTCGCACGGTCTGCTCCTGCCAGAGCGGGGCGAGCCGTCGCAGCGGCTCGTCGCACCGGCGCAGGATCGCCGTCGCGAGGTGCCAGTCGAGGTGCCGGGGGCCGATCCCGTACCCGTCGAGGAGCCGGTCGAGCGCCTCCTCGGCGCGCTCGGCGTCCCCGGGACGGCCGTCGACGAGGGCGGCCGGGTAGGTCGCGACGTCGAGCGCCCGCGGTGCAGCGGCGACGTCGTCGCCGCTGTCGAGCACGACCTCGGCGGCCGCGGCCGTCGACGCGCGGACGAGGCGACCGTGCTCGAAGCGGCCGTGCGAGAGCACCATGTCGTCGTCCGGCGGCAGGCAGCGGCGCAGGTCGTCGACGAGGGCGCCGGCCCGCCGGCCCTCCGCGGGCAGGGCGGCGGTGACGACCCGGACGGCGGCCTCGGCCGCGGCGATCGCCGCGCCACCGGTCGTCGAGCGCGGGGCCGGGGCCTCGCTGCGGTGCAGCCGGGCGAGCACCTCCCCGGCGGGGAGCGCGACGTCGACGGCCGCGTCCGGGCCCGGCCGCCGGCCGGCGACGGCGTGGTGGGCGGTGGCGAGCAGGTGCGCGAGCGGCCGGTCCGGGCCCGCCGCGGCCGGGCCGAGCGCCGTCCGCAGCACCTCGAGCCCTTCGCGGCCCCGCTCGAACGTGAGCCGGTTGGGGTACCCGGTGACGACCCGGTCGCCGACCGCGAGCCCGATCCGGCGGCCCGGCCGGTAGTGCAGGCGGGCCGCGGCGCGGGCCCAGCTCGTCGTGAGCACGGGCAGGTGCGGGTCGTCGGGGAGCCAGCGGACGCCGTCCGGGACCTCGGGGTCGGTGGAGGCGACGACGACGGCCTCGCGGTGCACCCCGCTGCCCGGCTGCCCGCCGCTGCCGTGGACGACGCCCTCGACGTGGGCGGCGAACCGGTGCCCGGGCGACCAGACGAGGTGCCGCACGCGGGCGCCGGTGACCTCGGCGCCGCCGGCGTGCCGGCCGAGCATGTGGGCCAGGGCCGCCGGTTCGAGGCGCTGGAGCCCGGGCAGGGCGCGGTCGAGCGGCAGCGGGCCCTGCGGGCCGCGGTCCCCGGCGTCCATCCTGCGATCCTCCCCAGAAGTCAAGGACCGCGGTAGTGCCTCATGGTGCTAGTCCCCGGGGGTCCCCCGAGCGGACGAGGCCGGACGTGCACGTCGGCCGCCGGGTCCGCACGGGCGTGATGCAGGGGGCTCCACCCGGGCGGCGGGCGCGCCGGACAGGTCGGCCACTTACAGTGAAATGGTGACAACCGTCGACGACCCGGCCGCTCCGCCCGGGCAGCACGCCCAGCACGAGGACCCGGTCCACGCGCCCGCGGACCTCGGCGAGGTGACCCGGGTGGCCCGGGCGCTCGTCGGCAACGTCGAGCGCGTCGTCCGCGGGCGGCACGAGGCGGTCGAGCTCGTCACGGTCGCGCTGCTCGCGGGCGGCCACGTCGTCGTCGAGGACGTCCCCGGCACGGGCAAGACGACGCTCGCCCGGGCCGTCGCCCGCTCGGTCGGCGGGTCGTTCCACCGGGTGCAGGCCACGGCGGACCTGCTGCCGGCGGACATCACCGGGTCGTCGGTCTGGGACCCGGCCGCGCAGCGGTTCACGTTCGTCGCCGGCCCGGTCTTCGCGCACGTCGTGCTCGTCGACGAGCTCAACCGGACGCCGCCGCGCACCCAGTCGGCGTTCCTCGAGGTGATGGACGAGGGAGCGGTGACCGTCGACGGCGTCCGGCACCCCGTCCCGGACCCGTTCTTCGTCGTGGCGACGCAGAACCCGCTCGAGCAGCACGGCACGTACCCGCTGCCGGAGGGCCAGCTCGACCGGTTCGCCGTCCGGCTGCGCCTGGGCGGCCTCGACGCGGACAGCGAGCTCCTCGTCGTCCGGGAGCAGCTCGCCGGGCCGACCGTGGACCAGCTCGCGCCGGTCGTCGACGCCGACCGGCTGCGTGCCGTCCGGGCCGCCGTCCGCACGCTGCACGTCGCCGACCCGGTGCTCGCGCACGCCCTCGCCCTCGTCCGGCGCACCCGGGAGGACCCGCGGGTCCGGCTCGGTGCGAGCAGCCGGGCGGCGATCACCCTGGTGCGCTGCGCGCAGGCCCGGGCCGCGCTCGCGGCACGTGACTACGTCACCCCGGACGACGTCCGCGCGCTCGCCGTGCCGGTGCTCGCCCACCGGCTGTCGCTGCCGGCGTCCTCGCCCGGCGGCACGGCCGCCGAGGCGCTCGTCGCGGAGATCGCCGGCTCGGTGCCGGTGCCGGTGCAGGTCTGACCACGGTGGAGGACGGCGCACGCACCGGTCCCGCGCAGGGCCGGCCGTTCGTCGAGCCGGTGTCGCTGCGCCCGCTGGCGCTCGCCCCGATCGTCGCCGTCCTCGCGCTGGGCTACCTCGGCTACCGGTCGGACAACGCCTGGCTGCTGCTCCTCGCCTGCGCCGCCGGTGGCCCGTTCGTCGTCTCGTGGATCGGCCGGCCCCGGCTCGAGGCGGTCACGGTGACGTCCGGCCTCGCGTTCCGCGCGGTCGTCGGCGAGCCCGCCGAGTGGGTCCTCACGCTGCACAACACCGGACGACGCACGACCCCGCCGCTGCTCGTCACCGACCGGGTCGTCGGGTACGACGACGCGGTCGTGCTCGTCGGGGCGGTGCCCCCCGGCGGGACGGCGCACGTGACGCAGCGCCGGGTCGCGCGGCACCGGGCGTTCTCGGAGGGGCACGACGTGACGCTCTCGACGACGGCGCCGTTCGGCATGGTCGAGCGCCGCCGGGTCCTCGCGAACCGGCGCGTGAGCGTCGTCCACCCGGTGCCGTCGTGGGCCGCGGACGTCGTCGTCCGCGGCGGGGAGGGGGACGACCCGGCGGGGGAGCCCGCCCGGACCGGCCCGGACCTGCACTCGGTCCGCGAGTGGCGGCCCGGGGACGAGGCCCGGCACGTGCACTGGCGCAGCACGGCGCGGCACGGCCGGCTCGTCGTCGTCGAGCCGGAGCGGACGGTGTCCCGCCGGCTGGCCCTCGTCGTCGCGGGCGAACCGGCCGCGCCGGAGTGGGAGGCGCTGCTCTCCCGGGTCGCCGGCACCGTCGTCGAGGCCGCCCGGGCCGACCGGGAGGTCTGCCTGCTCGCCCGCGACGAGCGGCTCGCGCGGCTGTGCCCGGTGACCTCGGACGACCCGGCGGACGACACCGACGGGCTCGGCGGGATCACCGGCCGGGACGCCGCGGACCTGCTCGACCTGCTGGCGGCGGTCGGTGCCGTCACCGCCCCGCGGGGCGACGACCTGCGCGTCGCGGCCGAGTGGGCCGGGGCGGGCGGCGACGTCCTCGTCGCGACGACGCGCCCGCTCGAACCGGGCTGGTGGGAGCAGATCAGCGCGCGGGCCGCGGCAAAGGGTGTGCGGCTCTCGGTGCTCACGACGGCGGCGCAGGTGACGGTGTGACGCAGCCCGCCCCGCAATCCGCCCCGCAGCCCGCGCTGCTCTGGCGCCCGCTCGCGGCGCGGCCGGGGCCGGGCAGCGAGGGCCCGGACGACCCGGTGCTGCGGGCCGCCGTCCTCACGGTGCACGCCGCGGCGATGGCCGGGCTCGTCGCCGCCGGGGTGCTCGCCCCGGTGCTCGCGGTGCTCGGGATCGCGACGGCGGTCGGGCTGTCCCTGCTCGCACGGGCCTGCCTGACCCGGCCCTCGCTCGGGACGCTGCGGATCGGGCTGTGGGCGGCGGTCGCCGTCGGCACGCTCGTCGTGCCGTTCGCCGCCGCCGGGCTGCGCGGGCTCGGACCGGCCGGGGTGCTCGGCATCTTCGTCGCGGGGTTCCTCGCGGCGACGTCCGCCGACCAGGACGGCACCCGGCGCGCGATGCTCATGAACCTCGTGCTCGGCGTCGCGGTGCTCGCGCTCGGGGTCGGCCTCGGGCCCTTCCTCGCCCCGCGCGGGGCCGGCGCCCTCGTCGTCCCCGTCGTCGTCGGGTGGACCGCGACCCTCGTCGCGCTGGCCCGGGCGGCCCGGCGGCACCCGACGGTGCCCGCCGGCCCGGCCGCGCACCTCTCCGGGCCGGGCCCCGGGCCCGTCGTCCGGGTCACCGGACCGCGGCCGCCCTCGCGCTGGCGGGGCACCGCGGGCGTCGTCGCCGCGACGATGGCCGTCTCGCTCCTCGCGTTCGCCGTCGTGAGCCGGCTGCCCGAGTCGTCGTCCGCGCAGGACGCCGGCTCCGGCGGCCCGTCGGGCGGGCCCTTCGGCGGCGGGCTGCCCGGCGGCCAGGGGGACGCCGCCCCGCGCAGCGTCAGCGGGACCTATTCGGGCGGCGCCCTCGACCTGCGCGCCCGCGGCGACCTGCCGGACACCCCGGTCATGCTCGTCGCCGCGGACTCCCCGACGCTGTGGCGCTCGGCGGTTCTCGACACGTACACCGGGCAGACCTGGGCGCAGACGGCCGCCGCCGAGGGCGGCGTGCCGGTGACGGGCGACGTCGACGTCCGGACGAGGCTCGACCCGGTGCCCGACGGGGCCCCGGTGCGCACGGACGGCGTCCGCTGGCTCGCCGCCGGGCCGTTCACCGTGCCCCGCCCCGGCACCGCGCTCGAGGTGTCGCTCGGTGCGCGGGACACCGCGTTCCTCGCCGCCGACGGCACGCTCGTGCACCCGCACGGCGGCGCCGGCGACCGCTCGGACGACGAGGTCGGGTACGCCGTGCGCTGGGCGGCCCGGCCGTCGGTCGAGCCCGGCGACGGCAACGGCTCCCCGGTCGACGCGGCCGACCTCGTCGCGGCGGCCCCCGCGACCGGGCCGGACGGCGCGGGCCCGGTGCCGGGCGACGGCGACCTCGTGGACGCCGGCCGCTGGCTGCAGAGCTCGGGGACCGTGACGGGCCGCACGTCCGCCCTCGCCCGGCGGCTCGCCCTCGGCGCCGACTCCCGGTACGCCGCCGTGCGCGCCGTCGAGGACCACCTGCGCGCGACGACCCGCTACACGCTCGACGCCCCGGTGCCGGACGAGGACCAGGACGCCGTCGACGACTTCCTCTTCCGCTCGAAGCAGGGGTTCTGCGAGCAGTACGCGACGGCCGAGGTCGTCCTCCTGCGCGAGATGGGGATCCCGGCGCGGCTCGCGGTGGGCTTCTCCGGCGGCGGCCTGCCGTCGTCCGACGCCGGCGTGGACCCGACGGTGACCGACGGCTCGACACGGCTCGTCCGGGAGTCCGACGCGCACGCCTGGGTCGAGGTCTGGTTCCCGGGCGCCGGCTGGGTGGCGTCCGACCCGACCGCCGGCTCGACCCTCGCCGACCCGCCCGCGCTCGACCGGTTCGCCGCGTGGGTCGAGGAGCACGCCGTCCTGCTCGTCGTGCTCGCGGTCGTGCTCGTCCTCGCCGGTGCGCTCGTGGCCTGGCTCGTCGTGCGGCGGCGCCGCAGGGCGGACGACGGCAGCCGCGCGACGTCCGGGCCGGGCCCCGTGGGCGGTGCCGCCGACCTGCTCGCCGCCTTCGACCGGCTCCAGGCCGCGCTGACGCGCAGCGGCGGCGCACGGCGCCCCGAGGAGACCCTCGCCGAGCTCGGGGCGCGGCTCGCCCGGGGCGACGAGCGGCTGCGCGCCGCGGCCGCCGACCTGCCGGCCGACCTGCCCGTCGGTGCCGCCCCGCCCGAGGACGGGTCCGGCGGCGACCCGGTCGGGTCGCTCGCCGTCCTCGAGCGCCTGCTCTACGCCGCGACCGCCCCGCCCCCTGCCGAGCTGCGCGCCGCGGCGTCCGCCCTCGACGCGGTGACCGCCCGCGTGCTCGCCGCCGAGCGCCTGCCGGAGCCCGCGCCGTCCTGACCCGGGGGTCAGGAAGATCCGCACGGCGTGGTTGAGTGCTGGCGTGTCCCGGTACTTCCACATCCTGCGGCGGAGGGCGGCGCTGCTGCCGTTCGCGGCGGCCGTCGTCGCGCGGCTGCCCATCGCCATGGGACCGCTCGGGGTCGTGCTGCTCGTGCAGTCGGTCCGGGACTCGTACTCCGTCGCCGGCATCGTCACGGCGGCCTGGGCGCTCGCCTCCTCGGTCGCGACGCCGCTGCTGGGCCGCGGGCTCGACCGGTTCGGCCAGCCGCTGGTCATCGGGACGACCTCGGTCGCCTCGGGCACGCTGCTCGCCGTCTTCGCGCTGTCGGCGGTCAACGGCGCGCCCGACGCGGTCCTCCTCGTGCTCTCCGCCGGGGTCGGTCTGACCTTCCCGCCGGTCGGCCCCGCGATGCGCGCGGCCTGGCGGGTCGTCCTCGCCGACGACGCGGACCGGCGCGCCGCCTACGCGCTCGACGCGGTCGCCGTCGAGACGATCTTCGTCGGCGGCCCGCTGCTGCTCTCGCTGCTGCTCGTCGTGGCGCCGCCCGTCGTCCCGCTGCTCGTCACGGCGGTGCTCCTCGCCGGCGGCGGCGCCGCGTACGCGTTCACCGCGGCCGCCCGCGCCGTCCGGCCCGAGGAGCACCACCAGGGCGCCGGGCACCGCAGCGCGTCCCCGCTGCGCTCGCGCGGCGTGCTCGCCGTCGTCCTCGTGACGACCGGCCTCGCCGTCGGGTTCGGCCAGTGCGACGTGTCGATCGCCGCGACCGCGCGCGAGGTGCTCGGCAGCCAGGCGAAGGTCGGCCTGCTCTTCACGTTCATCGCGGGCGGCAGCGCGATCGGCGGCCTCTGGTACGGCGCCCGCCTCTGGCGGCGCCCCGAGCGCACCCGCTACCCGTTCACCCTCGCCGGGTTCGCGACCGGGCTCGGGCTCATGGCGCTGCTCATCCTCACGCTCGACGTCCCGCCGCTCGTCGCGATCCTGCCGGTCATGTTCGTCACCGGTGTCTGCATCGCGCCCGGCCTCATCATCGCCCAGAACCTCGTCGACCACCTCGCCCCGCGCGACCGGCTCAGCGAGGCCCAGGCGTGGCTCAACACGGCGTTCACCACCGGCGGCGCGGCCGGGACGGCGATCGGCGGGCTGCTCGTCGACGTCGGAGGCCCGGGTGTCTCGTTCCTCGGGGCGTGCGCGGCCGTCGGGTGCGCGGCGCTCGCCGCGGCCCTCGTCCAGCCCCGCTGGCGGACGGCGTCCGAGCACCTGCCGCACGGGGCGGCCCCGGCCGCACCGGCCACGGCCCGGGCGGACGAGGACGCCGCGTGACCGACCGCCCCTTCGCCCCCGCCGAGCAGCGCTGGCTCGCCGGCCTCGGCACGGTGCGGGACGTCGTCCGGCAGACCCTCGTCGCCGAGCAGGTCGAGGCCGCGCTCGCGCTGCTGCCGCCCGGGCCGAAGCGTGTGCTCGACGTCGGCTGCGGGCAGGGCACCCAGGCGCTGCGGGTCGCCCGGCTCGGGCACGACGTCGTCGGGCTCGACCCGTCGCCGGACCTGCTCGACCGGTTCCGCGCCGACCTGGACGGCGAACCGCCGGCCGTCCGCGACCGCGTCCGGCTCGTCGTCGGCCCGGGGCAGCAGGCGCCCGACCTCGCCGGCCCGCTCGCCGCCGGCGGCTTCGACCTGGTCCTGTGCCACGGAGTCCTCATGTACCTCGACGACGACGCGCCGATGCTCGCCGCGCTCGCGGCCGTCGTGCGCCCCGGCGGCCTGCTCAGCCTGCTCGTCCGCAACGGCGTCGGGCTCGCGATGCGCCCCGGCCTGCTCGGCGACTGGACGCAGGTGCACCGGGCGCTCGACGGTGCCCGCTACACGAACCGGCTCGGTCTCGACGTCCGGGCCCACACCCCGGCCGGCCTGGACGCCGCCCTCGCCCCGCACGGCCTGACCCGTCGCCGCTGGTGGGGCGTCCGGACGTTCACCGACCACCTCGACGGCCCGCCGCCCGAGGGCGCTGCGCTCGACGAGCTGCTCGGCGCCGAGCGGGCGGTGGCGGGCGTCGACCCGTACCGGCAGGTGGCAGCGCTCGCACATCTGGTGCACGCGAGGGCCTGAGGCGCTGCCGGCCGGCTCCGGCCGGCTCCGGCCGCCGTCCTCACCGCACCGCGAGCAGCACCCGCAGGCTCGTCCGGGCGTGGTTGATCCGTGACTTCACGGTGCCCAGCGGGACGTCGAGCCGCTCGGCGATCTCGGCGTAGTCGAGGCCCATGAGGTCGCGCAGGACGACCGCCTCGACGACGTGCGGCTGGTCGACGCGGAGCTTCTCGAGGGCCTCGACGAGATCGAGGCGGGTGCCGGCGAGCACGCTGACCCGGGCCGGGTCGGCGACCTCGGGGGCCTGGTCGAGGCCGGCCTCGTCCGCCGTCCTGCGCATCCGGCGGTAGGTCGCGAAGGCGCTGTTCGCGACGACCGGGTAGAGCCACGTCGTGAACCTGCTCCGGCCGCCGAAGCCGTGGATGCCCTTGGCGACGGCGATGAGCGCCTCCTGGGCGGCGTCCTCGGCGTCCGAGCTGAACGGCAGGATCCGGGTGCAGCGACGCAGGACGTCCGGCCGGATCGCCGTGAGCAGCGCGTCGAGGGCGGCCGCGTCACCGGCCGCGGCCCTGGCCGCGAGGGCGTCGAGGTCGGTGCTGGGTGAGGTCACGTTCACATGATCTCAAACCGGGACGGCGTGACGTCACCAGTCATGATCAGGCAGGATGCGCCCGTGGCCACCCCCACGACCGTCGGTCGCTTCCGCGTGCAGCGGTCGCTCGGGTCGGGCGGGTTCGCGACGGTCTGGCTCGCCGAGGACCCGCAGCTCGACTCCCTCGTCGCGGTGAAGATCCTCGCCGACAACTGGGCCGCCAACGCCGACGTGCACCGCCGGTTCGTCGACGAGGCGCGGCTGCTGCGCCGGGTCGACAGCGACCACCTCGTGCGGGTCTACGACATCGGCGAGCTCGACGACGGCCGGCCGTACTTCGTCATGTCCTACGCGGACGGCGGGACGCTCGCCGACCTCGTCAAGGAGCGCCCGCCGCCGTGGCAGCCGGACGACGTGCTCGCGGTCGTCGACGGGATCGCGGCCGCGCTCACGGTGCTCCACCGCAGCGGGATCGTCCACCGGGACGTCAAGCCGGCCAACGTGCTCTTCCGGACGGCGGCCCACGCCGACCGGGCGACCGGCCCGTTCGCCGGCAAGCGGGTCATGCTCGGTGACCTCGGCATCGCCAAGGACCTCCAGTGGGCCTCCGGGCTCACCCTGCCCGCCGGGTCGCCCGCCTTCATGGCCCCAGAGCAGCGCGACATGGCCGGCCGGATCACCCCGGCGACCGACGTCCACGCGTTCGGGATGACGGTCGGCCGGTTGCTCGGGATCGCCGCCCCGTGGCCGGGCACGGCGCTCGGGGACGTCCTGCGCCGGGCCACCGCCGAGCGCGCCGAGGACCGGACGGCGACCGCCGCCGAGCTCGCGGCCGAGCTGCGCGGAGGGCTCGCGCCCTGGCGGCGCAGCGCCGGGCCGATGCCGACTAGCGAGGTCGCCGCGGCGCTCACGGTGCCGATCCCGATCGGGACCGGGCTGCGGGCGCCCGAGCCGCCGCCTCCCGTGCTGCCGGCGGCGTCCTTCCCGCCCCTCGACCTGTCGCCGCCCTCGACCCCGCCCTCGACCCCGCCGTCGACCGCGCCGTCGGGAGCCGTACCGTCGCCCGCGCCGCCCCGGGGCCGTCGGCGTCCGCTCCTCGCCGCCGCCGTCCTCGCCGTCCTGGTCCTGGGGGCGGTTCTCGCGAGCCGGTACCTCTTCACGACGCACCGGCTCGCCCCGACCGACGGCGGCGCCTCGGTGGCGATCCCGCGGTCGTGGGACACCGGGAAGGTGGCCGGGGTGAGCTTCCCCGGCGCGGACGACGCCGACACCGGGGCGCGTGCCGGCGCCGGGGCCCGGGCGGTCACCGTCGCCTACTCCGACACGTACACCGACCCCGCGCAGGTGCTCCGGAGCATCGAGGTCCCCGGCTGCGCGACGACGACGGCCAGCAAGGGCACCGTCGGCAAGTGGCCCGCGACGCTGTGGCGCCGCACCGGCTGCGCCGACGCGGCAGTCGTCCAGGACGTCGTCCTCGCGAACCAGGGCACCGACGAGTTCACGGTGTGGGTGCAGGTGCGCTCGGTGGACGGCGACCCCGACCTCGAGGAGATCCTCGGTTCGTTGCGCGTCGACTGAGGCCGGAAGAAATCCCGGAACCGCGTGAACTTCTCCGCGGGCGGTCCGCTCTCACTGAGCACGAACGGCCACCGCCCCCTTGGAGACCACGATGAACCAGTACGCCGGAGCCCAGTACCCGGGCCCCCACCAGCCGCCCGTCTTCGTCGCCCAGCCCACGACGTACGGCGTCGGCCCCGCCACGCACCCGTCGCGGAGCACCGCCACCGCGGCCCTGTGGTGCTCGGTCCTCGGCTTCTTCTGCTTCCCGATCGTCGGGAGCATCCTCGGCATCGTGCTCGGCCGGATCGCCCGCCGGAACGGCTACCCGGGAGCCCGCGCCACCGCCGGGTACGTCCTCGGCTGGATCGGCCTCGTCCTCGGCGTCGCCGGTATCGCCTACCAGGGCCTCGCCGCCGTCCTCGGCTGAACCGCCGGCCCCACCTGACTGCTTCCTGCCTGCTCCGCCCTGCCTGCTCCGCCCTGCCTGCTCCGCCCCTGCCTCCCGAAGGACCACGTCATGACCTCGCGCACCCTGCCCCGCTCCCGCGTCACCCGTGCCGCCGCGCTGGCGGCCACCGCCGGTCTCGCCCTCGCGCTCACCGCGTGCGGGTCGAGCGAGACGTTCACCCCGGCGGGCGGTGCGTCGTCCGCGCCCGCTGCGGGTGCGACCGTGGGCACCGACGAGACCGGCGGCGTGACGATCGACGGCGGGACGACGGCGACCGACGGCGCCGGAGGGGACGCCGTCACGTTGCCCGAGTTCCCGACGCCGCGGGTGCCGGACCTCACGTCGATGACCGGCAAGGCCGCCACGGTGCAGAAGGCGATCGTCAAGGACGTCGACCTCCCGCCGGGGGTCGAGGTGACGGGGGCCCGCTGCGCCGCGGACGGCTCGATCGTCAACCGCTCGGGCGTCACGGTGGGCGGCGGGGACGACGGCAGCCAGGTCGTCAGCCGGGCCGGCGTGAGCCAGGTCAGCGAGGACGGCAGCGGCCAGGTGTCGTCCGGTGACGCCGTCTACCAGGTCGACGCCGACGGCTCCGGTCAGGTCACCACCAAGGCCGGGGTGCTCCAGGTCGACACCGACGGCAGCGGCCAGTTCACCTTCGGCGGCACCGTCTACCAGGTCGACGCCGACGGGTCGGGCCAGTACTCGAACGAGACCGAGGTCTACCAGGTGGACACCGACGGCTCGGGCACCTGGACGACCGACGCGTACGGCGTCATCTCCAACGAGGGCAACGGCAGCGGCCAGTGGACCGGCCCCGAGGGCGTCGTCATCGTCAACGGCGACGGCACCGGCACGCTCAACGGCCTGCCGATCAGCGTCGCCCCCATGCCGAAGTTCGCGCTGCTCGGCAAGCTGCCCAAGCTCGACAAGCTCAAGCCGCTCGGCAAGCCCTGCGGCACGCTCATCCGGATCTCGGCCGGGGTGCTCTTCGACTTCGACAAGGACGCCGTGCGGCCGGAGGCGAAGCAGGTGCTCACCGCCGTCGCCAAGGCGCTCGGAAAGCAGACCGTCGAGATCCAGGTCAACGGGCACACCGACGCCAAGGGCAGCGACACGTACAACCAGGACCTGTCCGAGCGGCGCGCGAACGCCGTCGTGACGTTCCTCGAGGGCGCCGGCCTGAAGGCCCCGCTCGACGCGCAGGGCTTCGGCGAGACCCAGCCCGTCGCGCCGAACACCCTGAAGGGCAAGGACAACCCGGTCGGCCGCCAGCTGAACCGGCGCGTCGAGATCGTCATCCCGAACTCCTGACCGGCCGTCCGGCCGGCGGGCGCAGGTCTCCCGCGGGGGCGGAGAGAGGAACGGCCCGGGTCGCCGCGTGCGGCCCGGGCCGTTCTCGTGCAACGGGTCCGGTCGTCAGTCGCCCGTCGCACCGTCGATGCACTCGCGGAGCAGGTCGGCGTGGCCGTTGTGCCGCGCGTACTCCTCGATCATGTGCAGGTAGATCCAGCGCAGGTTCACGGGCCCGAGCCGGCGGTGCTGCCCCGTGTCGGAGAGCGCATGCCGGGCCGCGACCTCGCGCGCGGCGGCGACCTCCGCCCGGAACGCCGCGACGTCGGCCGCCGCGCTCGCGGGGTCGCCGCCGTGCAGGTCGGCGTCGGGGTCGGCCGCGGTGCTGAAACGCGGGCCGACGTCCTGCGCGTCGAGGCCCCGACGGAACCAGCTGCGCTCGACCTCCGCCATGTGGCGCACCAGCCCGAGCAGCGACAGCGTCGACGGCGGCACCGCGCGCCGGGCGAGCTGTTCGCCGTCCAGCCCGGCGCACTTGGTGAGCAGGGTGGCCCGATGGTAGTCGAGCCACGCGTCGAACGAGCGCCGCTCGTCCTGCTCGTCGCTGGGAGGGTCGTCGCGCGGGGGCGCGGGGAACGGGACGTCGGTCATGCCTGGGCCAGCACGAACTCGTCCCCGCGCAGGATCGGCACGACCGTGCCGTCGGCCTGGATGCCGTCCACCTCGACCTGCGGGCTGCCGACGACGACGTCGACGTGGGTCGCGGACTGGTTGAGCCCCTCCTTGACCCGGCTGTCGGCGTCCATCGGGCCGGAGCCGTCGAACGTCGTCGTGTAGCCGTTGCCCCAGGCCACGTGGCAGCCGACGTTCTCGTCGAAGAGCATGTCGCCGTACGTGAGCCCGGTGCGGCGGACGGCCGAGTCACCGTCGACGATCGCGACCTCGCCGAGGTGTCGGGCCCGCGGCACGGTGGAGAGCTGGGTCTGGACGGCGGCCTCGCCGCGCTGGGCCTTCACACCCTTGATCTCGCCGTCCGACAGCTCGAGCTCGAGGCCCTCGACCTGGGTGTTGAGCTCCATGAGCACGAACGCGGCCGTCGTCCGGAGCCGGCCCTCGGCCCGTCGCCAGTCCGGCGCGGTGAAGACCTCCTCGGTCGGCATGTTCGGCACGAACGACGTGCCCGCCGCGTTCGTCACGGCGCCGCCCTGCCACACCGACCGGGCCGACAGGCCGACGTCGAGGTCGGTGCCCGGGCCGCGGAACCGGATCCGGTCGAAGCCGCGGGAGTTGAGCATGTCGCGGCGCAGCGCGAGCTTGTCGAGGTGGTCCTGCCAGGCCCGCACCGGGTCGTCGGAGTCCAGCCGCATGGCGACGGCGAGCGCGCGCCACAGCCGCTCGACGTCCGGCTCGCCGAGCACGGTGCGGGCCCAGCCCTCGTTCGGGGCGCCGACGACCGTCCAGGCGACCTGGTTCGTCGCGACGACCTGCATGACCTCCGCGAAGAGCGCGCGCGGCACGGCCTTCATGAGGCGCTCGGTGCTCAGCCCCTCCATGAGCAGCGGGTTGGGGTTGCCGGTGAGGCTGATGACCGCCGCGTCGTCGGTGGCCCACGCCCGGATCTCGGCGATCTCGTGGTCGAGCACGGTCCCCAGCGAGTCCTCGGGGGCGAGCTCGACGGCGGCCCGCTGCGCGTGCTGGTCGCGGTAGTCCACGGTGACGTGCGAGGCACCGGCCTTGTACGCCTCGCGGACGACGGCCTGCGCGACCGGGGCCTGCTCGAGGTAGGCGCGGACGACGACCCGCTGGCCCGGTCGCAGGTTGACCCCGACGCGGACGGCGAGGGCGGCGTACGCGGCGACGAGCGTGTCGAGCGGTTCGGTGACGACGGCCATGACGGTCCCCTCCCGGGCCCGGCCCCCGTGGCCGCTCGCCCGGGGAGCGACGCTAGCCCAGAGCCCGGCGGGCCGCCTCGTCCGTCGGCACCACGGCGGTGATCTCGAAGTCGACGAGGTCGCTCCAGGCGCGGGTCCAGGCGTCGAGCGACTCCCGGTCCGGGGCCTCCATGACCTGCCAGCACCGGTCGAGGGACTCGTCGACCCAGCTGTCGACGAACGTCACGCCGTCCGGGACCGCCCGGCCGCCGGCCCGCAGCCGCTCGTACACCGGGGCCGCGCCGTGGAGGTAGTGCTCGACGACCATGAAGCGCATCCGCCTACGGTCCCGCACGGACGGGAAGGCTGTTAGCCGAACCGCCGTGCGACCGCCTCCGACTGCGCGCCGAAGCTGCTGCCGAAGAGCACGGCGTGCACGAGGAGCGGGTGCAGCTGGTGCAGCGGCACGCGCTCGCGCCATCCCGCCGCGAGCGGTGCGGCCTCGTCGTAGCCGGCGAGGACGGCGTCCAGGTGCGGCAGGCCGAAGAGCGCGAGCATCGCGAGGTCCGCCTCGCGGTGGCCGCCGTGCGCCGCCGGGTCGACGAGGACGACGCCGGACGGCGTCCACAGGACGTTGCCGCTCCACAGGTCGCCGTGCAGCCGGGCCGGGGGCTCCGGCGGGCCGCAGAGGTCGGGGTCTTCCGCCGCGAGCCGGCTGCAGACCCGGTCGACGGCCCGGGCGCCGTCCTGGGTGAGCGCGCCGGAGTCCCGGGCCGCTCGGGCGTAGGGCAGCAGCCGGTGCGTGGCGTAGAAGCCGCCCCACGACGGCCCGGCGTCCTGGTCGTGCGCGTGCGGCAGCGCGAGCGGACCGATCCAGCCGTCACCGGCCAGGCCCGGGGGCGGGGCGCCGAAGCCGGTGGCCCCGGCGGCGTGCGTCGCCGCGAGCCGGCGTCCGAACGTGCGGGCCGCCGCCGCGTCGGGCCGACCGTGCTCGAGCAGCGGCAGGACGATCCGGTCCGGGTGCACCTCGAGCGGCCGGACGACCGGGACCCCGCCGTGCTCGCGGGCGGCCTCGTCGAGCCACGCGAGCCCGGCGGCCTCGGCCGCGAAGAAGCCGCGCGGGGCGTCGGCCCGGCGCTTGGTGAAGACCGGTGCGTCCGGCACGCTGCCTCCCCGGGGCGTGGCCGTCGGTGCCGTCGGTCGGTTCAGTCGTCGTGGTCCGCGGGGATCCCGGCGACGGCGGGTGCCGTCCCGTCGGTGAGGTCGACCCGGTCCGCGGGGAGCCGCGTCGTGCTGCGGGCCGCGGCACCGGCGAAGAGGTCCTCGGTGACGCGCACGAGCAGGCCGGCGCACGCCGCCTCGATCTGGTCGAGGACGGTCTCGAACGCGGGCAGGCCGTCGTAGTACGGGTCCGCGACGTCGAGGTCGTGGCCGCCGTCCGGCCCGACCGCGGGGTCGAAGACGCGCAGCAGGTGGATCCGCGCGCGGGCCGCCTCGTCGGGCGCCCAGGAGCGCAGCGTCCGCTGGTGGCCGCGGTCGAGCCCGATGACGAGGTCCCGCTCGCGGAACCAGTGCGGGTCGAACTGCTTGGCCCGGTGCGTGGCGCCGTCGTACCCGCGGGCGCCGAGGGTCTGGACGGCGCGGCGGTCGGCGCGCTCGCCGATGTGCCAGTCGCCGGTGCCCGCGGAGTCGACGAGGACGACGTCGGCGAGGCCCGCCTCCTCGACGAGACGGGCCATGACGACCTCGGCCATGGGCGACCGGCAGATGTTGCCGGAGCACACGAAGCAGATCCGATACGGAGAGTCGTCTCTCATATACACATCGTGACGCATCGGAGACCGATCTGGCCGATCATCCGGCCTCGACCCGTCCACCGTTTCGCGGTTCGTCCCGTCGTCCACAGCCACTCCTCGACCCACCCCGTCCGTCGCGCAGCTCGTCTAGCGTCCCGCACGGTCGGCATCTGCGCAGGTGCCCGGGGAGGAGAGCGTCATGGACGGGGGTCACGTACGTGCTCTCGCGCGGGTCGTCGGTGAGGCCGCGGACGGCGTCCGGGCGGCGGCGGAGCGGCTCGGAGCGGCCCGCGGCGTCGCGTGGACCTCGGTGGCGGCCGACGAGTTCCGCGCCCGGCTCGTGACCGAGCGTGCCCGCGTGCTCGAGGCCGCCGGGCACCTCGACGCCGCGACCGTGGCCCTGCTGCGGCACGCCGCAGCGCTCGACGGGGCGGGCCGGTGAGCACGCCGGCCGGTGCCCGGGGCGACACCGCCGGGAGTCTCGTCGTGCGCGGCGGCGCCGGCGGCGTCGCGGCGCGCACCGAGGACATGGAGGCGACGGCCCGCCTGCTCCTCGCCTGCGCCGCCGACCTCGCGGGTGCCGCCCTGACGGTCGGCCGGGTGCTCGGCGACGCGGGCCTGCTGGTGTCGGCACCGTGGTCGCCGCTGACGTTCGCGCACGCCGAGCACGTGCTCGGCGGCTGCGTCGCGGGCGGCGCGGGTCCGACGGCGGCCGCGACACGGGTCGGGGCCCTCGCCGCCGCCCTCCTCACGACCGCGGCCGGCTACGCGGCGGCCGAGGAGGGGGCCCGCCGGGCCGCGCACGCGGTCGACCTGGCCGCCGGGGCCGTCGCCGGGCGGCTCGGGGTGGTGCTCGCCGCCGCGACGGCGCCGCAGGCCGTCGAAGCGGTGGCGCTGGCCCTGCTCCTCGACCGGGCGGGTCTGCTCCCCGACGGTGCCGCCGACGGTGCCGGGGTGACGGCGGCCGGCGGGCCTGGCCTGCCCGACCGCGTCGGTGGCCTGCTGGCCCGCGGCGGCGGCGCGACCGAGCACCTCGTCGCCGCGGTCCCCGGGGTGCTCGAAGGGCTGCTCACCCCGGTGCCCGCCGTCGGGCCGGTGTGGGCCGCCGCGGCCGGCACCGAGTGGCCGCCGCGCTCGACCCCTCAGGTGTCGGCGCTGCTCCTCGCGCTCGCCGGCGCCGGCGGTCTGCTCGGGGACTCCGCCCGCGTCCGCGCCCGCAGCGGCCGGCCGGCCCCGGCGGCCGCACCGGCCGGCGTCGTCGACCTCGCGGGGCTCGTCCGGTCCGCCTACCCCGACGGCGGCGGTGCCCCCGGCTCGGTCACCGTGACCCGGCTCGACGCCCCGGGCGGGGCCCGGTCGTGGGTCGTCGCCGTGCCGGGCACGCAGGTGTGGGCGCCGCGCTCCGGCGAGAACCCGCTCGACGTCACGAGCGACGCCCGCAGCCTCGCCGGTCGCAGCTCGGCGGCCGAGGCGGCCGTCCTCGCGGCGATGCGGTCCGCCGGGGTCCGGTCCGGCGAGCCGGTCTGCCTCGTCGGGCACAGTCTCGGCGGCATGGTCGCCGCCGGGCTCGCGGCCGACCCGGACGTCCGCCGCCGCTACGCCGTCCGCGAGGTCGTGACGATGGGGTCGCCCGTCGCGGCCTACCGGGTGCCGCCCGAGGTCGGCGTCCTCGCCCTGGAGCACGGCGACGACCTCGTCCCGCGGCTCGACGGCACGCCGAACCCGGACCGGTCGACCTGGGTCACCGTGCGCCGCGACGTCACCGCTCCCGGCGCACTCCCGGACGTCGTCGCGACCCACGACGTCGACGAGTACGTCCGGACGGCGGCCCTCGTCGACGCCTCGCACGACCCGTCGATCGCCGCGGCCCGGGCCCGGCTCGCACCGTTCCTCGGGGCGCCCGGGGTCACCGCGACCGCCGTCGACGTCACCTCGACCCGGGTGCCGGGGTGAGCGCCGGTGCGCCGCCCGGGCCCGGCCCGCCGGTCGCCGCGCGGGTTAGCCTGCTCCTGCGTCGTCCGCACGGCATCGACGGGAGGTCGTCATGGTGGGTGCGCCCGAGGAGCCGGTCTTCACGCTCGACGACCTGCTGGCCCTGCCCGACGACGGCCGCCGGCACGAGCTCCTCTGGGGCACCCTCGTGATGACCCCGGCGCCCTCGGCACTGCACGCCGACCTCGTCGACGGCCTGTCGGCGGTGCTGCGCGACGGCTGCCCGTCGCACCTGCGGGTCCGCGCGAACAGCGGGATCGTCGTCCCCGGCCGACCGGTGACGAACGCGCCCGCGCCGGATCTCTACGTATCGGGTCGCGACGCTGCGGCAGACCCATACGTCGAGGCGGGCGACGTCCGGCTCGTCGTCGAGGTCTCCCTCTCGACCGAGCGCCGCGATCTCACGCTCAAGGCCGAGGCCTACGCGGCCGGCGGGATCGAGTGGTTCTGGGTCGTCCGCGCCGACCGCAGCATCGAGGTCCTTCACCTCGGCGCCGAAGGCTACGAGCAGGTGCTCGTCGCCCGACCGGGCGTGCTGACGTCCCTGCCCGGGCCGTACCCGGTCGCCCTGGATCCCCACGTCCTCGCGGCCGACACCGTCACCGGCACGGCGCCGCCGGGCGTGCCCTGACCCTCAGCCCCGCGTCGCGAGCGCCCGCTGCAGCCCGACGAAGCCGGCCTGGCGGCCGATCGAGAGCCGGACGGCGGCCTTCGCGAGGACGAGGTCGTCGGCGCCGGCCGGCAGCGTCAGCGCCACCTCCGCGACCTCGGCGATCTGGGCCCGCTGCTCGGCCACGAACGTCGCGTCGACGACGTCCCCGTGCCCGGGGACGACGTTGCGGCGCAGCCGGGGGAGCACCAACTCCAGGGACGCCGCCCACTCCAGCGGGAACGAGTCCTCGAACGCGGGCGGCGAGCCCTCCTCGACGATGTCGCCGACGACGGTGACGTCCGCGTCCGGGACGTCGACGACCGCGTCGTGCCCGGTGTGCGCGCGGCCGGGGTGGTGCAGGACGACGTGCCGGCCGCCGAGGTCGAGGGTCGTGTCCTGGGTGAACGTCCGGTTCGGCGGCACGATCGTCACCGCCTCGACGGCGGCAGCGGTGTCGTCCCGCTCGGACTCGCGCATCCACTGCACGGTGAGCCGGCGCTGCAGCTCGCCGAGCTCCTCGAGGTCGCGGCGGCACTCCTCGTGGCCCCAGATCTCCACGTCCGGCTGGGCCCGCAGGAAGGCCGCGTTGCCGAACGCGTGGTCGAAGTGCGCGTGGGTGTTGACGACGACGAACGGCAGCGGGGTGACGGTGCGGATCGAGGCGATGAGCTCCTCGGCGTAGCCGTCGTGGGCGTGGGTGTCGACGACGAGGCAGCGGTCGTCGCCGAGCACGAGGGTGACGTTGAGGTCCATCACCTTGTGGCGCTTCACGAGCACCCCGGCGCCGATCTCGCGCCAGAGGTCCTGCCACTGCGGCGGCTCGGGCATCGCGAACGGCGGGTCGAAGGTGAGGTCGTCAGGGATCTGCACGGAGAGGGCTCCTGGGTGGGGCTGTTCTGGGCTGTCTGCGCCGGGGACCGGCCCGCTGCTGGGGCCGCCCTGGTCGGGGGTGCGGTCGTCGTCGGGTCTGCGGCCGTTCTCCTGGTCGTGACCACCCTGGTGCGGCACGCGCGGGCGCTCCGGCCGGCCCTCGGGGCCCGCCTCGGCGTCGTCGTGGCCGTCAGAGGTCACGCAGGTTCTCCTCCGCGATGATCGCCTCGTCGAGCCGGGGGCTGACCCGGTAGCGCCCGGTCGGGGTCTCCTCGTCGAGCTCGCCGAGGACGGCCGCGACCCGGACGGCGCCGAGCCGGTCGCCCCACTCCAGCGGGCCCGACGGGTAGCCGGTGCCGAGCAGCATCGCGACGTCGACGTCGGTCGCGCTGGCCTCGCCGCGGGCCACGAGGTCGACGGCCTCGTTGACGAGCATCGAGACGGTCCGGGCGACGATGCCGCCCGCGACGTCGCCGATGACGCTCACCTCGACGCCGGCCGCCTGGCACAGCCCGATCGCGGCGTCGAGCACCTCGACCTCGACGTCGCGCGGCGGCATGAGGGCGACCCGGGTGCACGTCGCCGGGTCGTGGGCCCAGTCGAGCAGGACGACGCCGCCGGGCGCCTCGAGCGACCACGAGCGTGCGGTGCTGCCGTCGGTGACCCGCAGGATGCCCTCGCCGGGCAGCCGCAGCCCGGGCAGCTCGTCGAGCACCTCCTCGTCGCTCAGCGAGACGTGCACGACCTCGACCCCGCCCGCGGCGATCCGGTCGAGGAACGGCGCCATCGGCCCGAAGTCGTAGTCGCGGACCTCGACCCGGCGCGGCGCCCGCCGCGGCGGCGCGGTCTGCGGCAGCGCGTCGACCGGGTTCGTCCCGTCGTACGTGAAGAACCCGCGGCCGGTCTTGCGGCCGAGCCGGCCGCCGTCCACGAGCCGGGTCTGCAGGATCGTCGGGGCGTACCGGGGGTCGTGGTAGGTCTGCTCCCACACCGACCGGGTCACCGCGAGGTTGACGTCCTGGCCGATGAGGTCGGTGAGCGCGAACGGCCCCAGCGGGAACCCGCCGGCCTCGGTGAGGACGGCGTCCACGGTCGCGGCGTCGGTCGCGCGCAGCTCGACGACCCGCTGCGCCTCCCCGTAGAACGGCCGCGCGACCCGGTTGACGACGAACCCGGGCGTCGAGGTGCACACGACGGGCGTCTTGCCCCAGGCCCGCGCGACCTCGGCCGCGGCCTCGACCCACTCGGGGGCCGTCGCGTCCCCGCGGACGACCTCGACGAGGCCCATCCGGGGCGCCGGGTTGAAGAAGTGCAGGCCGCCGAACCGTTCCGGACGGCGCAGCGCGGCACCGATCGCGGTCACCGACACCGACGACGTGTTCGTCGCGAGGAGCACGTCCCGGTCGCTGCCGTCGTCCGTGAGCGCCTTGTCGACGACGTCCTCGACGGCCCGCAGCAGGTCGCGCTTGGCCTCGAGGTTCTCGACGATGACCTCGACGACGAGCCGGCAGCCCGCGAGGTCGTCGACCGTGGCGACCGGCGCGAGGCGCGCGAGGATGTCGTCCGCCTGCTCGCGGGAGAGCCGGCCGCGGCCGACGTCCTTCGCGAGGCGCCCCGCGATCGAGCGCACGGCGTTCTCCGCCGCACCGTCGCGGGTGTCGAGCAGCCGCACCGGGTGACCGGCGCGGGCGGCGACCTCGGCGATCCCCTCGCCCATCGTGCCCGCGCCGACGACACCGACGACGTCGCTCGGGGTCAGGGGCTCCACACCGGCCAGCCTGCCACAGCCGGGGTGCGTCGGACCGGGCGGTTCGTGGACCGCTGGGACCGCCGGCGACCGGCGTCCGCGCTCAGGCCTTGATCCGGGCGTTGGCCGGGTCGTAGAGCGGGCGCAGCGACACCGTCGCCGGCACCCGCTGCTCGGCGACCTCGACCTCCCAGGTGCCGGCGTCGACCCACGCCTGGGTGAGCCCCTCGCCGTCGGCGAGCAGGTCCGTCGTCGGCTCGAGCATCGCCAGGCCGACCGCACCGCCGAGGGTCCAGCCGTACGAGCCGGCCCGGACGTACCCCACCGGGACGCCGTCCCGCCGCACCACCTCGGCGTGCACGAGCAGCGCGTCGGGGTCCCGCAGCAGGACCTGCGCGAGCCGCCGTCGCGGCGGGACGCCGTCCCGGGCCTGCTTCTGCGCGAGCGCCGCGTCCCGGCCGACGAAGCCGCCGGGCTTGTCGAGCGCGACCGCGAAGCCGAGCCCGGCCTCCCAGACGTCGTCGGTGTTGTCGATGTCGTGGCCGTAGTCCCGGTACGCCTTCTCCAGCCGCAGCGACGACAGCGCCTTGAGCCCCACGTGCGCGAGCCCGAACGCCGCACCGGCCTCGACGACGCGGTCGTAGACGTGGACCGCCTGCTCGGCCGGCACGTACAGCTCGTACCCCAGCTCGCCGAGGTAGGTGATCCGTACGAGCAGCACCCGGGCCAGCCCGAGGTCGACCCAGCGCGCGCTCCGGAAGCCGAAGGCCTCGTTCGACAGGTCGGCACCCGTCAGCGTCTGCAGCAGGTCGCGCGAGCGCGGACCCTGCACGTTGAGCTGCGCGAGCCCCGACGTCACGTCGGTGACGAACGCGTGCGCGCCGGCGAACGGGCCCGTCCCGAGCCGGCGCCGCAGGTGGGTCTCGACGTGCCTGTGCGCGGTGTCGGACGCCACGACGAGGAAGTCGTCGTCCGCCAGCTTGGTCACGGTGAGGTCGGCCTCGAGCGTGCCGCCCTCGTTGAGCCACTGCGTGTACGTGATGACGCCCGGCTCCCCGTCGACGGCGTTCGCCGACACGTGGTCGAGGAACCGCCCGGCGTCCCGGCCCTGCACCCGGAACTTCGCCATGAACGACATGTCCATGAGTCCGACGCCCTCGCGGACGGCGCGGTGCTCGGCCTCCCAGCACGCCCACCACGGCGACCGGCCCCAGGTCAGCTCGTGCGCGACCGGCTCGACGCCGTGCGCGTTGCCCGCCGGGGCGTACCAGCCGGGGCTCTCCCAGCCGCTCACGTCCCGGAAGTACGCGCCGGCCGCGGCGAGCCGGTCGTGCCACGGGGACCGCTTCGCACCGCGAGCGGTCGTCGGCGACCGGTCCGGGTAGTGGCACGCGTAGACGAGCCCGAGGGACTCGGCGGTCCGGGCCCGGCGGTACTCCGGGTTGGTCTGGTAGGCGTGCAGCCGGTCGACGCCCATCGCCGTGACGTCGACGTCCGGCCGGCCGTTCATGACCCAGTGCGCGACGACCCGGCCGATCCCGCCGCCGGTGAGGATGCCGATCGAGTTGAGGCCGGCCGCGACGAAGTAGCCACGCACCTCGGGCGCCTCGCCGACCACCGGCGACAGGTCCGGCGTGAACGACTCGGGGCCGCAGAAGAACGTCCGCACGCCGACGTCGAACGACGCCGGCACCCGGGCCATCGCCTTCTCGAGGAACGGGCCCATCCGGTCCCAGTCCGGCGGGATCGTCGTGAACGACGCGTCGGCGGGGATGCCCTCGACCTTCCAGGGCGCGGCGACGCCCTCGAAGAGCCCGACCATGAGGCCGCCGGTCTCCTCCCGGAAGTACCCGTAGGCGCCCGGGTCCTCGAGGACGGGGGCGTCGGGCGACAGGCCCGGCATGTCGTCGGTGATGAGGTAGTAGTGCTCCGCGGCCTGCAGCGGCACCGCGACCCCGTTCTGCGCCCCGAGCTGGCGGGCCCACATCCCGGCGCAGTTGACGACGACCTCGCACTCGACGTCCCCGTAGGGCGTCCGGACGCCGGTCACCGCGCCGTCCTCGGTGAGCACCTGCGTCACCGGGCAGCCCTCGACGATCGTCGCGCCCTGCATCCGGGCACCCTTCGCGAGCGCCATCGTCACGTCGACCGGGTTCGCCCGGCCGTCCTCGGCGACGTAGAACCCGGCGAGGACGTCGTCCGTGCGCGCGATCGGGAACATGTCCGCGACCTCGGCCGGGGTGATCTCGTGGACGTCGACCCCGAGGTAGCGGTTGAACGCCGACACCCGCCGGTACTCCTCGAGCCGGCCCGGCTCGGTCGCGACCTCGATGAAGCCGACCGGCTTGAACCCCGTCGACTGCCCGGTCTCGGCCTCGAGCCGGGAGTAGAGGTCGCGGGTGTACTGCCGCATCCGGGTCGAGGTCTCGGACAGCGACCCGAAGGTCACCATGAGCCCGGCGGCGTGCCACGTCGTCCCCGACGTGAGCCGGTCGCGCTCGAGCAGCACGACGTCGCGCCAACCGGCGTGCGCGAGGTGGTAGGCGACGGAGGAGCCGATGACGCCGCCGCCGATGACGACGACGCGGGCGCGCGCGGGCAGGGTCGGGGTGCTCACGAGGGCGAGGGTATCCCCGCCCCGGCGCCCGCGTCCTGACTCGTGAGTCAGGAGGCGGCGACCCAGACGTAGACGACGCTCCGGTCGGCGACCCAGCCCGACGGTCGGATCTCGACGACCGTCCCGTACGGCTTGCCCGTGCCGTGGACCCAGTTGTCGACCGGGGTGACGCCGCGGTCCAGCAGGTCGTTGCGGACGTCGAGGAGCGGGCGCCCGGCGTAGTCCTTGCTGTCGATGAAGACCTCGCCGGGCCTGGTCGTCGCCGGCGTCGTCGTCGGTCGCGGCGGCTTCGTCGCGACGACCGTCCTCGTCACCGTCCGCACCGTCGTCGGGGCCGCGGTCACCCGGGCGGCGCGGGTCGTCGTCCGGGTCCGCGTGCGGGTGGCCGACGTCGTCGTCGCCGCGGGGGAGGCCGGCCCGCTCGCCGTCGGCGTGTACGTCGTGACCCGGCTCGTCGGGGTGCCCCCGGACACCGGGCCGGACGGCGTCGGGCTGCTCGGCGTGATCGTCACCGACTCGTCGCCGAAGGGCCGGTTGAGCAGGAACGGCAGGCCGAGACCGAGGACGACGACGAGTGCGCCGGCCGCGCCGAGCACCGTCGCCGGGCGGACCCCGCGCGAGCGCGTCCGGCGGGCGAGGTCGCGCGGGGT
>NZ_MWLL01000095.1 GCF_002198675.1 Kineosporia sp. R_H_3 | reverse complement strand
CCCACCGGGCCGCCGCCCCGACGACCCCGCCGACCGGCGGTCCGTCGACGGGCCGCACCCTGCGCACCGCCGTCCGGGCCACCGCGAGCGTCGCCGCGCTGGCGACCGTGGCCACGGTCGTCGTGGTCACGAGCCAGGACGAGGCCGCGGCCGTCGACCCGCGGCCCGCGGCGTACGTCCTCACGAGCCAGACCGTGTCGGCCGCGCACCCCGCGGACATGCTGCGCGCGACCTGGGTGCTCGCCGACGACCACGACCGGCGGGTCGCGGCGGTCGCCGCCGCCCGGTCCGCCGAGGCGGCCGAGCGCAAGGTCGAGGCCGAGAAGCATCGCCGGGCGGAGCAGGAGAAGGAGCGCCGGGCCGAGGCGGAGCGGAAGGCGAAGGCGAAGGCCGCCGCCGAGCGCCGGGCCGCCGAGCGGCGCCGGGTCGCACGGTCCGCCGCACGCGACCCGAAGGGCGTCGCCCGGGCGATGCTCGCCTCCTACGGGTGGGGCTCCGGCCAGTTCTCCTGCCTCGACGCGCTCTGGACCAAGGAGAGCGGCTGGAACGTCCGCGCCGACAACCCGACGTCGAGCGCGTACGGCATCCCGCAGGCGCTGCCGGGCCGCAAGATGGCGAGCGCCGGCTCCGACTGGCGGACCAACCCCGCGACCCAGATCCGTTGGGGGCTGGGCTACATCGAGAGCACGTACGGCAGCCCGTGCGCGGCCTGGGGCCACAGCCGGGCGCACAACTGGTACTGAGCCGCGGACCCGGCCGGGCGGCGCTCAGCCGGTCGTGACACGGGTCGCGACGACGCGCTGCAGGCCCGCCCCGTTCGTCACCCTGACCGCGACGGTGGTCGTGCCCACGGGCACGGTCACCGTCGTCGTCCAGGCCGTTCTGCCGGCGACCGGTGCGACCCGGGCGACGACGGACCCGTTGCGCAGCAGGTGGTACGCCGCGACCCCGCTCTGCGCGTCGGACGACGCGGTGAACCGGACGGCGACGTGCCGGGCGTCGACGACGCGGGCGGACAGCGCCGGGGCCGCGGGCCGGGTCGTGTCGACGGTGGTCCAGCGCCACGCCGCGGCCGAGGTGAGGCCCGCGCCGTCCGTCGCGACGACGCTCACGGTGTGCCGTCCCGCGAGCGGCCGGACGGCACCCACCGCCGACACCGGGACGACCACCGAGCGGACCGTGGCACCCACCGTCGCGACGACCCGGCCGTCGACCCGCACCGTGTAGCGCCGCACGCCCGACCGGGTGTCCGTCGAGCCGCCCCAGGACACCGCGAGCCCGGTGACCCGGGTGCCGGCCGAGACCTGCTGGCGCACCGTGGGTCCGCTCGGTGCGGTGGGGGCGACGAGGTCGGTCGTCGCGTCGTCCCAGACCTGGATCCGGGCCGCCGCCGCGTCCTGGGACTGCACGCGCAGCAGGAGCGAGGTCCCGGGGACCCGCCAGGGCGTCCCCGCGGGCAGCGCCGGGGAGACCCACCCCGGTGCGTACCAGTCGGCGGACGTCGTCGTCGTGGACCGGCCGGGGCGCAACGAGAGCAGCTGCGTCCAGGGCCGTCTCGCGCCGATCATGAGGTGCGCCTGGACGCCGAGCCAGTCGTCGGCGTACGGCCCGGCCGTCGACCGGTACCCGATGTACAGCACCGTGTTCGCCGGGACGCCGGGGCCGGCGGGCAGCGGGATCCGCAGCGCCCGGACGGCGTCGGCGTCGCCCGGGGCGTGCACGTCGACGGTGAGCGGTGCCGTGACCTCCGCCGGGTCGACGTCCGCTGCCCGCAGCCAGCCGAGGTAGTCCGCCTCGGCGGGGTTCACGTCACCGGTCGGGGTGTCCCACGAGCCGAAGCCCATGACGTCGCTGCGGTCGGCGTACTCGTGCGAGGTGCACGTCGACGACAGCGTCACCTGCCAGGAGTCGGTGACGCACTGGTAGCCGTTCGCGTGGCCGAGGCCGAGGTTGTGGCCGAGCTCGTGCTCGGTGACGCCCTCGTCGAGATAGCCGTTGACCCACAGCGTGTTCCAGCCGATGTAGCCGAGGCCGGCCCAGCCGCACGTGGACGCGCCGGGGAAGTACACGACGAGGTGGTCGGTGACCGACGTCGTCACGACGGAGGGGTTCGCCGCGAACGCGGCCGCGGCGATCGCGGTGTAGTCGCAGCCGGCCACGACATCGGCGGCGAGGGTGATCTTCCGCCAGGGGCGCACGGCGGTCGTGACGTCGAGCGCACCGCCGGACTGGTCCTCCCAGAACGCCGCCGACCGGTCGGCGAGGGTGGTCAGCCGTTCGACCGTGGCGTCCGGCGCGGTGCCCCACCAGACGGGCAGGACCGTGACGCTGTGGGTCCCCGTCGTGGGGACCGCCGTGCGGGTCACGGCGGCGGCGGCGGACCGGCGGGGCGCGGCCGGCTGGGTGGCGTCGACGACGGCGACGTCGTCCGCGGCCGCGGCGAGCCGCTCGACCGCCTCGCCCGGCGAGGTGCCGTAGGGGGCGGAGACGGTGAGCGTCACGGGCCGGTCCGGTGCGACGTCGGGCACCTCCGCGAGCCGGACCCCGACGCCGTCGACGACCGCGACGACCTCCTCGACGTGGCCGAGCCCGAGCGAGGCCGGGCCGCGGTCGCGGGGGTCCGCGACGACGAGCCGGGCCGTGCCCGAGACGGTGAGCGTCGTCGGCAGCACCCGGGTCGCCGCGAGCGCCCCCGCGGCCGGGACGACGACGAGCGCGAGCCCGACGCCGAGGGCGAGCGGCACGAGCCCGCCGATGGCGCGGGGCACGCGGCGCGGGCTCGTCATGCACCCCTCGTCGTCCGCGGCGGCGGGTTCCTGAACCGGGACCACCCGCGCGGCGCAGCCCCTGGGCCGAGCGGTGGATGCTGCCCGCCTAGGCTGGACACGTGGGTGGTCCCGGTGGGTGCGCACCGCCGCCGGAGGGCGGTCCCGCGCTCACGTGGCTGGGGCACTCGAGCGTCCTCGTCGAGGTCGGGGGAGCCCGGGTGCTCGCCGACCCGGTGCTGCGGCAGCGCGTCGGGGCGCTGCGCCGTGCCGTGCCCGCCGCGGCGACCGCGGGCGCCGTCCGGACGCTCGTCGAGGACCCGGTGGACGTCGTCCTGCTCTCCCACCTGCACCACGACCACTGCGACCTGCCGACCCTGCGCCGGCTGCGCCCGCGGCTGCTCGTCGTGCCGCCCGGTGCCCGGGTGTGGCTGGGCCGCAACGGTTTCGACGCCGTCGAGCTCGCGCCCGGGTGCGCGCTGGAGGTCGCGGACGGCGTCCACGTGACGGCGGTGCCCGCCGAGCACCTCGGCCGCCGCGAGCCCTGGGGGCCGACGGCCTCGTCGGTCGGCCACCTCGTCGAGTCCGCGACGGCCTCGGTGTGGCTCGCGGGGGACACCGGCCTGTTCGACGGGATGGCCGGCCTGGCCGGCCTCGGCCGGCGGGGCGTCGTCGACCTCGCCGCGGTCCCGGTCTGGGGCTGGGGGCCCAACCTCGGGCCCGGCCACCTCGACCCGGACCGGGCCGCAGAGGCGGTCGAGACCGTCGGCGCCCGCGTCGCGGTCCCGGTGCACTGGGGGACCTACCACCCGGCAGGGCTGTCGTTCACGATGCGCCACCAGCTCCGGACGCCGGGCGCCCGGTTCGCCGCGGCCGTGGCCGCGCGCGGGGCGCCCACACGCGCGGACGTGATCGCCGTGGGCGCTACGACCCGGCTGCCGGCGGCCGGGTCATCGCGGTGACGTCGAGGAGCCGGTCCAGGGTCGCGTCGTCGATCTCGCCGCGCTCGACGAACCCGAGCGCCACGACCGCCTCCCGGACGGTCGTGCGGTGCGCGACCGCGTGCTTGGCGACCTTCGCGGCGTTCTCGTAGCCGATGACCCGGTTGAGCGGCGTGACGACGGACGGGGACGACTCGGCGAGCGCCCGGGCCCGCGCGACGTCGGGCACGAGGCCGGCGACGCACCGCTCCGCGAGCAGCCGGGACGCCGACGCGAGCAGCCCGACCGACTCCAGGACCGCCCGCGACATCACCGGCACCATGACGTTGAGCTCGAAGGCGCCGCTCGCGCCGGCCCACGCCACGCAGGCGTCGTGGCCGACGACCTGGGCGCAGACCTGGAGCACCGCCTCGGGGACGACCGGGTTCACCTTGCCCGGCATGATCGAGGACCCGGGCTGCAGGTCCGGCAGCCGGATCTCGGCGAGCCCGGTCATCGGGCCGGAGCCCATCCACCGCAGGTCGTTGCAGATCTTCGTCAGGCTCACGGCGACCGTGCGGAGCATCCCGGACAGCTCGACGAGCCCGTCCCGGGCGCCCTGCGCCTCGAAGTGGTCGGCGGCCTCGGTGACCGGCAGGCCGGTGCTCCGGCGCAGCTCGGCGAGCACCCCTGCGGCGAAGCCGGGCGGGGTGTTGATCCCGGTGCCGACGGCGGTGCCGCCGAGCGGCACCTCGGCGCACCGGGGGAGCGCCGCGTGCAGCCTGTCGATGCCGCGCCGGACCTGTGTCGCGTAGCCCCCGAGCTCCTGGCCCAGCGTCACCGGGGTGGCGTCCATGAGGTGCGTCCGCCCGGGCTTGACGACGTCGGTGCACTCGGACGCCTTGTGCCGCAACGCCTCCTCGAGCTCCTCGAGGGCCGGGACGAGCCGTCGGAGCACGGCGTCGGTGGCCGCGAGGTGGACGGCTGTCGGGAAGGTGTCGTTGCTCGACTGGCTCGCGTTCACCTCGTCGTTCGGGTGGACGGCGCGCCCGAGGCGGCGCCCGGCCAGGGTCGCCAGCACCTCGTTCATGTTCATGTTCGTGGAGGTCCCGGAGCCGGTCTGGAAGACGTCGACCGGGAACGCGTCGGCGTGCGCGCCGTCGGCGACCTCGTCGGCAGCCGCGGCGACGGCGTCGGCGACGTCCTGCGGCAGGATGCCGAGCCGGGCGTTCACCCGGGCCGCGGCGGCCTTGACCCGGGCGAGCGCGCGGACGACGGCCGGGTCGACCCGGACGCCGCTCACCGGGAAGTTCTCGACCGCCCGCTGGGTCTGCGCGCCGTAGAGCGCGTCGGCGGGCACGAGCACCTCGCCCATCGTGTCGTGCTCGACCCGGGTCGCCCGTTCGTCGGGCCGCTGCGTGGGTGCGTCCATGCCGACATCCTCGCCCGGCCCGCGACCACTGCCATCCGGGCCCTGCCGGGAGCGGGGTGCGCCGTGCCAGGCTGGGGCCATGTCCGGCACCGAACGACCCCGCCGTCCCGCGGCCGACCTCCTCGTCCTCGCCCAGGGGCTGGCCGCCGCAGGCCTGCTGTGGCCGGGCCGCGCCCGCTGGCGGCTGCCGCGTCCGGTGACCGTCGCGTGCATGGCCGCCGGCGTCGCCGGCACCGCGCTCGCCGAGGAGGGCGTCCGGTTCCTCGGGCGTGACCTCACGCCCTTCGTCGACCCGAAGGACGGCGCGCACCTGCAGACCGCCGGGCCGTACGAGATCAGCCGCAACCCGGTCTACGCGGGGCTGCTCGTCGCCGGCGCCGCCTTCGCGGTGCTGCGCCGCCGGCCCGAGCCGCTCGTCGCGTTCGCGGCGCTCGCCGCGGTGCTGCACGTGAAGTCCGGCGTCGAGGAGCAGCGCCTGCGGGACCGGTTCGGTGAGGAGTACGAGGTCTACGCCGCCCGGACGCCGCGGCTCGTCGGGCTGCCGCGGCCGGTCGCCGCCCGGCCGGCCATCGCGTCCATCGGTCGCGAGGACCACGACCGGTGACCACGGGCGGACCTGCCGGGGGCGGCCCGGAGGACGACGCGGACGAGCCGGCGGACGGTGCGGTCCGCTGGGAGGACGCCTACCGGTCGCCGGCCGCCCGCCCTGCCCCGCAGGCACCGTCGTCCGGCGTCCGCCGCGGTCGCGGCGGGCCCGAGGCCGGCGGCGAGCAGCCGCCGCCGACGCCGGCGTGGGGCACCCCCGACGGTGCGCCGGGGGCCGCGCCCGCGGCGGGGCCCGACACCCGGCCCGCGCCGCAGCGGCAGGGCGGCGCCGGCACGGGCGTCTTCCGCGTCCTCGTCGAGCAGAACGTCGGCAACGGCGGCGACTACCGCTGGGCGGTCGAGCCGGTGCCGACCCTGGCCTACCCGACCCGGGAGGCCGCCCGTGACGGCGCGCTCGAGGCGTGCCGGCGGCTCGAGCCGAAGCACCCGTTCTCCGAGCAGCGGCGCCGGGTCTTCCGGATCACGCCCGACGAGTACCTCGTGACCGTGGACGGGCTCACGACGGCCTTCCACTTCCGGGTGTCGGTCGGGGAGGAGATCGGCTGAGCCGGCCGGCTCAGGCGCGGTGCCGGCCGGCGAGCACGGTGGTCCGCTCCGCGGGCGGGTCCGCGGTCGTCGGAGGTGCCCCCGTCGGGGCGAGGAGCAGGTAGGCCTGGGCGGCGATGATGAGCACGATCGCCGCCCAGTGGCCCCGGGGCACCGGCTGCCCGTAGTGGAAGCGGTCGAGGAGCACGACCCCGACCTGGAGGACGACGATCCAGCCGAACGTCACGGGCGCGAGCTCGGCGTACTGCAGGCTCGACGCGAAGACCCAGAAGAGCAGCACGAACAGGGTGATCCCGAAGGCCGCGAACGCGGGCGATCGGCGGAGCACGGCCTCCTTGGCCGCGTAGGCGCCCGCCAGGTCCAGCGCGGCGAGGACCACCATGGCGACGGCGGCGACCGCGAACGGTGACCAGCTCGCCGGTGCGCGCAACAACATGGGGGACTCCTCGGGGAGGGCTTGCCGGACAGGAGCCGCGGCCTGGGCGCAGGGATACACCGGGACGACAACTGATTACTAAAGGTGCTTGAGCGACTACAGAAGGTAGGACCGATGGTCGCGCACATCTGCGGGCAGGAGGGGCGTGTCGGTCGGAGTCACCCGAAGACCTGACATCCGTCACGTGACGGGGCGGCCCGGCGGGCGCACGGACGGGCTGCGAGGATGACCTCCGTGGACGACGGGTCGCGGCAGGCGCCGCGCGCGGTGACGCTCGACGCTGCGGTGGACCGAGCACGCGCGCTGCTCGCCTCCGGCCGCCGGACGGTCCTGGGCATCGTCGGCCCGCCGGGCGCGGGCAAGTCCACGGTCTCCGCGGCCCTCGTCGCGGCCCTGCCCGCCGGCAGCGCGGTCGTCGTCCCGATGGACGGGTACCACCTCGCCCAGGCCGAGCTCGAGCGGCTCGGCCGCGCGATGCGCAAGGGGGCCCCGGACACCTTCGACGCGGCCGGGTTCGTCGCCCTCCTGGCCCGGGTCGCGGCGCAGCCCAGGACGGCGCCGGACGGGCCGCGAGCGGACCCGACGGACGGCGTCGTCTGGGCGCCGCTGTTCCGCCGCGAGATCGAGGAGCCGATCGCGAACGCCGTCCCGGTCGACCCGGCGACCCCGCTCGTCGTCGTCGAGGGCAACTACCTGCTCCTCGAGGACGGCGCGTGGGCCGGCGTCCGGCCGCTGCTCGACGAGTGCTGGTACGCCGACCTCGACGACGCCGTGCGCGTCGAGCGGCTCATCGCCCGCCACGTCGCGCACGGGCGCACGCCCGAGGCCGCCGCCGAGTGGGTGCACCGCAGCGACGAGGCGAACGCCCGCCTCGTCGCTCGAACCGCCGTCCGCGCCGACCTGCTCGTGAGGATCCCGTGACCGCCACCCCGCCCCAGCCCCCGGACCGCACCGAGATGCCGGTGGCCGACCTCGGCCGTCGGGCCTACTCCTTCCTCAACTGCCTCGTCGCCCCGCGGCCCATCGCCTGGGTGAGCACGGTCGACGCGCAGGGCCGGCGCAACCTCGCGCCGCACTCGTACTTCACGATCGCCTCGGCCGAGCCCGCCGTCGTCTCGTTCACGTCGATCGGGCGCAAGGACTCGCTGCGCAACATCGAGGCGACCGGAGAGCTGACGATCAGCGTCGTGCCCTGGCGGCTGCGCGAGGCCGCGAACCTCACGTCGATCGACGCCCCCGCGGGCACCGACGAGTTCGAGGTCGCCGGGCTGACGCCGGTGCCCTCGGTCGCCGTCCGCCCGCCGCGGGTCGGCGAGGCCCCGGCGAGCATGGAGTGCCGGCTCGTCGAGGTCCGCAGCTTCGGCGAGCTGCCCCGGTCCGGCCACGTCGTCTTCGCGGAGGTCCTCCACGTGAGCGTCGACCCGGCCTACCTCGCCGAGGACGGGCTGCCGGACCTCGAACGCATGGGCAACGCGACGCGCGCCGACCGGATGAACTGGTTCTCGCTCGGGGAGCGGGAGGCGATCACGCGCCCGGTGTGGGGCCGGCAGGAGCCGGCGCGGGAGCCAGGTACAGCGCGTACGTGAAGGCGCGGCCCTCGCGCTCGACGAGGTGGAGCACCTCGTCGCAGCTGCCGAGGACGTCCTCGAGCGCGGCCCGCACCCTCGGTGACGGGCTCGCCGACCACACCGCGAGGACGCCGCCGGCGCGCAGCCGGGTCGCCGCGAGCCGCAGGAACGGGGCGTCGTAGAGGGCGTCGTTGGCGTCGTGCACGAGGAAGTCCGGGCCGTTGTCGACGTCGAGGAGCACGGCGTCCAGGGAGCCCGGCGGCGTCCCGGTGACGACGTCCCGGACGTCCGCGACGACGACCTGCACCCGCGGGTCGTCGAGCAGCCCGGCCGCGGGCGGGACCAGCCCCGCGCGGGTCCACTCGACGAGCGGCCCGTGCAGCTCGGCGACGACGACCGACGTGACGTGCGGGTCGGCGAGGACCCGGCGGGTCGTGAAGCCGAGCCCGAGCCCGCCCACGAGGACCGTCCGGCCGCCGTCCCCGGCCGGGCCGGCGTGCGCCGCGACCCGGTCGAGGGCGAGCGTGGCGAGCAGCTCCTCGGTGCCGACGTCCACGGTGTCCATCGCGAAGACGCCGTTGACGACGAGCTCGTACGTCGCCGGCGGCCGGCACCGCAGCACGACCTCGCCGTGCGCGTCCCGGGCGCGGGCGAGCGTCGTCGGCGGTGCGTCGACGTCCTCCACGGTGCTCAGTCGAGGTCGCTCGCGGCCGCCCCGGGCAGGGGTGCGTCGACGCCGACGTCCCCGAGGGCCTCGACGAGCCGGACCCGGCCCTCGTCGAGCCGGTAGACGACGCCGACGACGCCGACCTGCCCGCTCGCGACCCGCTCCGCGATCGCCGCCGAGCGCTCGACGATGAGCTGGACGGTGTGCCGGGTGTGGTCCTCGGTGAGGGCGTCCGGGTCGGTGTCCTCGAGCGCGTCGCCGTGCTGCCGCCCGGTCACCAGGCTGGGCGTGACCCGCTCGACGATGTCGCGGACGTAGCCGCCGGGGTAGATCCCGGTCCGGTGGGTCTCGAGGGTCGCGCGGATCGCCCCGCACGAGTCGTGCCCGAGGACGACGACGAGGGGGATGCCCATGACGGTGACGCCGAACTCGAGCGAGCCGAGGACGCCGCCGTCGACGACGTGGCCGGCGGTGCGGACGACGGCGAGGTCGCCGAGCCCGCGGTCGAAGACGATCTCGGCGGCCACCCGGGAGTCCATGCAGCCGAAGACGGCGGCGAAGGGGTGCTGCCCCTGCACGGCGGTCTGCTGCCGCCGGCCGAGGTCCTGGTTCGGGTGCTCCGGGCTGCCGTCGACGAACCGGCGGTTGCCGGCGAGCAGTGCGGCGAACGCGTCGCGCGGCGTGCGGGGTTGCTCCACGGGCCGCAATCCTGCCAGTCGGGGGAGTTCCCGCCCGGGGACCGCACCGAGGTCTGCGTCACGTCCGGGGTCACGGGGATACAGTGAGCGACCGTGGCGGACGAGCGAGCTCACACGTGGACGTTCCTGAGCAACCACGGGCATGTGCTGCTGGCGGTGGCCGACGACCCCGACGCCCGGATCCGGGACATCGCGGAGCGGGTCGGCATCACCGAGCGCGCGGCGCAGCTCATCATCGGCGACCTGGTGTCGGCCGGGTACGTCACGCGGACCCGGGTCGGCCGGCGCAACAGCTACCGGCTCGCTGCGCAGCAGCCCTTCCGGCACCCCGCGGAGTCCGGGCGTCTCGTCGACGACCTCGTCGCGATCTTCCGGCGCCGTCCTGACGGGGAGTCCGTCGACGGAAACTGAATTCATGAATCGCACTATACCTATTGGCTCGGGCCGGTGCCGGTCCGTAGGAGTCCCGGCGACGGGCCGCCGTCGCGGTGCCGCCTAGACTTCGGGCCGTGGCGACGCAGGCTGTTCCGCGGGAGGCGGCTCCGGAGTCGGAGGGCGCGACCCGGCCGCAGTGGCGCCCCCGGGTGCCGCGGATCGTGGCCTGGGTCGTCCGGGTGGCGGCGGTCATCGCCGTCCTCGACGTCCTCGACCCGGCCGAGCGGCCCAAGCCGCTGCTCGGCCCGGCGATGGACGCCCTCGTCGACGGCACGTCCTTCGCGACCGCGATGTGCTCCGCGGGCGCGATGCTCGTGCTCGCCGGTGCCCTGCAGCGTCGCAAGCGCCGGGCCTGGAACCTCATGGTCGTCGTCGTCCTGGCCGGGGCGGTGGCGCACCTCAAGGCCGAGCGCTGGCTCGTCGTGGCGATCAACCTCGCCGTCCTCGGCCTGCTCGTCTGGGCCCGGAAGGACTTCACGGCCCGCTCGGAGCGGGCGACCCGGCGGGCGGCGCTGCGGGTGTTCGTCGTCCTCGGCACCGTCTCGTTCATCGCCGGCCTGTTCCTCACCGCGCGGACGGCGCCCGGGTCGCCGATGTCGGCCCGGCTCGTCGAGACGTTCTTCGGGCTCGTCGGCTTCACCCCCGACCTGGAGTTCCCCCGCACGTACGCCTCGGACGTCACCGAGTTCGCCCTGAACAGCCTCGGCGCGCTGACGGCCCTGCTCACGCTCGTCGCGCTGCTGCGCCCGGCACGCAAGGCCCCCGCCCTCACCGCGCAGGACGAGGAGCGGCTGCGGGACCTGCTCGCGAGGTTCGGCGGCCGGGACTCCCTCGGCTACTTCGCGCTGCGCGGCGACAAGACCGCGATCTTCTCCCCGAGCGGGAAGGCCGCGGTCGTCTACCGGGTCATCGGGTCCGTGACGCTCGCCTCCGGCGACCCGCTCGGGGACCCGGAGGCGTGGCCGCAGGCGATCGAGGCGTGGCTCGACGAGGCCTACGAGTACGCGTGGACCCCCGGCGTCGTCGGGGCCTCGGAGGCCGCCGCGATCGCCTACCGCCGGGCCGGCCTCGACAGCCTCGAGCTGGGTGACGAGGCGGTCCTCGACCTCGAGGAGTTCTCGCTCGAGGGGCGCTCGATGCGCGGCGTCCGCCAGGCCGTGAACCGGGTGCGGCGAGCGGGCTACACCCTCGACGTCCGCCGCCAGCGCGACCTCGCCACCGAGGACGTCGTCGAGGTCATCACGACCGCGGACGCGCTGCGCGAGGAGGACGTCGAGCGCGGCTTCTCGATGGCCCTCGGCCGGCTCGGCGACTCCCGCGACCCCGACCTGCTCATCGCCCGGACCCGGGACGGCGAGGGCCGGCTCGTCGCCGTCCTCGCGTTCGTGCCGTGGGGCAGCGACGGGCTGTCTCTCGACCTCATGCGCCGCGCCCAGGGCAGCGAGAACGGCACCGTCGAGTTCGTCGTCACCGGGGTCGTCGACGCCGTCCGGGCGATGGGGGTCACCCGGATCTCGCTGAACTTCGCGGTCTTCCGGTCGGTCTTCGAGCGCGGCTCGCGGGTCGGTGCCGGACCGGTCCTGCGGGTGTGGCACCGGCTCCTCATGATCGCCTCCAAGTGGTGGCAGATCGAGTCCCTCTACCGCGCGAACGTCAAGTACAACCCCGAGTGGGTGCCGCGGTTCGTGTGCTTCCGCAAGGCCGCCGAGCTGCCGCGCGTGGTCATCGCCGCGGCCGAGGCGGAGGCGTTCATCCAGCGCCCCCGGCTGCGCTGGCTCGCTCCGTGACGCCGTCCCCGCACGACTGGGCGGGGGCCCGCGCGACCGCCGGCACGGCGTGCGCACCGGTGGCGCCGCGCCGCACCGGGCTCGACCACGCCGCGGGGGCCGTGCTCGCCACGGACGCGCTCGCGCTCACCGACCTGCCGGCGACGGACACGAGCGCCATGGACGGCTGGGCCGTGGCCGGCCCGGCGCCGTGGCGCCTCGTCGGCGCCGTCCTCGCCGGCGAGGTGCCGGGACCGCTCGCCGACGGCACCGCCGTGACCATCGCGACCGGGGCGGTCATGCCGCCGCGGGCGGACGGGGTGCTGCGCCGGGAACGGGGGCACGTCGCGCCGCTGGCGGACGGCGCCGCCCGGGTCGTGCCCGCGCCCGGCGTCGAGGCCGGCGCCGCGCTCGCCCGGGACGTCCGACGGGCCGGCGGCGAGTGCCGGGCCGGGGACGTCGTCCTGCCGGCCGGGACGCTGCTCGGCCCCGCGGCCGTGGGCCTGCTCGCCGCGGCCGGCCACGACCACGTCGAGGTCCGCCGGGCCGGTGTCGACGTCCTCGTGCTCGGCGACGAGCTGCTCGGGTCGGGACCGGCCCGGGACGGCCGGCTCCGCGACGCCCTCGGCCCGCTCCTCACTGCCTGGCTGCCCGCCCTGGGGCTCGCCGTGACGTCCCGGCGGCACGTGCCCGACACCGCGGCCGCGCTCGACCTCGCGCTGCGGTCCTGCACCGGTGACGTCGTGGTGACGACCGGCTCGACGGCGCGCGGCCCGGTCGACCACCTGCACGCCGTCCTCGCCGCGGCCGGCGCCCGGCTCGTCGTCGACGGGGTCGCCGTCCGGCCCGGTCACCCGATGCTGCTCGCCGTGCTGCCCGACGGGCGTCCCCTCGTCGGGCTGCCGGGCAACCCGCTCGCCGCGGTGTCGGGGCTGCTCACCCTGCTCGACCCGGTCGTCGCGGCGCTGCACGCCCGCCCGGCCCCGCCGCGGTCGGTCGTCCGCCTCGCGGAGCGCGTCGAGGCCGGCGCCGAGGCGACCCGGCTCGTGCCGCTGCACGCCGGGCGGCCGGCGCTGTTCGCCGGACCGGGGATGCTCCGGGGGTTGGCCACGGCGGACGTCGTCGCGGTCGTCCCGCCGGGCGGTGCCGGTGCGGGGGACGAGGTCGAGGCACTGACGCTGCCCGGCTCCCGCTGACCCGCGGACGACGCGCCGCACTGAGCACCGATACCCATGGGCGCCGCCGGGGCCGCCCGTAGGGTTCGGGACATGCACCCCGTGACCCGGTTCGAGGCCCTCGGCCTCACCGTGGGGACCCATCAGCTGTTCGTCGCCCTCGGCGTCCTCGTCGCCGCGGTCGTCGTCGTCCTGGAGTCCCGCCGGCGCGGGACCTGGGGCGACGAGATGCTCGTCGCCGTCGCGGGCGGGCTCGTCGGCGGCGCGCTCGGGATGCGCGCGAGCGGCTTCCTCCGGGACCCGGTGGCGGTCCTCGACGCCGGGGTCGCCCAGGTCTGGCAGTACGGCGCGAAGAGCGTCCTCGGCGGGCTGACCGGCGCCTACCTCGGCGTCGTCGTCGCCAAGCGGCTCATCGGCTACCGGGAGCGCACCGGGGACGTCTTCGCGCCCGCCGTCGCGCTCGGGATGGCCGTCGGGCGGATCGGCTGCCTGCTCACCGAGGCGCCGGGCCGGCCGACCTCGCTGCCGTGGGGCGTCGTCCTGACCCCCGAGCAGGCGGCCTCGATCCCGCAGTGCCCCTCGTGCGCGGCCGGCGTCCCGCTGCACCCGTCGTTCGGCTACGAGATCGCGTTCCACCTCCTCGCGTTCGCCGCCCTGCTCCGGCTGCGCGACCGGCTGCACCGGCCCGGGGCCCTGCTCACCGTCTACCTCGCCGGGTACGCGGTGTTCCGGTTCGCCGTCGAGTTCCTGCGGGACAACGAGGTCGTCGCCGTCGGCCTGACCCGCGGCCAGGTCTACCTCGCCGCCCTGGCGCCGCTCGTCGTGTGGCGGCTCGCCGTCCTCGTCCGCGACGAGCGGCGGCACCGTGCGCCGTCCGCCGGGAGCGCCGTCCCCGAGACCTCCGTCCCCGAGACCTCCGTCCCAGCAGCATCCGTCCCCGAAACCCCTGTCTCCGAAGGGACTCCCGCATGAGCCAGCCGCCGTCCGACGAGCCGACCCCGCCGGGGCAGGGCAGCGCCGACTGGGCGCAGCCGTCCCCGGGGTCGCCGCCGCCGCTGCCGCCGTCCGGCTACGGACCGCCCGCCGGCTACGTGCCGCCGGCCGCCCCCGGGGGGCCGCCGGGCCCGGCCGGCAGGCCGAAGCGGTTCAGCGGCGGCGGCATCGTCCTGGGGATCCTCGGCTCCTGGGCGATCCTCGTGCTCCCGACCCTCGTCGCGCTCGGGTTCTCGAACGTCCTCTCGGACGTCGGCGTCGGGGGCGCCGCGGTGCTCGTCATCCTGCTCTCGGGGATCGCCCCGCTCGTCGTCGGCGCCGTCCTCGTCGGGCGCGGGTCGCCGATGCGCCGGGGCGTGGGCCTCGGCATGTTCATCGGCTGGGGCCTGGCGATCGTCATCGGCGCCGGGGCCTGCTTCGCCCTCATCGCCGCACTGAGCAGCACGGGAGGCTGACGTGGTGGTCATGGGCCCCGGCATGGGCCTGCGGGGGGACCGCATCCTGCGCTACGTCAACGCCTTCTGCCCGACGTGCCACCGGGCCGACCCGGAGCGGCCGCTCGCCGACGTCCGGCGGCTGTCGGGCCGGCTCGTCGACCGGGACGGGCGGGTCTGGCTCGAACGCGGCTGCCCGGAGCACGGCCTGCAGCGCACGCTCTACGACGAGAGCGCCGAGATCCTCACGTACCTGGAGAAGTGGCAGGCGCCGACGAAGCGCCACGTGCCGGACGTCCCGGGCAACTACGACCCGGTGCCGCAGGCCTACCTGCGCGGGCTGGGGGAGATGCAGACCCAGCACACGTGCATCCTCCTCGAGGACGTCATCGAGGAGTGCAACCTGCGCTGCCCGACGTGCTTCACCGACTCCTCGCCCGACCTCGCCGGGGCGGTCCCGGTCGCGGACGTGCTCGCGAACGTCGACACCCGGCTGTCGCGCGAGAACGGCCGGATCGACGTCGTCATGCTCAGCGGCGGCGAGCCGACCCTGCACCCGGGGCTCGCGGCGATCCTCGAAGGGCTCGTCGCGCGGCCGGTCGTCCGGATCCTGCTCAACACCAACGGGGTCCGGATCGCCCGTGACGACGCGCTCGTCGCGCTGCTGCGCCGGCACCGGGAACGGGTCGAGGTCTACCTGCAGTACGACGGGCCGCGGGCGGAGGCGTCCCGGCACCACCGCGGCGGCGACCTCACGGCGGTGAAAGCGGCTGCGGTGCAACGGCTCTCGGCGGCCGGGGTGTTCACCACGCTGACGATGACCGTGGCGCTGGGGGTCAACGACGACCAGATCGGCGACGTCCTGCGGCTCGCGCTCGCGACGCCGTACGTGGGCGGCGTCGCGATCCAGCCGGTCTTCGGCTCCGGCCGGACGCGCCCGATCGACCCGCTCGACAGGCTGACGCACACCGGCGTCCTCGCCCGGCTCGGCCCGCAGACCGACGGCGAGGTGACCTGGCGCGACCTCACGGCGCTGCCGTGCTCGCACCCGCACTGCGCGAGCGTCGGCTACCTCCTGCGTGACGACGCCGGGGCCTGGCGATCGCTCGTCGGGGTCGTCGGCGAGGAGCGCCTCCTGGCGAACCTCGGGATCGTCGCGAACCGGGTCGCGGACGACGAGGTGCCGCGCGCGCTGCGGGACGCCGTCCGGGAGTCCCTGCTCGGGCTGCTGTCGGAGCAGTCGAGCCTGTCGCACCCGGCGGTCGGCGACCTGTGGCGGGACATCTGCCAGACCTGCGACCTCGGCATCGGCACGCTGACCCGGCTCGTCGCGTCGTCCCTGCCGGGGCGCGGCAAGGCCCTGCGGTCGATGCTCGGCGAGCGCGTGGTCCGGGTGACGGTCAAGCCGTTCATGGACATGGACACGATGATCGAGGAGCGGCTCGTCCAGTGCTGCGTGCACGTCGGCACCCGGGGCCCGGCGGACGGCGGGCAGCCGGGCGGGCAGACCGGCGGCCCGACCGGTGCCGGGCCGGACGTCGACCGGTGCGCGCCGTTCTGCGCGGTCCAGGCGTGGCCGGCGCTGGCCCGGCAGCGGCTCTCGACGGCGGCGGGAGCGGGCGCCCGGCGTCCGGTCGTGCTGCCGGTGCCGACGGTGCCGACCGTGCCGACCGTGCCGACGGTGCAGAGGCCGCGGGCCGACCTGCGGGTCGAGGACGTGGAGGTGCTGTCGTGACGAGCATGCCCGGGGCGGCCGGCGGAGCGGACCAGGAGTACCGCTACGTCCCGCCGGAGCAGGTGCCGCCGTTCGACCCGTTGCGGCTGTGCATCTTCGCGACGGTCTCGCTCATCACGTGGCTCGTCGGCCCGGTCGCGCTCGTGGTCTTCGCGGGCCTCGGCCTGGCCGGCTACGTCCGCGCCCGCCGGGCCGGGCTCACCCGGAGCAAGTGCTTCCTGCGCGACACCCGGCTCGTCATCGGGTACCTCGGGCTGCTCGCGGTGGTCGGGGTCGTCGCGGCGGTCTGGCCGTTCGTCCGCTGACGGCGACGGCGGCCGGGGTCAGTCCAGCCCGAGCCGCCGCAGCCGGAGCTGCTCGGCGAAGATGACGCGGCGCACCTCGTCGCCGGCCGCCTCGGGGTCGTCGAAGCGGACGACGGTGTCGGCGTGGTCGGGGGCCCGCAGCGCCTGGTCGGAGCGCAGCACGGTGCCGGAGACGGTCAACGTGCTGCCGTCCGGCAGGTCGAGCCGGCTCTCGACGGTCGCGCCGGCGCCGAGCGGGTCGCCGAGGAGCAGGCAGCGCAGGCCGCCCTCGCCGAGGTCCGTCGTCCGGCCGGTGAGCCCCGGCGCGAGCGTCACCGGCAGGGCGATCGGGCACCGGAAGTACTCCCGGCGCTGGATCCGGACCGGCTCGCCGGTGACCGCGAGCCACCACAGCCGCAGCACGGCCGGCTCCGCGTTCCACACGGTCGAGGAGTCGTAGGCCACCGGCAGCTCGACGACGCCGTCGGGCAGCGTCCAGGTCAGCGTGCAGGCGGTCCCGGCGCCGGGCTCCTCGCTGTCGCCGGGGAAGCGCGGCGTCGCGACGAGCACCCGCCGCGGGCCGTCGGCCGGTGCGCCGGGCACGACCTGGACGTCCTCGACGCGCGAGGGCACGTCGCAGGCCCGCAGGCCGTCCGCCGGGTCCTCGCTGTGCCCGACGGCGACCCTGACGAGCGTGTTGATCGAGGGCAGCACGCACTGGTCATCGGCAAACCGTGGCGCGGCCTTCACCCCTGCGGTGCCGGTCAGGCGCCGGGCGCCGCGACGACGACGTCACCCCCGGCCCCGTCGCCGAGGAAGCTCGCGAGCCGGTACCCCTCGGTCGCCACCTCGGACGTCTCCGGGGCGCTGAGCCGGCGCAGCGGCGAGACGTGGACACGGACCCCGCCGTCGGTGGCCGGCCCGGTCGACCAGGTCCCGGCGACGCGGCCGTCGACGAGCACGAACCGGGCGCCTCCGACGCTGAGGTGCCGGAACCCGGCGTCCACGACCCGCTCGCGATGCTGGAACCCCAGCACGAGGTTGTCGAACGCCGGGAGGAACCGGACCGGTGCCGGGGTGTCGGGGTCGGGCCGCGGCAGACCGGGCACGTCGAGCAGGCGGCGGCCGTGCTCGTCGCGGAGCACCTCGAGCTGCGGGGCCAGCCGGGCGAGGACGGCGGGCGGCCCGGTGAGGCCGGACCACGCCCGCACGTCGGCGCTCGTCGCCGGTCCGTACGCCGCGAGGTAGCGGAGCACGAGAGCGCCCGCGTCCGCCGGCTCCGGGTCGACCGGCCGGCCGAGCCACGCCTCGACGGTGGTGTTCAGCGCCGGCGCGGACCGGTGGCCCCACATCCCCCGGGGCGGGGTCTGGACCAGCGGCAGGAGGACGCCGAGGGCGTCGGCGAGATCCCGGACCGCCGCCTGCGGCCAGCGCCCGCCGACGGCCCGGGCGACGTCCGGCAGCCGCTGCGGCTCGCGGTGGAGCAGCGGCCACGCCGCGGCCGCGAGCGCCAGGAGGTCGACCCCTTCGAGACGGCGGCGGAGCACCGCCTGCATCCGGCCGTCGAGCATCGGCTGGTGCAGGGAGCGCAGGGCGAGGCAGTCGGCCGCGCTCACGAGGTGGACGGTCCGGCGCATGAGCAGGGTCCGGACGACGTGCCGCTGCTCGAGCGCAGCCGCGAGCTGCCCGGGGCGGAACCGGGCGAGCCGGGACCACAGACCGACGTAGGGCTCCAGCGGCTCCTGCGCCTGCAGGCCGACGAGGTGCTCGACGGTGCCGACGACGTCGCCGTCGACCCGCTCGAGCAGCAGCTGGCGGGCCAGCAGGGCACGGTTGAGCGCGGCGTCGCCCAGGGTCGCCGGCGGGGCCAGGACGACGCCCCTACAGCCCCGGCCGCCGCTGGATCGTCATGGCCGTCGGCTTCGTGACGTCGGCGAAGAAGTCGTTGCCCTTGTCGTCGACGACGACGAACGCGGGGAAGTCCTCGACGTCGATCTTCCAGACCGCCTCCATGCCGAGCTCGGCGTACTCGAGCACCTCGACGTGCTTGATGCAGTCCTGCGCGAGGCGGGCGGCGGGGCCGCCGATCGAACCCAGGTAGAAGCCGCCGTGGCTCGCGCACGCGTCGGTGACGGCCTTGCTCCGGTTGCCCTTGGCGAGCATGACGTAGGAGCCGCCCGCGGCCTGGAACTGCTCGACGTAGGAGTCCATCCGGCCGGCGGTCGTCGGGCCGAACGAGCCGGACGCGTAGCCCTCGGGGGTCTTCGCCGGGCCCGCGTAGTAGACGGCGTGGTCGCGCAGGTACTGCGGCATCGGCTCGCCCGCGTCGAGGCGCTCCTTGATCTTCGCGTGCGCGATGTCGCGGGCGACGACGAGCGGGCCGGTCAGCGACAGCCGCGTCTTCACCGGGTACTTCGTCAGCTCGGCGCGGATCTCGCTCATCGGCCGGTTGAGGTCGATCCGGACCACGTCGTCGTCGAGGTGCTCGTCCGTCGTCTCGGGCAGGAACTGCGCCGGGTCGGTCTCGAGCTGCTCGAGGAAGACGCCCTCGGCCGTGATCTTCCCGAGGGCCTGCCGGTCGGCCGAGCAGGAGACGGCGATCGCGACCGGCAGCGAGGCCCCGTGCCGGGGGAGCCGGACGACGCGTACGTCGTGGCAGAAGTACTTGCCGCCGAACTGGGCACCGATCCCGAACCGGCGGGTGAGGTCGAGCACCTGGAGCTCGAGGTCGAGGTCGCGGAACGCGTGCCCGGACGGCGAGCCGGACGTCGGCAGCCCGTCGAGGTACTTGGCGCTGGCGTACTTCGCGGTCTTCAGGGCGAGCTCGGCGCTCGTGCCGCCGACGACGATCGCCAGGTGGTACGGCGGGCAGGCGGCGGTGCCGAGCGAGCGCAGCTTCTCGTCGAGGAAGCGCATCATCGACTCGGGGTTCAGGACGGCCTTGGTCTCCTGGTAGAGGTACGACTTGTTCGCCGAACCGCCGCCCTTGGCCATGAACAGGAGCTTGTACGTCGTCTCGTGCCCGGGGGCGGTGTCGGCGTAGAGCTCGACCTGCGCGGGCAGGTTCGAGCCGGTGTTGCGCTCCTCCCACATGGTGATCGGCGCCATCTGCGAGTACCGCAGGTTGAGCCGGGTGTAGGCGTCGTAGACGCCGCGGCTCACCGCCTCCTCGTCGGTGACCGCGCCCGGGGTCGGCAGCACCTGGGTGCCGCGCTTGCCCATGACGATCGCGGTGCCGGTGTCCTGGCACATCGGCAGCACGCCGCCCGCGGCGACGTTCGCGTTCTTCAGCAGGTCCAGGGCGACGAACCGGTCGTTCGGCGACGCCTCCGGGTCGTCGAGGATCCGCCGCAGCTGGGCCAGGTGCGCGGGCCGCAGGTAGTGCGCGATGTCGTGCATGGCGGTGTCGGTGAGCAGCCGCAGCGCCTCGGGGTCGACCTCGAGGAACGTGCGGCCCGCCGCCTCGACGGTGCGGACGCCGTCCGTCGTGAGGAGCCGGTACGGCGTCTCGTCCGGACCGGTCGGCAGCATCTCGCTGTAGTCGAACTCCGCCATGGCAGTCGGGCTCCTCGGGGCGCGTCGTCGGGCGGCATCGAGCCTAACCGTGCCCGTTCGCCGCGGGGCGCCGCCCCGCTGTGAGGTCCGCCGCTCAGCCGGGGGAGCGGGTGAGCCACCAGGCCGCGTACGGCGGCAGCGCGAGCTCGCCGTCCTCCAGGCGCGGTGCGAACGACGACAGGTTCTCCCACGGCCGCGGGACGCCGAGCCGGGCCACGTCCACGCCCGAGACCCGCTGCCAGGCGGGCGAGACGTTGTAGAGGCCGAGGAAGGCGCCCGCCGGGTGCCGGCGGCGCAGCGCGAGGACGGCACCGTTGCCGAGGTCGACCGGCTCGCTCTCGACGGCGGCGTGCAGCGCCGGCAGCCCGGCCCGGACCCGCGCGAGGTGCCGCAGCCCCGCGAACACCCGGCCCTCGACGGTGGCCGGGTCGTGCCGCCGCTCGGCGGCCGTCCAGTCCATCCACGGCCGGTGCAGCCAGCGGTTGTCGGCGGCCAGCCGCGGGTCGTCGAGGTAGGACCGGTCGTTGCGCAGGCCCAGCTCGTCACCCATGTAGAGCAGCGGGATCCCGCCGTAGCCGTAGGCGACCGCGTGCAGCAGGAAGATCCGCCCGAGCGCGAGGTCGACGTCGTCGGTGCGCCCGGTGGCCGCCGCCGTCTCGAGCGCGGCCTCGAGGCCGGCCAGGCTCGCGAGGGTGCCGCTGATCCGGGCGTCACCCGTCGCCGGGTTCGCCTGGAACTGCTCGCCGCGGGCGAACGAGCCGGGGAAGGCGCCGGTGAAGAACTCCGCGAGGAAGCGCCGGTGCGCGTACCCGGACAGCCCCAGGGCGCCGGCGTCGGTGTCGCTGATCGCCCAGCCGATGTCGTCGTGGCAGCGCACGTACGTGCCCCAGGACGTCGTCACGGGCTTGGGCGGCGGGACGGCGAGCGCGCGCCGGGCGAGGTCGGCCCGGCCGGTCGCGACCGCCGACCAGAGCTGGACCATGAGGCTGTTGTGGTACGCGAGGTCGCAGACCTTGCCGGCGTGCCGGCCGGTGCCGAGGTAGGCGGGCAGGTCCTCCGGGGCGACGATCGCCTCCGCCTTGAAGATCACCGCCGGGGCCGCGACCCGGGTCGCCGCCCGCAGCGCCTGGACGACCTGGTGCACCTCCGGCTCGCCCTGGCACGTCGTGCCGAGCCGCTTCCACAGGAAGGCGATCGCGTCGAGGCGGAAGACGTCGACCCCGACGTTCGCGAGGTCGAGGATCACCGAGAGCAGCTCGCAGAAGACCGCAGGGTTCGACCAGTCGAGGTCCCACTGGAAGTCGTTGAACGTCGTCCACACCCAGGCGCCGCGACCGGCGTCGCCGGTGCTGCCGGCGTCCGGGCCGGGTCCCCAGGCCGCCGGCCGGACCGCCTCCGGCACCCACGTGAAGCTGCCGGGCGCGAAGTCCGGGAAGACCTCCGGCAGCGTCCGCTCGTAGGCGTCGGGCGCCGTCCGGTCGGGGTACATGAGGAAGTACGAGCGGTACGGCTCCTCGCCCCGCAGCGCCGCCTGCGCCCAGTCGTGCTCGCGCGCGACGTGGTTGAGCACGAGGTCGAGCGTGAGCGTCATGCCGTGCGCGTGGAGGGAGTCGGCGAGGCGCCCGAGGTCGGCCAGGGTGCCGAGGTCCGGTCGTACCGTGCGGTAGTCGCGGACGGCGTAGCCGCCGTCGTCGGGGCCCTCGCGGGGCTCCAGGAGGGGCATGAGGTGCAGGTAGGTGACCCCGAGCTCGCGCAGGTAGCCGAGCTTCTCGCCGACCCCGCGCAGGGTGCCGGCGAACCGGTCGGCGTAGCAGACGTAGCCGACCTGGTCGGGGGCGCCGAACCAGTCCGGGCGCAGCAGCCGCCGCTTGTCGAGCGCGGCGAGGGCCGGACGGCGGGTGCGGGCGGCCGCGGTGACGAGCCGGACGACCTCGGCGAGGGGGGCGTCGTCGCCGTAGACGGCGAGCCCCTGGAGCAGGTCCGGGCCCCAGCGCTCGAGCCGCAGCGCCACGTCGTCCGCCCGCTCGGCCGGCAGGTCGGCGAGGGCCTCCCGGGCCTGGCGGAGGACCTCCTCGAGCGTGCTGGCCACCGCGCCCTCCTTCGGATCCGGGTCGGCGGCCATCGTAGGGGTGGAACCGCTTGCCGCCGAAGGACCACGCGCGTGACGTGCACGGATGCTGGGAGCGCTTCCGCCGGAGGGGCCCGTCCCGGTCGGCGGGTGCAAGCGCTTGTCACGTACCACCCGGGCATGGCACGGTGAACGCCGCCGCGGGGTCCCTCCGCGGCGGCGAGCTTGCGGAGGCGATGGTGACCGAGGCCCCGACCGGCGCTGCTGCCTCCCGGGCCAGCATCGTCGACGTCGCGCAGCGTGCCGGTGTCTCCGTCGCGACCGTCTCGCGGGCCCTGCGGGACATGCCGAACGTCTCCAAGGCGACCCGGGACCGGGTGCTCCGCGCCGCCCAGGAGCTCCAGTACGCGGCGTCGCCGCTCGCCTCCGGTCTCGTCACGGGCCGGGTCCGCTCGGTCGGGGTCGTCCTGCCCTACGCCGGGCGCTGGTTCTTCGCCGAGGTGATCCGCGGCATCGAGGAGGCGCTGCGCGACCACGGCTACGACCTGGTCCTGCACGTCGTCTCCGACGCCCAGCGCCGTGCGGACTTCTTCGAGTCGCTGCCGGTACGCCGCCGGGTCGACGCGATCCTCGTCGTCGCGCTGCCGCTGGAGGACCACGAGCGGGACATCCTGCGCGGCCTCGGGCTGCCGCTGGCGGCCGTCGCGGAGCCGATCAAGGGCCTGCACGGCGAGTTCGTCGACAACGACGCGACCGCCCGGCTCGCCGTCCAGCACCTCGTCAACCTCGGGCACACGAGGATCGCCTCGATCGGTGGCGACCTGCACGGACCGGAGCGGTTCAGCGTCCCGGGCCTGCGGACCGGCGGTTTCCGGGCGGCCATGGCCGAGGCCGGGCTCACCGTCCGCCCCGAGTGGGAGGTCGACGGCCGGTTCACGGCGGCCGGCGGCGAGCTCGCGATGACGGCGCTGCTCTCGCAGAAGGGCGGTCGCCCGACCGGGGTGTTCTGCCAGTCCGACGAGATGGCCTTCGGGGCGCTGAAGGCGTTGCGGCGCAGCGGGTTGCGGGTGCCCGAGGACGTCTCCCTGGTCGGGGTCGACGACCACGAGCTGTCGGACGTCTTCGACGTCACGACCATCGCGCAGCCGGTCGTCGCGCAGGGTGCCGCAGCGGCGCGCTGGGTGGTCTCCCGGCTCGAGCGGACGGCCGACCCGGACGCGCCCGACGACGAGGTGTGCCTGCACCCGGTCCGCCTCGTGCTGCGCGGCTCGACGGGCCCCGCCCCGACCGAGCACTGACACTCGACCCCAGGACGACCCTCCCGCCCCTGGGCGGACGCCTCGGCGTGCGCGTCGGCCGGATGCCGCCAATCATCACCTTCACGGCGTAAGCGGCGAACCGGACCATGGTCTCGCGCGCGCCCGTGGAAGGACCCGACACCGCCGTCGGGCCTCGGGAGGAGGCGGGATGTCCACGACCCGACCACGCCGGCGCGTCCTGCGCGCCGTGCTCGGCGCCGCGCTCGCTGCCGGGGCGCTCACCGCGTGCAGCAGCGGCTCGGGAGGGCCGCCGTCGCTGACCTGGTACATCAACCCCGACTCGGGCGGCCAGGCGGAGATCGCGAAGCGATGCACCGACGCCGCGCAGGGCAGGTACACGATCCGGACGGCGCTGCTGCCGCGCGAGTCGTCCGAGCAGCGCCAGCAGCTGATCCGCAGGCTCGCGGCCAACGACTCCTCGATCGACATCATGAGCCTCGACCCGCCGTACATCCCCGAGTTCGCCGAGGCCGGCTTCCTCGCGCCGATCCCTCAGGACGTGGCCGGGCGGGTCTCCGAGGGCGTCGTCGACAGCGCCCTCAAGGGCGCGACGTGGCGCGACGAGCTCGTCACGGTCCCGTTCTGGGCCAACACCCAGCTGCTCTGGTACCGCAAGTCCGTCGCCGAGGCGGCCGGGCTCGACATGACCAAGCCGGTGACCTGGGACCAGCTCGTCCGTGCGGCCGAGAGCCAGGGCAAGCAGCTCGGCGTGCAGGGCATCCGGGCCGAGGCGCTCACCGTGTGGGTCAACGCGCTCGTCGCCTCCGCCGGCGGTTCGATCATCGAGAACAGCGACGCGAGGAAGCCGGAGGACATCGAGCTGGGCCTCGTGAGCCAGGCGGGCGTCGCGGCCGCCCAGGTCATGAAGGAGGTGGCGGACTCCGGGGTCGGCGGCCCGGCCCTGTCCACCGCGGGTGAGGACGCGAACGTCAACGCGTTCGAGGGGCCGGACGCCGGGTTCATGGTCAACTGGCCGTTCGTCTGGCCGCGCGCGCAGTCCGGCGTCGAGGGCGGCACCCTGGACGCCGCCGTCCCGCAGGACTACGGCTGGGCGCTCTACCCGCGGGTCACGGCCGACCAGGAGAGCCACCCGCCGTACGGCGGCATCAACCTGGGCGTCGGCGCCTTCAGCGCGCACACGGACCTCGCGCTCGCGGCGACCGAGTGCATCGTCAGCCCGGAGAACCAGGCGTACTACTTCGTGTCGAACGGCAACCCTGCCGCCAAGGAGTCGGTCTACACCGACCCCGAGGTGGTGAAGGAGTTTCCGATGGCGCCGGTGATCCTCGAGTCCCTGCGGCTGGCCGTCCCGCGCCCGCAGACGCCGTACTACAGCGAGGTCTCCGAGGGCCTGCAGCGCGAGTACCACCCGCCGTCGTCCGTCGACCCGCAGCGCACCGGGCGTGAGGCCACCGACCTCATCACCGCCGTCCTGCAGAAGAAGGAGCTGCTGTGAGCACGACGACGCTCCCGCCGGGGGAGAAGACCCGGCCGGCACCGGCGCGGGGCCGTCGGGCCGGGATCAGCGACCGGTCGCGGGCCGAGCGCAAGCTCGGCTGGATGCTCGCGGGGCCGGCGTTCGCGGTCATGCTCCTCGTGACCGCGTACCCGATCCTGCAGGCGGTCTACGACTCGCTCTTCGACTTCCGCCTCACCGACCCGGAGAACAAGTCGTTCACCGGGCTGTCGAACTACTCCGTCATCCTCACCGACCGGATCTGGTGGACCTCGCTCGCGGTGACGCTGCTCATCACCGTGGTCACGGTCGCGGTCGAGCTCGTCCTCGGGTTCGCGCTCGCGCTCGTCATGATGAAGGCGCTCTCGGCGATCCGGCCGGTGATCCGGGCCGCGATCCTCATCCCGTACGCCGTCATCACCGTCGTGTCGGCGTTCGCCTGGCAGTACGCGTTCTCGCTCGACTCCGGCTTCGTCAACTCCTGGCTCGGCTGGCTGCCCGGGATCAGCGCCGACACCGACTGGTTCGGCGGCACGTGGAAGTCGCTCTTCGTCGTCTGCATCGCCGAGATCTGGAAGACGACGCCGTTCATCTCGCTCCTGCTGCTCGCGGGCCTCGCGCAGGTCCCGGAGGTGCTCCAGGAGGCGGCGAAGGTGGACGGCGCGACGTGGTGGCAGCGGATGCGCCGGGTGACGATCCCGAACATGAAGGCGGCCATCATGGTCGCCCTCCTGTTCCGCAGCCTCGACGCGTTCCGGGTCTTCGACTCGATCTTCATCATGACCGGCGGGGCGAACAACACCGAGACGGTGTCGTTCCTCGCCTACCGGCAGACGATCGCGCGGCTCGAGATCGGCCTCGGGTCGGCCGTCTCCGTGCTGCTGTTCGTCTGCGTCGTGCTCATCTGCGCCTTGTTCATCAAGGGCTTCAAGGTCGACCTCGCGTCGGCCCGGGGGGAGGGGTGATGTCCCGCAAGGAGAGGAACCTCTGGATCCTCGGCGGCATCGGGATCGTCGTCTACGCGCTGTTCCCGGTCGCGTGGATCGTCTCGCTGTCGCTCAAGGCCCCGGCGGACATCGCGAACCAGCAGTTCCTCCCGACGAAGCTCTCGTGGACGAACTACGAGCTGATCCTCACCGGCAGCGCGAGCGACCTGTTCCTCCCGGCGCTGCGCAACTCGTTCGGGATCTGCCTCATCGCCACCGCGATCTCGTGCGTCCTGGCGATGTTCGCGGCGTACGCGATCGCCCGGCTCGACTTCCCGGGCAAGAAGGTCATCCTGTCGACGGCGCTCGGGGTGGCGATCTTCCCGGTCATCTCGATCGTCACGCCGCTGTTCAACCTGTGGCGCCAGATCGGGCTCTACGACACGTGGCCGGGCCTCATCATCCCGTACCTGTCGCTCACCCTGCCGATCTCGATCTGGACCCTCTCGGCGTTCTTCCGGGAGATCCCGTGGGAGATGGAGCAGGCGGCCCAGGTCGACGGCGCGACGAGCTGGCAGGCCTTCCGCAAGGTCATCGTGCCGCTCGCCGCCCCCGGGGTCTTCACGACGGCGATCATCGCGTTCTTCATCGCCTGGAACGACTTCGTCTACGGGATCTCGCTCACCTCGACCGAGGCGTCCAGGCCGGTGCCCGCCGCGCTCGGCCTGTTCTCCGGGGCCTCGCAGTTCGAGGCGCCGAACGGGCCGATCGCGGCCGCCGCGGTCATCGTGACGATCCCCGTCGTCGTCCTCGTCCTGCTCTTCCAGCGGCGCATCGTCGCCGGCCTGACGAACGGGGCCGTCAAGGGCTGACGCCCGGCACGCCCCTCCGCCCGCCGACCCTTGGAGTCCAGCACATGTCCGAGATCAAGCTCCAGAACATCGTCAAGAAGTACGGCGACGGCTTCCCGGCCGTCAACGACGTGAGCATCGACATCCGCGACGGGGAGTTCATCATCCTCGTCGGCCCGTCCGGCTGCGGGAAGTCGACCCTGCTGCGGATGGTCGTCGGCCTCGAGGACATCACGTCCGGCGAGCTGCTCATCAACGGCCAGCGGGTCAACGACAAGGCGCCCCGCGACCGCAACCTCGCGATGGTCTTCCAGAACTACGCGCTCTACCCGCACCTGTCGGTGTTCGAGAACATCGCGTTCCCGCTGCGGCTCACCAAGGGGAAGTTCTCGGACGCCGAGATCGACGAGCGGGTCAACCGCGCCGCCGACCTCCTCGAGCTGCGCGAGCACCTGCAGCGCAAGCCGGCGAACCTCTCCGGCGGGCAGCGGCAGCGCGTCGCGATGGGCCGGGCCCTGGTCCGGGACGCCGACGCCTTCCTCTTCGACGAGCCGCTGAGCAACCTCGACGCCAAGCTCCGCGGCCAGATGCGCACCGAGATCGCCCGGATCCAGCGGCGACTGGGCACGACGACGATCTACGTGACCCACGACCAGACCGAGGCGATGACGCTCGGCGACCGGGTCGCCGTCCTCAAGAAGGGCGTGCTGCAGCAGTGCGCGAGCCCGCGCGAGCTGTACGAGCAGCCGGTGAACCTCTTCGTCGCCGGCTTCATCGGCTCGCCGCCGATGAACTTCCTCCCGGCCCGCGTCGACGGCGACCGGCTGTCGCTGCCCTTCGGCAGCATCCCCATGACGCCGGACCTCGCCAGGCTCGTCGAGGGCAAGGAGCTCGTCATCGCGGGCTTCCGGCCCGAGCACTTCGAGGACGCCTCCGTGCTCGAGCCGCACCGGCGGGACGCCGGCGTCGTCATCGAGGTCGACGTCGACGTCACCGAGTGGCTCGGCAACGAGCTGTACGCCTACGTGCCGTACGAGCCGGACGCCGCCGTCGCCAAGCAGCTCGAGGAGCTCGACCGGGACCTCGACGGCGAGGGCATGCGCACCCAGATCGTCGTCGCGCTCGACGCGAAGAGCCGGATCCGGGACGGCGACCGCGCGCAGCTGTGGTTCGACCCGGCCCGGCTGCACCTGTTCGACCCCGAGACGGGTACGACGATCACCCGGGACGAGGACGAGGCGCGGCGGATCGACACCGAGAACGAGGAGGAGCGCAAGCAGGCTCTCGAGCGGGCCCGGCTGTCCGACGAGCGGGCGAAGGAGAAGGCCGCCGCGGTGTGAGGGGCGTGACCCGCGCCGTCAGGCGTCGAGCTCGGCGCGGGTCGGCGGGTTGGCGCCCGCGCGGCTGCACGTGACGGCGGCGACCCGGACGGCGTGGCGGAGCATCGCCTCGACCTGCTCCGTCGGCATCGCCGCGATCGCCGCGCGGGTGCCGGTGCCGAGCAGGCCGGCGCCGTCGAGGTGGTCGACGAGCGCCGACATGAAGGAGTCGCCGGCACCGACGGTGTCGACGACGTCGATCCTCGGCGCGAGCACCTCGACCCGGCCGGTGGCCTGCACGGCGACCGCGCCCTCGCCGCCGCGGGTGACGACGACGATGCCGGGGCCGGTCGCCTGCCAGGCGGCGGCGACGTCCACCGGGTCCTCGCCCGGCGCGAGCCAGGCGAGGTCCTCGTCGCTGACCTTGACGACGTCGGCGAGGGCGACGATCCGCTCCATCCGCTCGCGGGTCGCGACCGGGTCGCCCATGAGGGTCGGCCGCGCGTTCGGGTCGTACGTGACGACGACCCGCCCCGAGGCCTGCTCGACGAGGCGCAGGACGGCGTCCCCGCCGGGCTGGAGGATGGCGGCGATCGAGCCGGTGTGGAGCGCGTCGTAGCGGGTGACGTCCGGGACGGTGTCGAGCCGCCAGTCGATGTCGAAGTGGTAGGTCGCGACGCCCTGGGCGTCGACGAGGGCGGTGGCCGTCGAGGTGGGGGCGTCGACGACGGTGCCGTCGACGAGGTGGACCCCGGACGCCTCGAGGTGCTCGCGGATCGCGCGGCCGTGGGCGTCGGTCCCGATCCGGGTCAGCAGCGAGGCGTCCCGGCCGAGCCGGGCCAGCCCCAGCGCGACGTTCGCCGGGCTGCCGCCCGGGTGGTCCGCACCGCTGCCGTCCGCCCGCTGCACGATGTCGACGAGCGCCTCGCCCACGACCAGCACCTTCGCCACGCCCGGTTCCTCCAGCTCGTCCTCGCCACCGCCGAGCCGAGCCTAGGGGCTGGGCCGGTCCGGGGACATCCGTGGCGGGGCGGCCGTGCCCGGTTGGCGGCGGCCCGGCCCGACGCGCGACGATGGGTCCGTGACCTCCACCGAGCCCGAGCAGAGCGCCGCGCCGTCCGCCGGTGTCCGGCGGCCGCCCCGGCGGCAGTCGGTCAGCGGCATCGTCCTGACGATGCTCGTCGTCGGCGGCTTCGCACTGGGGCTGTGGGCGCTCGTGCCCCGGCAGTCCGGCATCCCGCAGCCCGCGGTCGACGTCGCCCAGGCGGCGAGCGGTCTGCAGGAGCAGCTCGGGTTCGCCCCGGCCGTCCCGACCCCGGGGCCTGGCTGGACGGCGACGAGCACCTCCGCGGAGGCCGGTGTGGACGGCGTCCAGACCTGGCGGGTCAACTACTCCACGCCGAAGGGCTCGTGGGTCAGCCTCGTCCAGGGTCGCGAGGCGACGAAGAAGTGGGAGGGCGTGCAGGTCATCGACGGCGGTGAGCAGGGCACGGCGACCGTCGACGGGCGCACGTTCGTCGTCCGGGCCCGGCCGGACCGTCAGCTCACCGGGTACGTCCTGCGCGACGGCGAGGTGACGACGATGTTCGTCGGCAAGGCGAGCCGTGCCGAGATCGACGCGCTCGTCCGGGCGACCCCGCTCGGGTGACCGCGGGGCCCTCGGCTACCGCAGCGTCGAGCCGCTGACCTGCGGCGAGCCCCTGCCGAGGAAGAAGATCCCCGGGTAGCCGGCGGTCGCGAAGCCGCGGCTCGGGTTGGACCGCAGCGTGGACCGGGTGATCCGCAGCGTGCCGGTGCGGTCGTTGCTCACGAAGAAGACCGCCCCGCCGCCCTCGCGCGCCGAGTTGTGCTCGACGACGGTGCCCTCCAGGCGGAGCGTCATCGCGTTGCCGTCGTTGTAGATCGCGCCGCCGCTGCCGCCGCCGACCGTGCCGGAGCGGGCCGGGTTCGCGCCCCGGCCGACGGCCGAGTTGTACGAGAGCACGCTGTTGAGCACGGTCCACGACACCCCGATGCTGCTCAGGGCGCCGCCGTTGGAGCAGCTGCCGCCCTGGCCGGCCCGGCCGCCGAAGGTGCTGCTCACGACGTAGACCGGCTCGTCGCGGTACTGGTCGAGCACCCGCAGCGCGGCGCCGCCGAGGTCCTGGCCGCCGCTGTCGCACCGGTTGCGGACGAACCGCGAGGAGACGACCCGGAACCGGCCGCCGCGGACGAGGACCGCGCCGCCCCCGCCGCCCTCCTCGTGCTGCCCCGTCGCGTTGCCGTCCGCGAACGTGAGGTTCTGGACGACGAGCTGCGGGGTGGCCTGGTCCTGGCAGTGCGAGGTCGTCCAGACCTGCTTCTCGTCGCACGTGTTCATGTAGAGGATCCGGCGCTTGCCGCCGCCGGAGAGGGTCACGAGGCCGCCGCCGTCGAGGACGACGAGCGGGCTCGTGTTGCGGACCTTCGCCGTCGCGGTGAGCACGATCGTCACCGGGTCGGGGCCGCAGCGGAAGCCGATGACGCCGCCCGCGGCGACGGCCCGGACGACGGCCGCCGAGGTGCAGCTCGCCTTCGTCCCGGTGCCGACCCACCGGGTCTTCGGCTTCGTCACGGCCCGGGCGGCGGCGGGGACGGCGGCCCGGCCGCCGCCCGGGCCGTGAC
>NZ_MWLL01000094.1 GCF_002198675.1 Kineosporia sp. R_H_3 | reverse complement strand
ACTGGTTCTGGTTCGGCTCGGTGGCGTCCATCTTCATCTCGTTCTCGGCCGTGATCATGCTGAACTCACGGTTCGCGATCGAGGTGTACGTGCCGTCGTTGAGCCTGCCCGCGGCGATCGCCGTACCGAAGTACCGGCCCGACCGCGCGGCCGCTGCGGCCAGCGTGGTGCCGGGCGCGGAGCCTCCCGCGGTGGAGGTGGCGGTGGGCTGCGGCGTACCGGTGGGCTGCGTGGTGGTGGGCTGCGGTGTCGAGGTGCTGCCGGGCGTGGGCGCGGCACCCACCCGGACCAGCCGCCACTGCTGGTTGGCGGTCGCCCGGTCGGTGTACTGGACGACGGTGCCGCCGTCCGCGGTCGACCAGTTGTAGACCTCGAGCGCCTTGTTCGAGTTGCGGCTGATGAACCGGACCGAGTTGTTGTCCAGCCCCGTGAGGCTCCACTGCTGGTTGTTGACGTTGTAGTCCGTGTACTGCTGGACGCCCGCGCCGTCGGCGGTGGACGCCCCGATGACGTCGAGGACCTTGCCCGAGTGGCGGCTCTGCAGGCGGTAGTACCCGCCCCCCGAGCTCACGAACCGGAACTGCTGGTTCGCCGCGTCCGTGCGCGTGTACTGGCGGATCTCGCCGCCGTTGGCGGTCGACCGGTTCCACACGTCCAGCGCCTTGCCGCTGTTGGCGTTGACGACGACGTAGTAGCTGTCGGTGTCCACGGTGATGGCGGCCGAGGCCGCGGTCGACCAGGCGGTGAGGCCGGCGCCGCCGAGGGCGGCGACGACGAGCGTCGCCACGGCGATGCGTCGCCGTGGCGTGCGCAGTCCGGTCCTGCGCCGGCGGACCGTGACCGGCGGCCGCGGGGGTAGAGGTGTCTGGGGCAACGGACGTCTCCTGACGTTGCGTGGGGCTCACAGGTGCTGTGCACCACCTGAGTGCTCCAGGAGAGCGCCGAAGGTTGCCCCGGACGCCGGACGTCCTGCGGACCGCAGCGCGACCGGACCTCGCGGGCTTCGCGGGCCTCGCCGCCGCGCTACCGGGCGACGTCGCCGAGCACCCGTGCCACCGCCGTCCGCACCACCTCGACCATCCGGACGTCGTCCCCGGCCTCCCCGGTCGCGACCAGCTCGTCCGGTGTCAGCCACTGCGCCGAGTCGATGCTCTGCCGCTCGGCCCCGTCGAGACCGGCGAAGGACGTCGTCGCGTCGTCCGGCACGAGCACCGCGAAGAAGACGAGGTCCTGGACGATCCACCGACCGGCCCAGGAGAACTCGACGCCGTACCGGGTGAGCTCGGGCGTCACGTCCGCCGGGGCGACGACGATGCCGGTCTCCTCGAAGAGCTCGCGGACCGCGGCGTCGCGGTGCGTCTCGCCCGCGTCCACGCCGCCGCCGACCGTGAACCAGAACGGGTCGTCGGGGGTGTCCGGGTCCCAGCCGCGCAGCAGGAGCACCCGGCCGTCCGAGCGCACGGGGAGCATCCGGCCGGTCGTCCGGACGACGGTCGCACCGCGCGGCGGGAGCACCTCGGCGGCCGGTGCCGTGACGTCCGGCCCGGCGTCCGGCGGGTGGCTCATGCCCTGGACCCTACGACCCCTCGCCGAGGCGCCGGCGCCTCAGTAGGGTCGGCGGAGACGTCGACGGAGACGACCGGGGAGAGACGATGACCGAGACCCAGGACCGCACCGACCACCCGCCCGTGCTCCCCGGGGCCGAGCCGATGTCGCACGCGGGCGACCGCCGCGGCGCGCTCGTCGTCCACGGGTTCACCGGCAGCCCGATGTCGATGCGACCGGTCGCGGAGGCGTTCGCGGCGGCCGGCTGGACCGTCGAGATGCCCCGCCTGCCCGGCCACGGCACGACCGTCGAGGACATGGCGAACTACGTCTGGGCCGACTGGACCGCCGCCGCGGACGCCGCCTACACCGACCTCGCCGCCCGCACCGACGCCGTGGTCGTCGTCGGGCTGTCGATGGGTGGCGCGCTCGCGGCGTGGCTCGGGGCGCAGCACCCGGACGTCGCGGGCCTCGTGCTCGTCAACGCCGCCGTCGAGCCCGACGACTTCGCGCCGCTGCTCGACCAGCTGCGCCCCGTGCTCGCGAGCGGCGAGCGGTTCGCGCAGGGCGTCGGCAACGACGTCGCCGACCCGGACGTCGTCGAGCTTGCCTACTCGTCGATGCCCATCGCGTCACTCATCTCGTTCGGCGAGGGCATGGTGCCGCTCAAGGCGTCGCTGCCGTCGATCACCGCGCCCGCGCTCGTCGTCCACAGCCTGCAGGACCACGTCGTCCCGCCCGGTTCGCACGCCGCCCTCACGAGCCTGCTCGGCGGACCCGTCGAGGTGGTCGAGCTCGAGCGCAGCTACCACGTGGCGACGATCGACCACGACCGCGACCTCATCATCGAGCGCGCGCTGTCGTTCGCCGACGCCGCCGTCACCGCCCGCACGTAGTCACCCCCCCCACCACCCCGCTCATGCTCACGGTGTGAACCGTTCTCGGCGCCGTCGGGGGCCGGGAACGGTACGGGGCGCGAGCATGAGCGGGGGGCGGGTGTGGGTCAGACTTCTGTGTTCAGCAGGTCGGTGAGGGCAGAGTCGACCGCGTCGAGGTAGGTCTGCTCGAAGCCGAAGAGGCCGAAGTGGCCGGCGATGCTCGGGAGCACCCGCAGCTCGCTGCCCTTGATCTGCTCCTGCTCGGCCCGGCAGTCCCGGACCGGGAAGAACATGTCCTCGTCGATCGGCAGGACGAACGTCTTCGCGGTGATCCGGCCCAGTGCCGCCGAGAGGTCGCCGCCGGTGTTGCGGGCGACGTCCCCGTGCTGCCACTTCCAGCCCATGACGAGCAGGGCGTTGGGGTCCATGGCCTGGAAGACGCCGCGCACGAAGTTGTCCCGGAACTCGTGCATCGTCGAGAACGAGACGTCCGGCGGGAGCGTGATCCCCCGCCAGAACTCGGTCTTCCAGAACTCGGTCGACAGGCCCAGGACGCACCAGATGTCGGCGTGCCGGGCGAGGCCGTCGGCGACGTCGGTGTGCGAGGAGTACTCGCCGCCGTTGAAGCCGGGGTCCGAGGAGATCGCGTCGAGCAGCGTCTGGGTGAAGAGCCAGTCGTGCGGGGTGTTCTGCGCGGTGCCGGCGATCGGGGCGGCCCGCAGCACCTTGTCGGGGAAGCGCACCGCCCACTCGTAGGTCTGCTGCGCGCCCATCGAGCCGCCGACGACGAGCGCGAGCCGCTCGATGCCGAAGACCTCGCGGAGCAGCTGCTCCTGGGCCCGGACGTCGTCCCCGATCCGCACCTTCGGGAACCTCGACATCGCGACGGGGCCGTCGGTGTTGTGCGGGGACGTCGACAGCCCGTTGCCGATCTGGTTGACGACGACGATGAAGTACTTCGTCGGGTCGAGCGCGCGCCCCTCGCCGATGTAGACGAGCTCCCAGGTCTGGTGGGTGCCGCTGAACCACGTGGGGATGAGGATCGCGTTGCTCTTGTCCTCGTTCAACGTGCCGTAGGTGGCGTAGGCGACCTGGAGGTCGGGGATCGTGCCGCCCTCCTCGAGCGTGAAGTCGCCGAGGCCGTGCAGCTGGTACGCGCCCTGGACCTCGGGCGTGTAGAAGTCGTTGCGGATCACGTCTCTCCCTTGAGTCGTGCCGGGTGGATGAAGGCAGCAGAACACGGAACCCCGGGCCTGTCACCCGTTGCGCGGGGGTTGCAGGGCGGGTGCGGTGCCGGACGACGACGGCCGGACGGCGTGACGCGCGCCTCGCCACGCTCGCCGCCGCGGCTGGTTGGATCGCCGTCATGGACGCACGCATCACCGACGCCCTGACCGGCGCGATCACCGACGCGATCGGCGACGCTGCCGGGCAGCTCGCCGTCACGGTCTCCGACGGCGTCGCGACCGTCGAGCTGACCCGGCCCGACAAGCACAACGCGATCTCGTACGCGATGTGGCTCGCGCTGGCCCGGCTCATGCCGGTGCTCGCCGCGGACGACGCGGTGAGCGTCGTCGTCCTGCGCGGGACGGCGGGCGGGCCGTTCAGTGCTGGTGCCGACATCGGCGAGTTCCGGACGATGCGGGGCGAGCCCGAGGGGGCGCGGGCGTACGGCGAGGCGGTCGAGGCGGGGGAGCAGGCGATCGTCGACTTCCCGAAGCCGACGATCGCCGCCGTGGAGGGCTTCGCGATCGGCGGCGGCACCCAGGTCGCCCTCGCGTGCGACCTCCGGGTCTGCGCCGAGGACTCCCGGTTCGGCGTCACGCCGGCCAAGCTCGGCATCGTCTACGCGCTGCCCTCGACCGCCCGCCTCGTCGAGGTCGTGGGCCCGGCGTGGGCGCGCTGGATCCTGCTCACCGCCGAGCTGCTCGACGCACCGACGGCGCTGCGGATCGGGCTCGTCCACGAGGTCGTGCCGCCCGGTGCTGTGCTCGACCGGGCCTCAGCCCTCGCGTCCGTGCTCGTGTCGCGGGCGCAGGTCTCGCTGCTCGGCGGCAAGGCGATGGTCGACCGGGTCGTCGCCGGACATCTGGCCGAGGACGACACCGTCCGCGAGATCTACCACTCCTCGTGGACCAGCCCCGAGTACGCCGAGGGTGTCGCCGCGTTCCTCGAGAAGCGGTCACCGGACTTCCCGGCTGCGCGCCGGCCCTGACGCAGGTGACCCGGCGGTGACCGCACGGTGACCGGGCCGACCTATCGTCCCGTCGTCCTGTCCGCGGGCCGCACGGCGGTCCGGCGTCAGCCGAGGAGTCCTGTGCACCAGAACCGTCCCCGCTTCCACCGGCTGCGCACCCGGATGGTCGCGGCCGTCGCCGCCGTCGTCGCGTCGGTGGCCCTCGGGGCCACACCGGCCGCCGCCGTGCCGCTCGCCGAGTACAGACCCTCCGAGGGCGACGGGATCGAGGCCCGCGTCACGTGCAGCGACAGCGGGGTCACCTGGAACATCTTCGTGCACGTCGAGATGGACGGCTGGTTCTACGCCAACGGGACCGTCACGAACAGGTCGCCCAGAGCGAAGCAGACCAGGCTGGTCCTCGGCTACTTCTCGTTGCCCTACGTGTACGCGACGCAGTCCGGCACCGACCAGCCCGCGGTCGTCGAAGTGGGCCCGAGCACCCTGGAGCCGGGACAGACGCAACGCGTCGTGATCCACGGAGGCAACAGCCCTGGCGTCGACCGCTGGATGGACGAGCTCTGGACGTACGGCGTCGTGCGGCCGACCGTGTCCTCCAAGCCCCGGCTGGGCCAGCCCTGGCACTCCACCACGTGCAGTGTCGTCGAGTACACGCTGCAGATCGCCTCGAGCAACTGGGAGTACGTGGACGAGTACCGCGTGGAGGGCACCTGATCTGCGGGGCGAGCTGCCTCGCTTCGTCTCACCCGACCGGCGCGGCGGCGGCGCTCAGGGCCCGGACGAGACCGTGAGCCGGACGACCGAGCCGGGCTCCACCGACGCCCCTGCGGGCGGGTCCTGCCGCAGGACCTCTCCCGCGGTGGCCGCCGACGAGGCCGTCTGGACGACGACGCTCAGCCCGACCTCGGCGAGCAGCTGACTGGCCTGCGCCTCGGGCTGGCCGGTGAGGTCCGGCACGGTCACCGCGACCGGGGCCGGCGCGGCGGGGGTCACGGACACGACACCCGAGTCGCTGCGGGCCGCGAAGAACACCCCGCCCAGCACGAGCGCCGCAGTGACGAGGACGGCGATGAACGCGAGCACGCCTCCGATGACGAGCAGCACCTTGTTCGTGCTCGGCCCCGGCTGCGCCGCCCTCGGTGGCTGCGCCGTCGCGGGCGGGCCGAACGGGAGTCCGCCCGTCGTCGCCGGAGACGGTGCACCCGAACCGGCCGCGCCCGCGTGGCCGGCGGCGGGGAGGCCGGCCGGCACGGCGACCGTCGACCCCGTCGGCAGCCCGGCCGCCGACCTCAGCTCCCGCGCGTAGGAGGCCGGGTCGCCGAGCTCGGCGGTGAGGTCGACACCGTCTGCCGACAGCTCGGACAGGTGCTCCTCCAACCCGCCGACGAGCCGGGACCGCTCGGCAGGGTCGAGGTCGGCGCACGCCGCCTCGACCGCCGCGAGGAACTGGCGGGCCTGCTGGGTCTGGGTACTGCTCATGCGATCTGCCCCTCCGCGGCGGGCACGACGGCGCTCACGGCGCGGACGAGCGCGTGCCAGTCGTGACGTACGTTCTCGAGCGCCAGACGCCCCGACGGCGTCAGCGTGTAGTAGCGGCGGGCGGGGCCCTGGCCGCCGTCGCCGAGGTACGAGGTCACGAAGCCCGCGTCGTGGTGACGCTGGAGCGTCCCGTAGACCGACGCGTCCCCGACCCCGGTGAACCCGGCGTCCCGCAGCTTCTTGAGGATCGCGTAGCCGTAGGCGTCGTCGTCGGCGAGCGACCACAGGACGACGATCGGCAGCACGCCCTTGAGCATCTGCGGGGTGACCATGCGGCGACTATCCCGCTTTACGGAGTAGTCCGTCAAGCGGTGACCGCAGGGTCAGCGCCCGAGAGCCCGTCTCGCCCCCGCGACCGACGTCGTCCCGACGTCCGCGCGCCGCCCGTCACGGCGGCCGACGTCGTAGCCGCCACCGACCCGGATCCGGCGGCCGCGACGCAGCCCGAGGTCCGCGAGATAGGCGTCGACCGCTCGGCCGCGGTCGACGAGCGCGAGCGTCGAGCCGGGCTCGGCCTGCTCGGCCTCCGCGTGGACGACCTCGCGGGTCGACCGCAACCGGTCGGCCGCACCCTGGCCGAAGCCGATGAGGTAGTCCCGGCGTAGCGCCGTCCGCTCGCTGCCCGAGAGCAGTCGGGCGCCCGGCTGCTCCCTGACCGTGCGCCACCATCGGTCGAGCGCGACCCGGCCCTGGAGCACGAGCGACGTCACGAGCGTCTCGACGGCGCGGACGTCCGACTCGTGCCCGACGAGGACGAGCGTCGTGCTCGTCGCGCCGCGGACCTGGAGGTAGTAGGTGCGGACCGTGCCGTACTCGCCGGCGACGGCGCTGCCGAGCGTCACGAGCGCCCGGCCGTAGACGCCCGTGAACGGGATCCGCTGCTCGACGATCTCCTCCGGGCGCACCTGCTGCCCGCGGCGCGCGGCGGCGACCGTGGCCTGCTCGATGCCGTGCCGCAGCATGAGCCGCTCGGCGTGCTCGGTGAGCGCCTCGGCCTCCTCGGGCGTCGTCGACTCGGCCTTGGCGAGGAGCAGGGCGACGCGCTCCTCGACGGAGGTGCGGCTCGTCTGGTTCGTGGTGGTGCTGCTCATGGTGGTGCCAGCCTTCCGTAGCGACGGCGGCCCGGTGCGCCCGGACCGGCCCCCACCGCGGACAGCGCAGAGCATGCCGCACACCACCGACAGGCGGACCCGGGCGGTTCAGCCCGCGGGGTCGCGCGGAGCCCTGCGCGACCCCGGGCGCCCGCGTGTGAGGAGGTACGCCAGGACGTGCGTGGTCCACAGCAGCGGGACGACCGCCGCCGCCGCCTTCGGGGACGCGGTGGACGGCACCCCGGCCGTCCGCAGGCGGCGCCGGGCCCAGAGCCAGAACGGGATCACGACGGTCGGTGAGGTGATCACCCCGGTCGTGTACCGGCGGGCGGCCACGCTGATCGCCATGTGCCCGAACCCGTGGACGCCGAAGGCGAGCAGCGCGCTCTGGTAGAGCCCAGAACGGCCGCCGGTCCGGTGTCCCTGCGCCGCGGCGGCCACGACCGTGGTGCCCATGAGCACCACGGCGGCGTTCACGTGCCGCTGCGGAAGGCCGCCCTCGCGCCAGCCCGCGGGGAGCGGCACCCGGTCCGGGACCTTCGCCAGGAGCCGTCGCGAGTCGGCCCGCATCGTCGCGACCTCCTCGAGGTCGTGCACGAGCCAGGCCACGAACAGCCCCCACGTCGCCGCCCTCGTCGCCGCCCTGTCCATCGTCGTCCGCACGGCGTCCCCCTCCTGCCAGGCGCCGACGCTAGGCGGTCCGCCGGCCGGGATCCCCCGGCGGAAGGTCCCGCGTCCGTCGCGCGCGGTGTCCACGGACCGGCGGGGCGACGCACGCCACGCCGTCCGCGCTGCGCCGGGTGACCGGATCGTGAAACGCTCGTCCCATGCGCGACGGAGCGACGGACGGTGCGGTCCGGGTGGGGATCGGCCTCGCGGCGGTCGGACGCCCGGCGTACATCAACTCGGGGCGGGCCCGAGACTTCAACGGCGAGCGGGACGTCCACGCGCTGCGGCACCGCACCTGGCTCGTCCTCGACGCGGCCTACGAGGCGGGCATCCGGTACGTCGACGTCGCGCGCTCGTACGGCGGGGCCGAGGAGTTCCTCGCGGCCTGGCTCAGCGACCGGGGCACCCGCCGGCCGCCGGAGGCCGAGGACGTCGAGATCGGCTCGAAGTGGGGCTACCGGTACGTCGGCGACTGGCGGATGGACGCCGCCGTCCACGAGGTCAAGGACCACAGCCTCGCCGCGTTCACCGAGCAGGTCACCCAGTCCAAGGGCCTTCTCGGGCAACGGCTCTCGGTCTACCACGTGCACTCGGCGACGCTCGACACCGGCGTCATGCACGACCGGCTCGTGCACCGCGCGCTCGCGGGGCTGCGGGCGGACGGCGTCCGGGTCGGCATCTCGACGTCCGGCCCGCGGCAGTGCGACACGATCCGGCGGGCGCTCGAGATCGTCGTCGACGGCGAGCTGCTCTTCACCTCGATCCAGTCGACGTGGAACCTCCTCGAGCCCTCGGTCGGCGACGCGCTCGCCGAGGCGGCGGACGCCGGGTGCCGCGTCATCGTCAAGGAGGCCGTCGCGAACGGCCGGCTCACACCCTCCGACCCGCACCCGAACCCGCAGCTGCAGGGCCTCGCCGACCGGGTCGGGGTGCCGCTCGACCGGTTCGCGACGGCCGCCGCGCTCGCCCAGCCGTGGGCGTGGCGGGTGCTCTCCGGCGCCGCGAACCCCGAGCAGCTGCTGAGCAACGTCGCGGCGGCCGGTCTGGCGCTCGACCCCGGCATCCTCGACGAGGCCCTGTCGTACGCCGACAAGCCCGAGGACTACTGGACCGCCCGCAGCCACCGCGCCTGGGCGTGACCAGGATCACGTATCAAGACCCGTTGCGGCACAACAGGTCTGCGGCACCGGCGCACGAGGCCGACTGATCGGGGAAGCAATCCCACGGGCGCCCGGTTGGCGCACTCGTCGGTCGGGCCACCGTCGTCCCACCGTCGCGCAGACCTCCTCGGGCCGGTCCCGGTGACCGGCCGAGGCCATCGAGGGACCGTCCGGCCACGGTCCCGCCGTACGACGGAAGGCTCCACCTCTCGTGCACATGCACCACCCCAAGGCCGCCCGACGTCTCACCGCCCGCCAGACCTTCGTGCTCGGCGCGGCCACCGCCCTCGGCCCGCTCTCCATCGACCTGTACCTGCCGGCCTTCCCCGAGCTCGCCCGCGAGCTCGGCGCGAGCGAGGCCGCCGTGCAGCTCACCCTCACCGCCTGCGTCGTCGGGCTCGCCCTCGGCCAGCTCGTCGCCGGGCCGGTCTCGGACGCCGTCGGCCGCCGGGTGCCGATCGCCGTCGGCCTCGGGGCCTGGGCGCTCGCCTCGTTCGCGTGCGCGCTCGCACCGTCGATCGCGACCTTCACCGCCCTGCGCTTCACGCAGGGCCTCGCCGGCGCCGCCGGGGTCGTCGTCGCGCGGGCCGTCGTCCGCGACCTCGTCTCCGGGCCGGAGCTCGTGCGGTCGTTCTCCAAGCTCATGCTCGTCGTCGGCGTCGTCCCGATCCTCGCGCCGACCCTCGGCGGCCTGCTCCTCGAGCGGACGTCGTGGCGCGGCCTGTTCGTCGTCCTCGGTGTCGTCGGGGCGCTGCTCACCGGCGTCGTCCTCGTCGGCCTGCGCGAGAGCCTGCCGGCCGACCGGCGGCGCAGCGGCGTCCGACGGGCGCTCGGCAGCTACAAGCTGCTGCTGCTCGACCGCGGCTTCGTCGGTGCGGCCGCCGTGGTGTCGCTGACGTTCTCGGCACTGTTCATCTACGTGTCGAGCTCGTCGTTCGTGCTCCGCGAGGTCTTCGACCTCACGCCCGGGCAGTTCGGCCTGCTCTTCGGCGTGAACTCCGTCGGCCTCGTGCTCGGCAACCAGGTGAGCGGGCTGCTCGCGAACCGGTGGCCGGCCGCCGTCATGCTGCCCCGGGCCGTCGGCCTCGGGCTGTTCGGCGCGGTGCTCGTGCTCGTCGCCGGCCTCACCGGTGCCCTCGGCGTCGTCGGGGTCGTCGTGCCGCTCTTCGTCATCGTCTTCTCCGTCGGGGCGGCGATGCCGGTCGCCTCGAGCCGCGCGATGAACGCCCACCCGGAGCGGGCCGGCGCGGCCTCCGCGCTGCTCGGCGTGCTCCAGTTCGCCGTCGGCGGCGCGCTCGCCCCGCTCGTCGGTCTCGCCGGCGGCGCGACCGTGCTGCCGCTCGCCGGGCTCATGACGGCGTGCCTGCTCGGGTCGCTGCTCGTGCTCCGGGTCACCCGCCGGTCGGCCGCGGCGCTCGCCACGGCCTGAGCCCGGGCGCCGGGCCCCTCGGGCCGGACCGGCACACCCGACCGGTAGCCGCTCCGGGCCGCCGGCCGCCCACCGGGACGGCGACGCTCAGGCCGCCGTCCACGGGTCGACGACGTCCAGGCCGAGGCCTTCGAAGTCCTTGGTGTTCCGCGTCGCGAGGATCGCGCCCTGCACCTGGCAGATCGCCGCGATCTGGGCGTCCAGCGTCGAGATCGGGCGACCGGCCCGCCGACGCTTCGCCATGAGCGCGCCATAGGCCTCCGCGGCCGCCCGGTCGAACGGCAGGACCGCGCCCGGGAACGCGGCCCACACCCGGGCCGCGGCCTGCGCCTTGGTCTCGCGGCGGCGACCGGCCGGCATGTTCTCGATCCCGTACGTCACCTCGCCGACGGTCACCGACGTCGTGGCGAACCCCGGCCTGCCCTGTCGACGGAGCCAGTCGATCACCGCCGGGTCGGGCGCTGCCTCCATGAGCTCCGACACGACGTTCGTGTCGAGGACGATCACGACCTGAACTCGACCGGGCCGGGGTGCGCCTCGCGGGCCGGGATCTCGAGATGGACCCCCCCGACGTCGTGGAACACATCGATGAGCATCGAGACGAAATCCGGGTACTGCGGACCGTCGTCCGTGACCGCCGCCGTGAGGATCTCTCGCATCTCCGCCTCCATGGACCGCCCGTTCCGGGCCGCACGCACGCGCAGGCGGTCCCGGACGCCGTCGTCGAGATCGCGAATGCTGACCGTGGCCATGGGTCACCTCACTGCGGAGTTCACAGACGCATGATCAAGCTACGTCCGGCGGCGGATGCTGTCAATGACGGCAATGACAGCAGTGCCGTCACGGCCGGGACGTGTCAGCCGTCCTGGGCCGGGTACCGGTTGCGCAGCGCCGCGAGCACGGCGGCGGTCCGCCCGGGCAGCGGCTCCTCGCCCTCGACCGCGTCGAGGATGCCCCGGCACGCCTGGTCGACCTCGAAGGCCTCGAGCAGCCGGTCGTCGAGCAGCTCGCGGCGGTCCGCGGCGTCGAGCTCGGCCCGGTAGGCCCGGAGCAGCTCCTTGCGCGCCTCGGTCACCCAGGCGTCGACCTCGTCGGTCACCGCGAAGCCGGCCTTGGCGTCCGCGGTGCGGCCGACCCGGTCGACGCTGCGCAGCAGCCGCGCGACGTCCCAGGCGGCGGGCAGGAGCAGAGCGGTCGCGCCGGGGTCGTCCGGGTCGGGAAGGCCTACGCCACCGCCGGGCACGCCGTCGAAGTCGGTGATCGACAGGCCGCCGCTCCAGCGGAGCACCTGACCGATGTGCAGGTCGCCGTGCACCCGCTGGACGACGACGCCGTCGGCGTCCGCCGCGACGTCGAGGAGCGCGTCGACGGCCGCGGTGAGCGTCTCGTTGCGCGCCTCGAGGATCTCCACGGCGTCCGGTGCGGCCCACTCGATCCGGCCCTCGAGCACGTTCTGGTAGGCGGTCTCGAGCCGGCGCATGATCGCGGTGTGCCAGCCGATGACGGTCTCGCCACCGGCACGCCGGACCGGCTCGGGGACGACCTTGCTCGGCCGGGCGAGCGCGAGGTGCATGTGCGCGGCGAGCCGCCCGAGCCGGGCGGGCGCGTCCTTGATCCACGGGTCCGGCCGCGGCGACCCGCCGGTGAGGCCGAGGTGCTCCTCGACGAGGTCGAGCACCCACTGCCGGCCGTCCCGGGCCCGCGGCAGGTACGCCGTCGCGAGGGCGCACGGCACCTCGCGGCCGCTGGGCGCCGTCCACAGCAGCATCCCGTGCGTCGCGGGGACCTCGTGGAAGCCCACCTCCGCGAGGTGGGTCAGGGTCAGCGGTGCGGGGTGCGGCCGGTCGCCGACCCGCAGGTTCCAGCGGACGACGACCCGCTCGCCGACCGCGACGGCCTGCGAGTCCTCGTCCTCGAAGACCTCGCGCTCCCCGCTGGCCTCCGGCGGCGGGACGACGCGCAGCAGCCGGAAGCCGTCGACGGGCGGGCTCACGTGGTGGCGCAGGTGGTCGACGAACGCCTCGGCGGCGCCGTCCCCCTCGAGCGCGTCCTGCCAGCCGGCGGCGACCCGCCGCCGGCGGGGCGCGCACCGGTACGTCGTCGGCACACTCAGGTCGCCGGTCTCCTCGACCATGAGCGTGATCTCGAACCCGAGCGGGAACGCGGCCACGACCGTGCCGGTCGTGCGTGCCGCTGCCTCCACGTGCTTCCTCCGACCCCCATGTCCACGATGCCCGTGAACCGTACATCTCTCCCCGGAGGAACGTAACTGCCTATTCGTCCACCCACCGTGCCCGGAGCATTAACGGACCGTGTCGAGCGCGCGCAGCACGGCGTCCGCCTCGGTGTCGGGGTTGACGAACACCAGACGCAGCACCGGCGCGCCTCCCCAGCGGGTCGGCACGCAGAGGATCCGGCCGGCGCGGGCCTGCTCGGCCGACCACCGGGCGTAGTCGGCCTCGGCCCAGCCGACGCGTTCGAAGAGGAGCACGGAGAGGTCCGGCTCGACGACGAGGCGCAGGAACGGGCGCTCGCGGATGCCGTCCGCGACCGCGCGGGCCGTGGCGAGGCAGCGTTCGACGGCGTCGACGTACCGGTCGGTGCCGTGCGTCGCGAGGCTGAACCACAGCGGCAGGCCGCGGGGCCGCCGGGAGAGGTGGATCGCCAGGTCCGCCGGGTTCCACTGCGCACGGTCGACGTGGTCGAGGTAGCTCGCCGTCTGCTGGTGCGCGGCCTTCGCGAGCTCCGGACGGCGGTACACGAGGATGCACGCGTCGTAGGGCGCGAAGAGCCACTTGTGCGGGTCGACGATGAACGAGTCGGCGTGCTCGACACCGGCGAACAGGTGCGCGACGCTCGGTGCCGCGAGCGCGGCTCCGCCGTACGCGCCGTCCACGTGCAGCCAGACGTCGTGCGCAAGACCGGCGCCGGCGGCGTGCTCGCGGCAGGCGGCGGCGATGCCGGCGAGGTCGTCGACGAGCCCGCCGTTCGTCGTCCCGGCGGTCGCGACGACCGCGAAGACCCGGTCGCCGGCGTCCGCGAGCGCCGTCGCGAGCGGTGCGCCGGTGAGCCGGCCGCGGGCGTCGCCCGGCACGAGGACGACGTCGACGTCCATGACGCGCGCGGCCGAGCGCACGGAGGAGTGGGCGTCCGTCGTGCAGGCGACGGCCCAGCCGTCCTCGGGCCGGCGCGGCAGCCCGGCGGCCTCGCGGGCGTCGGCCGCGGCGTGCCGGGCGGCGACGAGCGCCGAGAGGTTGCCCGTCGTCCCGCCCGCGACGAAGCAGCCGCCGGCCGAGGCGGGCCAGCCGAGCAGCGACGCGACCCAGGCGATGACCTGGTTCTCGGCGTGGATCGCGCCGGCGCCGCACTCCCAGAGGCCGGCGAAGATGTTCGAGGCGCTCGTCGCGAGGTCGAACGCGGCCGCGCTGCGGGTCGGTGCGGAGGGCACGTACGCGAGGTTCATCGGGTCGTCCTGGGCGCGGGTCGCGGGGACGACGACGTCGGTGAAGACGGTCATCGCCGCCTGCGGCCCGATGCCGGACGGCGTGACGGTGGCGCCGGTGAGCGCGTCGAGGTCCGCCGCGCTCCGGGCGGACGTCGTCGGGTCGCCGCCGCCGGCGAGCCGCTCGGCCGCCCAGCGCAGGACGGCGGCGACGGTCGCGGACTCGTCGCCCCAGCTGCCGGCCGGCCCGGTCCCGCCGGGGGCGGGCGACGGCGAGGGCGGGGTGGACTCCTCGGCGTCCCTCAGTGTCGTCATGGTGCCCAGGATGCGCGTAGAGGAGGCACTCTGGTCAACAGTCGACAGTTTCGCTAGACAAGTTGTCCATCTGGGAGGGTGATTGTGGCGCCGATCACGGGCGGACTGCGGGCCATCGGCGGCCCAGGGGTGGCACTGCTGCACCCGGGTTCCCGGACTTTCTCTGCGCAATGGCAGCGTCACGGCTGGTGATCGGGCACCATGGGTGACTCCACGATCGGTCACTCGACGATCACTGCGTGACAGGTTGCGGCGCGGGGACGCCCTCGGTCGCGACCGATGAGAACGGTGCGTCAGTCCTGCCCGGGCCCGCGGGCGGGGTCCGGCGTACGCACCCACCTGGCCCTGCGGGGCCTACTCGGCCCTGCGGGGCCTCGGGCGAGGGAGGAGCATGCTCGTCGCGGGCGCCGGCGCGCTGACCGACTCCGACCGGTTGGCGATGTACGAGACGCTGCTCGACGACGCCCGCTCCCCGCTGCTCGTCACGACCCTGCCGACCGCGCAGGCACCGTGGCCCCCCGTCGTCCACGTCAGCCCGGGCCTGCTGAGCCGCAGCGGCTGGGACGAGGCCGAGGTGCTCGGCAGCGACCCGCGCCTCTTCCACGGCTCCGGCACGGACGCCGCCACCGCCGAGCGGCTCGTCGCCTCGATCGCCGCGGGCGGCGGCCCGACGACCGAGGTGCTCAAGCTCTACCAGCGCGACGGCACCGCGATCTGGGTCGAGGTGACGGTGAGCCCGCTGACCCTGAGCGGCGGCACGTTCCTCGTCTGGGTGCACCGGGACGTCACCCGCCGCCGGCTCGTCGAGGCCGAGCGCCGCGACCGGGAGGCCTTCGTCCGCTCCGTCCTCGCCTCGCTCCCCTCGCAGACCGCGGTCGTCGACGGCGAGGGCGTGGTCACCGCGGTCAACGACGCGTGGATCCGCTACTGGCGGGTGCACCCGGCGCACGACTTCCCGCCCGAGGAGGCGACGCCGCCCGGTCAGGACCCGACCGTCGGGATGCACTACCTCGACGTCTGCGCCGGCGCGTACGCCGCACCGGCCGGTGACGCCGGCCCGGCCGCCGAGATCGCGGCCGGGCTCGCCGACGTCCTCGAGCAGCGCCGTCCGGCCTTCACCACCGACTTCGCGCTCGCCGAGCGGCACTCGATGCGCTGGTTCCAGGTGCAGATCGTCCCGCTGCGCGGCCGGCCCGGTGCCGTCGTCTCGCACCAGGACATCACCGAGCGCAAGCTCGGCGAGCAGGTCCTCGCGTTCGAGGCGACGCACGACCCGCTGACGGCCCTCGCCAACCGGTTCGCGCTGCGCGACCTGCTCGACGGGCTGCTGCCGCCGCGCCCGGGCAGCCCCGCCCCCGCACTGCTCTTCGCCGACCTCGACGGCTTCAAGGCGGTCAACGACGGGCTCGGCCACGGCGCCGGTGACGAGGTGCTCATCGAGGTGACCCGGCGGCTCGTCCGGGTCGCGGACGACGCGACGATCGCCCGGCTCGGCGGCGACGAGTTCGCGCTGCTCCTGCCCGAGGCGGACGAGGCGAGCGCGAGCGACCTCGCGGTGCGTGTCGTCGAGGTGCTCCGCGAGCCGTACGACGTGGCGGGTCTGCGGCTCACGGTCTCGGCGAGCGTCGGCGTCGCGGTCGCCGACGGCACCCACCGCACGCCGGGCGACCTGCTCCGCGACGCCGACGCCGCGATGTACCAGGCGAAGGAGCGCGGCCGGGACAGGTACGCCGTCTTCGGCCCGCAGCTGCGCGAGCGCGCCGTCCGGCGGGTCCGGATCCTCGACCGGCTGCGCCACGCGATGAGCGAGCCCACCCCCGACGGGCTCACGCTGCACTACCAGCCGATCGTGTCGTTCGCCGACCGCCGCCTCGTCGGGCTCGAGGCGCTCGCCCGGTGGCGCGACGACCGGCTCGGCGTCGTCCCGCCGGGGGAGTTCATCGAGGTCGCGGAGGACTCGGGCCTCATCGTCCGGCTCGGGATGTGGGCGCTCGTGCAGGCGTGCACCGACGCCGTCGCCGCACCCGGCGACCTCACCGTGAGCGTCAACGTCTCGCCGCGCCAGCTCGCCGACGCCCGGATCGTCGACGTCGTCGAGGAGGCGCTGGCCCTCACCGGGCTGCCGCCGCACCGGCTCTGCCTGGAGATCACCGAGGGTGCGGTGATGTCCGACATCGACGCCGCCGTCGTCCGGCTCGGCACGCTGCGGGCGCAGGGCGTCCGGATCGCCCTCGACGACTTCGGCACCGGCTGGTCCAGCCTGGGCCACCTGCAGCGGCTGCCCGTCGACCGGCTCAAGGTCGACCGCTCGTTCGTCGAGGCGCTGCGCGGCGAGACCGAGCCGGTGCTCCCCGGTCCCGGCCGCGGCGCGCCCTGGGACCGCGACGCGCCCGCCCGGGACCGCGACGGTGCCGCGGCGGTCGTCTCCGCCATCGTCGCCCTCGCCCGCGGCCTGGGCATGCGGGTCACCGCCGAGGGCGTCGAGACCGCCGAGCAGTTCCGCTACCTGCGCGAGCTCGGCTGCGACGACGCGCAGGGGTTCCACCTCGGCCGGCCGGCACCGTGGGGTGCGCCCCAGGTCGTGCTCCCCGACACCGGGGACCAGGTCGTCTCCTGACGTTCAGGCCCTGAGGTCGAGGACGACGTCCGCCCCGGTCGGCACCTCGCGCCGGCCGGCGGCGTCGAGGAGCCACGCCGACTGCCGGCCGTGCACGCGCCACGTGGTCCCGGGGGCGGCGGCGTCGCCGTCCCAGCCGCCGAGCCCGCCGACGAGCGCGGTGTCCTCGTCGACGCCGACGACGTGGACGCCGGCCGGGGCGCCCGCGACCCGCCGCAGCACGAGGTCCGGCATCCACGACGCGAACTTGTCGAAGTGCGGGAGCACCTCGACCATCGGGACGACGCCGAGCCCGTCGAGCGCCGGCCGCCACGGCCGTCGGACGTCGGGCAGGCTCGCGGACAGCGCCATCGCGCCGGCGCTGCAGCCGGCGAGCGCCGCCCCGGCCCGCCAGGCCGCGAGGATCGCCTCCCAGACCGCCGTCCCGCGCAGCGTCTCGGCGAGGCAGGCCGGGTTCCCGCCGGACAGGTACACCAGCCCTGCGCCCTCGACGAGCGCGGCGAGGTCGGGGCGCTGCGCGTCGTCCCGGTCGCGGACGTCGACGACGACCTGCTCGACGCCGATCCGCTCCGCGGCCTCCTTGCCGAGCCCGTGCCAGCGGGCGAGCGAGTCCGCGCCCTCGGGGGCGGCCGCCGTCGCGAGCTGGACGTAGCGCGGGGCGCGGCCCTCGAGCAGCGCGCGCTCCAACGGCTCGAGGACCGGCAGGTACTCACCGGAGCCGACGAGCGCGACCGGCCCCGCCGTCGTGCGGAGCAACGCCTCGTGGGCACCACCCGCCGGAGCCGGTCCGGCCCCGTCGTCGCTGCCGCTGGTGATGCCGTCGCCGTCCGTGTCCACGCCGCTCCGATCCATCGTCGATACCGAATTGCAACATGCCGCAAGTGCACTTCGCGCGTCCTCCGCACCTCTTACGGTGGCGGAGTCGATGCTCGACGGGGGCGATCGACCTGCAAAGGTCTGGACCGAAGCGACGTCGAGGGGGACACGGGGACATGTACGGCCAGGAGAGGGATCGCGCCATGGCGGCGAGCATCACGACGACGTGCCCGGGCTGCGGCACGGTCGTCCTCGAACGCGAGGACCTGCTCCTCGTCGTCGACCGGTGGGCCGACGTGTCGTGGTACCAGTTCGACTGCGTCGGCTGCGCCCGGCGCATCGTCAAGGAGGCGCCGGAGCCGGTCGTCTCGGCGCTGTCCTTCGCGGACGTGCCCGCGTTCTGCGTCCCCGCCGAGGTCTACGAGCGCAGGGACGGCGCCGGCCGGCCGGTGACCGACCGGCTCGGCGCCGACGACCTGCTCGACGCCGTCCTGCTCCTCGCGGGCACGGACGACGTCGTGGCGCTCGCGACCGCGAGCAGCTGACGCCCCGGGGCAGGCCTCAGAGCGAGCCCCAGTCCGGCCGCAGCGGGAAGTCCGCCGCGCCGTTCTCGTGGAGCTTCACCCCGAGCACCTGGTGCAGCTGCACCTGGTTGCGCTCGAACCCGAGCCGCGACCCCGCCATGTACAGGCCCCAGACCTTCGCCGTCGCCTCGCCGACCTCGGCGACGCACTCGTCCCAGTGCGTGACGAGGTTGGCGCACCAGGCCGCGCACGTCTTCGCGTAGTGCTCGCGGAGGTTCTCCTCGTGGCGCACCTCGAAGCCGGTGTTCTGCATCACGGTGATGATCTTCCCGGAGCCGGTGAGCTCGCCGTCCGGGAAGACGTACCGGTCGATGAAGCCGCCGCGCACCCGCGGCACGTGGATGTTGTCCGGTCGCGTGATGCAGTGGTTGAGGAGCCGGCCGCCCGGGCGCAGCTTGCGGTAGAGCACGCCGAAGTACGCCGGGTAGTTCGCGACGCCGATGTGCTCGGTGAGACCGATCGAGCTGATCGCGTCGAAGCCGCTCTCGACGACGTCCCGGTAGTCGAGGTGGCGGACCTCCGCGAGGTGGTCCAGCCCTTCGGCCTTGATCGCGGCCTGCGCCCACGCGGCCTGCTCCTGCGAGAGCGTCACCCCGAGCGCGCGGACGCCGTTGCGGGCGGCGTGCCGCACCATGGCGCCCCAGCCGCAGCCGACGTCGAGCAGCCGCTGCCCCGGCTGCAGGCCGAGCTTGCGGAACACGAGGTCGTACTTGGCGGCCTGCGCCTCCTCGAGCGTGGCGTCCGCCGTCGGGTACGCGGCGCAGGTGTACGTCATCGACGGCCCGAGGACCATCTCGTAGAAGCGGTTCGAGACGTCGTAGTGGTGCTGGATCGCCTCGGCGTCGCGGCGCTTGGAGTGCCGCAGGCCCTCGAGCGCCCGGCGCCAGTCGGGCAGCGCCTCCTGCGGCGGGGGCGTCGGCGGCAGCAGCTGGGCCGGGCCGAGCGAGCGGGCGACCCGGGTCAGGGTCCGGGCGTCCGGCCGCCGCCAGTGCATCGCCTCGGCCATGAGCCGGAGCAGCTCGTACGGGTCGCCGGGGTGGACGCCCGTCAGCTCGAGGTCGCCGGAGACGTACGCCCGGGCCATCCCCAGCGAGCCCGGCGCCGTCGCGAGGTAGGCCGTGCCGCGCGGCGTCCGCAGGTGCAGTCCGAGCTCGGCGTCCGCGGGCCCGGCCGCGCTGCCGTCGTAGGCCGTGAACCGGAACGGCATCGGTCCGTCGAGGAGGGTGAGCAGGACCTCGGCGAGCGTCAGGCGGGTGCCGTCGTCCCCGCTGTCGCTGCGCCAGGGGCTGAACATGAGCGCCATCGATGACCTCCCATGCGTGGCGTCTTCACGCTGAGTCGCCGGTCAGTAGTTCGCCGACGCGAACAGCACTCTACGAGGAGCACCGGGTGATGCCAGCGCGAATTTCGCGGCGTTCGCGTCACGCTCCGTGCGGGAGCGCCGCGACGAAGATCGTCCGCCGACGGCTGACGGCATCGTCCGTGGTGCGAGCATGGCGTCCGTGGCCGATCTCCTGCCGTTCCGGGCGCTGCGCCCCACCGTCGACGCCGCGGCCGAGGTCGCTGCGCCGCCGTACGACGTCGTCGACGAGGCCGAGGCGGCCGCGCTCGCGACGGGTCGGCCGCGCAGCTTCCTCCACGTGACCCGCCCCGAGATCGACCTGCCCGCGGGCCCGGACGCCGCACACTCCGCCGCCGCGTACGCCGCCTCCCGGTCGGCGCTCGCGGCGCTCGTCGGTGCGGGCGTCCTCGCGCGCGACGCCGGCCCGACGTACACGGTCTACGCGGCACCGGCCGCGGACGGCTCGGGCGGCACCCAGGTCGGGATCGTCGGGCTCGTCAGCGCCGCGCAGTACCGCGCGGGCGTCGTCCGCACCCACGAGCACACCCGGCCCGACAAGCTCGAGGACCGGCGGCGCCACATCGAGACGGTCGGGGCGCACGACGAACCGGTCCTGCTCCTCGCGGCGCCGGACGCCGGGGTCGACGAGGTGCTGGCCGCCGTGACGGCCCGCCCGCCGGACCTCGACGTGCCGCAGGCGGTCGACGGCGGTGCGTTCCGGCTGTGGGTCGTCGGCACCGGCCCGGACGACGCCGCCCACGTCGCCGCGCTCGGGGCCGCCTTCGCCGCGATGCCCGACCTCTACGTCGCCGACGGCCACCACCGCAGCGAGGCCGCGGCGCTCGTCTGGGACGGTCACGGCCATCCGGCCGGCGGCCCGGACGACGCACCCGTCGGCTGGTTCCCCGCGCTCGTCATCCCCGCCGACCGGGCGTGCGTGCTGCCCTACGACCGGCTCGTCACCGACCTCGGCGGCCGGACCCCCGAGGGCCTGCTCGACGCGCTCGCCGCCGACTGGGAGGTCGCCGCGTCGGCCGGGCCGGTGCGCCCCGCCCGGCGCGGTGAGGTCGGGCTCTACCTCGGCGGGCACGGCTGGCACCGGCTCACCGTGCGGCCCGGGGTCGTCCCGGACGACGCCCCGCCCGTCGTCCGCCTCGACGTCTCGCTCCTGCAGCGCACCGTCCTCGACCCGTTCCTCGGGATCAGCGACCCCCGCACCGACCCGCGGATCGGCTTCCTCGGCGGCCGCACCCCCGCCGACCTCGCCGCGATCGTTGACGGCGGCCGGTTCGCCTGCGCCTTCACGCTGCACCCGACCTCACCGGACGACGTCATGGCGGTCGCGCTCAGCGGCGAGGTGATGCCGCCGAAGTCGACGTGGTTCGCGCCCAAGCCGTACAGCGGCCTGTTCGTCCACGAGACGGTCCCGGTGGTCTGACGACGTCCTGCCGTCGTCCTGCCGTCGTCCTGCCGTCGTCCTGGACCTGCCGTCCCGGCCGCGACGGCGGCATGATGGCGCCATGACGAGCGCCGCCGTCCGCCCGCTGCACGACCGACCGCCGGTCACGACGTCCTCCGTGCCGCCCGTCGTCCGGCTGCCGAAGGGCCGCGTCGCGCACGAACGGGCCGTCGAGGCGCTGCTCGACAGCTACCGGCGGATCCCTGCGGGGGCCGGGGTCCGGCTCGCGAAGCGGACGTCGAACCTGTTCCGCCCCAGGGCGCAGGCGGCCGGCCCCGGTCTCGACGTCGCCGCCCTCGACGGGGTCGTCAGCATCGACACCGCGGCCCGGACCGCCGACGTCCAGGGCATGTGCACGTACGAGAACCTCGTCGCGGCGACGCTGCCCAAGGGGCTCATGCCGCTCGTCGTCCCGCAGCTGCGCACGATCACGCTCGGCGGCGCCGTCACCGGGCTCGGCATCGAGTCGACGTCGTTCCGCAACGGGCTGCCCCACGAGTCCGTCCTCGAGCTGGACGTCGTCACGGGCGCCGGCGACCTCGTCACCGCGACCCCGGACGGCGAGCACGCCGACCTGTTCCGGGGGTTCCCGAACTCCTACGGGACGCTCGGCTACTCGGTGCGGCTGCGGATCGAGCTCGAGGAGGTCGCCCCCTACGTCGAGACCCGCAACGTGCGGTTCGCGAGCCTCGACGAGCTCGAGGCGGCGATCGGCGCCGTGGTGCGCGACGGCGCCTGGGACGGCGAGCGCGTGGACTTCCTCGACGGGGTCGTCTTCTCCGCGACGGAGTCCTACCTCGTGCTCGGCGCGTGGGCGCACGACGTCCCGTCGTTGTCCGACTACACCGGTCAGGAGATCTACTACCGCAGCCTGCGGGACCGGGGCCGGGACGCCCTCACCGTGCACGACTACCTGTGGCGCTGGGACGTCGACTGGTTCTGGTGCTCCAAGGCGTTCGGCGCCCAGAACCCGGCCGTGCGCAAGGTGTGGCCGGCGAGCCGGCGGCGCAGCGACGTCTACCACCGGATCGTCGGGCTGGAGAACCGGTACGGCGTCGCCGCCAGGATCGACGCCTGGCGCGGGAAGCCGGCCCGGGAGCGGGTCGTCCAGGACGTCGAGGTGCCCGTCTCGCGCACGGCGGACTTCCTGCGGTGGTTCCTCGACCACGTCCCGATGACGCCGGTGTGGCTGTGCCCGCTGCGGGTGCGCGACCACGGCGGGCCGCTCGGGGACGTCCCGGACGGTGCGCGGCCCTGGTCGCTCTACCCGCTGCGGGCCGGCGAGACGTACGTGAACATCGGCTTCTGGGGGACGGTCCCGATCGAGGCCGGCCGCGCGGACGGCGACGTCAACCGGGCCGTCGAGGCGGCCGTCTCCGGGTTCGACGGGCACAAGTCGCTCTACTCCGACTCGTACTACGACGAGCCGGACTTCTGGGAGAGGTACGGCGGCGACGCCTACCGGCCTCTCAAGGAGAGGTACGACCCGGCCGGCCGGCTGCTCGACCTGTACGCGAAGGCGGTCGGGCGGCGCTGACCGGGCGGCGCTGATCAGGGCGCAGGGCTCAACCCCCGGGGGGTGCGGGCCGATCAGCAGGGGGTAGGGCCGGTCGCACGGACAGGGGGTACTCGGATGGGGGCACGCGCCACGGGCGCCCCGCTCCCGACGGCTGCCGTCCACGTGGGCCGGCAACCGATCTTCGACGAGACCGGGGCGCTCTACGGGTACGAGCTGCTCTTCCGTGACACCGCCGGCTCGACGGCCGCGGACGGCAACGGGGACGCCGCGACGACCCGCACGATCCTCGCCGCGTTCACCGCCTTCGGCGTCTCCGACCTGCTCGGCGGCCGGCTCGGCTTCGTCAACCTCACCCGGTCGTTCCTCGTCGGTGAGCTCCCCGTGCCGTTCGACCCCGGCGGCGCCGTCCTCGAGGTGCTCGAGACCGTCGAGATCGACGACGACGTCGTGGCCGGCACCCGGCGGCTCGCCGAGCAGGGCTACCCGATCGCCCTGGACGACTTCGTGTGGTCCAGCGCCGCCGAGCCGCTCCTGGAGATCGCCTCGATCGTCAAGGTCGACGTCCTCGGGCTGACGTGGGACGAGGTCATGACGACGGCCACCCGCTCGGCCCGGCACGGCTGCCGGCTCCTCGCGGAGCGTGTCGAGGACGAGGCCATGCTGACCCGCTGCACCGAGGCCGGGTTCACCCTGTTCCAGGGCTACCACCTCGGCCGGCCGCAGACGATGACGGCGCAGACGCTGGCCCCCGGGCACGCCGTCGCCCTCCAGCTCCTCGCCCGGCTCAGCGACCCGGCGACGACGGCCCGGGACGTCGAGGAGATGCTCCGCTCCGACCCCGCCCTGACGTTCCGGTTGCTGCAGATCGCCAACTCGGCGTCCAACGGCCTGACCCGCAGCGTCTCCTCGATCCGCGACGCCGTCGTCCTCGTCGGGCTGCAGACCCTGCGTGCGTGGCTCGTGCTCATCACGCTCTCCGGCATCGGCGGCAGCGCGGACCGGCTCGGCGCCGCGCTGACCCGGGCCCGCACGTGCGAGACCGTCGCCCGGGGCTCGGCGACCGTGCGCCCCGACGTCGCGTTCACCGTCGGGCTGCTCGACGGCATCGCCCAGAGCCTCGGGACGGACGGCGAGCAGCTCCTCGAGCGGCTCCCGCCGCTGTCCGACGAGCTCGCCGCCGCCCTCGCCGGCGGCCGCGGCCCGCTGCGCACCCTGCTCGACGCCGTCCACGGCTACGAGACCGGCGACCTCGCGGCCGTCGCGGCGTCCGGGGTCGACCCCGGTGCGCTCGCCGAGGCGTACCTCGGTGCGCTGGCGTGGACGAACCGGACGGCGTCCGCGGTCGGTTGAGGGCCGGCCGGCAGCCGGCCCGCCGGCTCAGTGCGCGGCGACCGCCCCGAGCGGGCGCCGAATCCGGGCCAGCAGTCGGTGCGCGAAGCGGTCGCGTCGTGTGAACCGCGAGACCTTCACCGGCTTGTCCGGCACCGAGGCGAACCCGAGGTAGTACCCGGCCTCGCAGGCCGCCCCGCACAGCGCGTCGAAGCGCCGTTCGGCGGCGTCGAAGGACAGGCTCGCCCGCTCGTAGCCGGCGAGGTCGGTGTCGGCGAGCGCCGCGGTCATCCGGTCGTTGGCGGCCGCCATGACCCGGGCCGTGACGTCGAGCGCGCGGGTCAGTTCGCCGCCCGCGCGGACGTCGCTGCCGGCCCGGACCTGGACGACGGAGGGGCCGGCGACGGCGGCGGCGCGCAGGGCGCCGAGGGCGCTCGAGGTCGGGCACATGGCACTCACTCCTTCAGGGTTCGTCACCCGGAAGGAGTCGTCGGGCCGGGGCCAGATACGGCTCCGGCGGCCGGACGTGTCAGGCGCCGCCGAGCGCCTCCGACACGACCTGCTTGGCGGCCTCCTGCACCTGGGCGAGGTGCTCGGGTCCCTGGAACGACTCGGCGTAGATCTTGTAGACGTCCTCGGTGCCCGACGGCCGGGCGGCGAACCACGCCGACTCCGTGACGACCTTGAGACCACCGACCGCCGCGCCGTTGCCCGGTGCCTCGGTGAGCTTGGCGGTGATCGGCTCCCCGGCGAGCTCGGTCGCGGTGACCTGCTCGGCCGAGAGCTTCGCGAGCGCGGCCTTCTCCTCGCGGCTCGCGGCGGCGTCGATCCGGGCGTACGCGGGGTCGCCGAACTCCTCGGTGAGGGCGCGGTAGTGCTCGCTCGGGGACTTCCCGGTGACCGCGAGGATCTCGGACGCCAGCAGCGCCAGCAGCAGGCCGTCCTTGTCCGTCGTCCACACCGACCCGTCGGTGCGCAGGAACGAGGCGCCCGCGGACTCCTCGCCGCCGAAGCCGACCGAGCCGTCGAGCAGCCCGGGCACGAACCACTTGAAGCCGACGGGCACCTCGAGCAGCGTGCGCCCGAGCGAGGCTGCGACCCGGTCGATCATCGACGACGACACGAGCGTCTTGCCGATCGCCGTCCCCTCGCCCCAGCCCGGCCGGTGCGCGAAGAGGTACTGGATCGCCACCGCGAGGAAGTGGTTCGGGTTCATGAGGCCGGCGTCCGGGGTGACGATGCCGTGCCGGTCGGAGTCGGCGTCGTTGCCCGTCGAGATCTGGAAGGCGTCCCGGTTCGCGATGAGCGAGGCCATCGCGGACGGCGACGAGCAGTCCATCCGGATCTTGCCGTCCCAGTCGAGCGTCATGAACCGCCACGTCGCGTCGACGAGCGGGTTGACGACCGTGAGGTCGAGGCCGTGCCGCTCGCCGATCTCGCCCCAGTAGTCGACGCTCGCGCCGCCGAGCGGGTCGGCGCCGATCCGGACCTTCGCGTCGCGGATGGCCGCGATGTCGAGCACCGAGGGCAGGTCGTCGACATACGTGCCGAGGTAGTCGTACCTCGACGTCGTCTCCGCGGCGAGCGCGCGGGCGAACGGCACCCGCTTGACGTCGGCGAGCCGGGCCTCGATGAGCTCGTTGGCGCGGTTCTCGACCCACTTCGTCGCGTCGGTGTCGGCGGGGCCGCCGTGCGGTGGGTTGTACTTGAACCCGCCGTCGTAGGGCGGGTTGTGGGACGGCGTGACGACGATGCCGTCGGCGCGGCTCGCGTCGTCGTCCGCCTTGCCGCGGTTGTGGCGCAGGATGGCGTGCGAGACCGCGGGCGTCGGGGTGAACCGGTCGCGGTCGTCGACGAGGGTCGTCACGTCGTTGGCGGCGAGCACCTCGAGGGCGCTGACCCAGGCCGGCTCGGACAGGCCGTGGGTGTCGCGGCCGATGAACAGCGGCCCGGCGATGCCCTGGGCGGCGCGGTAGTCGCAGATCGCCTGGGTCGTCGCGACGATGTGCGCCTCGGTGAAGGCGCCCTTGAGGCTCGACCCGCGGTGCCCGGAGGTGCCGAAGGCGACGCGCTGCGCCGGGTCGGACAGGTCCGGCCAGGTCGTGTAGTAGGCGGTGACGAGGTGGGCGACGTCGACGAGGTCGCTCGGCTGGGCCGGCTGGCCGGCGCGGTCGTGGCTCATGGAGGCTCCCTCGTGCGTGCGGCATCGGCCCCGCTGGTACGCCGGGCGGCGATCGCAGGCTAGTCCCCGGCCCCGGAGGGTGCACTTGTGGAACACCGACTGTTCCACGATCCGCACGGACGTGCGCCGACCGGTCGTCCGTGTGCGGACGAACGGCCCGGGTCGGCCCGCGCCGAGGACCGGGGCTGGCAGAGTTCACCCCGTGCGGACGGTGCGAGCGACGCGGTACGTGACCCCCCTGCGCGAGGGCGGGTCGCTGCCGGGCATCGTCGAGGCGGACGACGACGGCACGTACGTCGTGAAGTTCCGCGGTGCCGGGCAGGGGACGGCGTCCCTCGTCGCCGAGGTCGTCGTCGGTGAGCTGGGCCGCCGGCTCGGGATCCGGGTGCCCGAGCTCGTCGGCGTCGACCTCGACCCGGAGATCGGCCGCCGCGAGCCCGACGAGGAGGTCCAGGACCTGCTCGCCGCGAGCGCGGGCCTCAACCTGGGGATGGACTTCCTCCCCGGGTCGGTCGGCTACGACGGGCTCGGCTGGACGCCGCCGGTCACCGAGGCGCTCGCCGTCCACTGGCTCGACGCGTTCGCGGCGAACGTCGACCGCACCTGGCGCAACCCGAACCTGCTCGTCTGGCACCGCACGCTGTGGGCGATCGACCACGGCGCGGCGCTCGTCTTCCAGCACGCCTGGCCGGACGTCGACCGCTGGGCCGCGCGGCCGTACGACCTCGCCCAGCACGTGCTCGGCCCGGTCGTCGCGCAGGCGTCCCGGGCGCAGGCCGCGGACGCAGACGCGCACCTCGCGGGCCTCGTCACCGCCGACGCCCTCGGCGAGGTGCTCGCCCTCGTGCCGGACGCCTGGCTGCTCGGCATGAACGCCGCGCTCGGCGACGACCGCCCGGCCGCCGCCTGGCGGGACCGATACGTCGAGTACCTGCTCGCGCGGGTCGCCGGCACGCGCCCGTGGTGGCCGCCGCTGCACGGGGTCGCGGCGTGAGCACCCGCGGCGGGACCGCCGACGGGCGCCGCTTCCTCGCGGGCGACGGACCCGTCGCAGGTGACCGCGTGCCGTTCGAGTACGCGGTGCTGCGGGCGGTCCCGCGCGTCGACCGCGGCGAGTGCGTGAACATCGGCGTCGTCCTCTACTCGCAGGCGACCGACTACCTCGGCTGCGCCCTGCACGTCGACGCCGTCCGGCTGCGCGCGCTCGACGCCGGCGTCGACGTCGACGCGGTCGAGGCCGTCCTCGCCGGCATCCGCGCCATCTGCCACGGCGACCCGGCCGCAGGCGGCGCCGCAGCCGAACCCCCGAGGGTCCGCTTCGGCTGGCTCACCGCCCCCCGCAGCACCGTCGTCCAGCCCGGCCCCGTGCACTCCGGCCTGACCACCGACCCGGCCGCCGACCTCGACCGCCTGCTCGACCGCCTGGTCCGCTGACCGCCTGGTCCGCTGACCCTTGATCCGCTGACCGTTGATCCGCTCTCGGGTCCACGTCCGCCGACCGGTGCCGGGCCGCGGGCGTCGGACGCCCGCCCCGACGGTTTGCTCTGCCCTCACTTGTGAGGGTGGCGACTTGCTCTGCCCTCACTTGTGAGGGTGCGACCGGCCCGGCCCCGGGACCGAGCCGATGGTCGCCGTCCCGACGCTTTGCTCTGCCATCACCAGCGAGCCACCGCGGACCGACGGACGACCACAACGCAACCACAAGTGCCCGCTCGGCGGCACAACCGGCTCTGACGAGGACTTCTGGTTGCGTTGTGGCGCGCCGCCGGCACCGTGACCCGGCCCGTGGCTCGCTCCTGATGGCAGAGCAAGACCCTGGCCGGGACAGACGGCGCGGGCCGGCGTCGAGGGCCGACCGCGCCACAGCTTCGTCGTTGTTCTGCGAAACGCGGGTCGGCGGCCGGGGTGTCGCCGGGCAACGACGAAGCTGTGGCGCGCCGTGCCCTCTGCGCCGTGCCCTCGTGCACCGTGTCGCCGGCCGCACCCCGTGGCTCGCTGGTGATGGCAGAGCAAACACCCGGGCTCGGCGATCACTCGTCCGTCCTGGCCCGTCCCGCTCGCACCCTCACTTGTGAGGGCAGAGCAAAGCAGTCGTGAGGCGGGTTCCGGGGTTAGCGTGGCGGGGTGGCGCTCGTGGAGGTCTTCGTGGCGACCGGGCCGGACGGGCCGGACGGCGGACCGGCGGCAGTGGTCGTCGCGCACGTCGGGGACGACGTGGTCGTGCGGCTCGAGGACCGGTCCGGGTCGACGGGGTACCAGTGGTGGGTCGTCGACGCCTCGGACCTGCTCGCCCCGCGGGGGGACCGGGTCGCGCCGCACCGTCCGGACCGGAACGGCGGGACCGGCGAGGCCACCGAGGACGGTGAGGACGTGCCCGCCCCCGTCGGCGCCCCCGGCGAGCACCTGTTCACCTACCGGGCGGTGGGCGCCGGGGAGGGCGTCCTGTCGTTCGCGCTGCGGCGCGCGTGGGAGCCCGACCCCGTCGCGACGGTCGCGGTGCGCGTCGTCGTCTCCTGACGGGGCCGGGCCCTCGCGGCCACAGGTGCGGACCGGCTCAGCCGCTGCTCACCACAGGTAGATCTCCCGGACGAGCCCGCCGTCCTCGCGGAAGCTCACCGCGTGACCCGTCTGGCGGGCCTGCGCGGCGAGCGTCGTGAGGGCGGTGAACGCGCCGTCCGTGCCGTTGAAGATCTTCTTCCAGCCGACCCCGTCGACGAGGATCCACGCGTTGCGGGTCTCGTTGATCGACCACGTGGCCGAGACGGTCCGGTTGTAGGTCCAGACCGCCGCGGTGACGGCGTCCCCGGCGGCCGCGGCGGCCGCGCGCGACTGGTCGTGCTGCGGGGGCAGCAGCGAGGGGCCGGCGGTGTCGGGCACCGTCGTCGTCACGAGCGACACGTCGTCGTGCGGCTCGACGAGCGTCGGCGCCGTCGCGGCACCCGGGGTCGGGTCGGACGACGTGAGCACGGCGCCGCCGTCCGGCGGGCTGAGCTCGGGTGCGGATCCGTTGCGGGACTTACGGTTCGTGGGCATCGTCGTTCCCTTCACCAGGCGTACATCTGCTGGACGGAGCCGTTGTCCTCGAAGAGCCCGACCGGGCGCCCGAGGGACTTCGAGGCGGCGAGCTCCGCGAGCATCACGGCGTTCGTCGCGACGTTGCCGCTGTCGAGCTTGAGCCAGCCGCGCGCGGAGCCGTAGGCCCAGACGTTGCCGTCCGCCTCGTTGCTCCACAGGCCCACGACCTGCTGGTCGGGCAGCCAGGCGCGCAGCGAGACGCCGGACAGGCCGACGTTCTGGTAGTCCTCGATGTGGCACTGGCCGTAGGCGATCTTGAAGTAGCCGCCGTCGCCCCAGCCGCTGCCCCACGAGTTGCGGCCGATCCAGTAGCCGCCGGCGTCGTCGTAGCCGATGAGGGTCACGCAGTGGCCGCCGGCGAGGTCGCCGGTCACGTGGCTGTAGACGCCGCTGCGGTAGGAGAAGAAGTCCTGGTAGACGTACAGGCACGCGGTCGTCGCGCCGTACGTCGAGATGTACGCCTTCATCTTCGCGGCGTCACCGGTGATCATCTCGAACGCCGTGGGCTTGGCGATGCGGTTCGGCCAGTCGGCGTTGATCGCGCTGCCGTCCTGGTCCCCGGCGCTGTAGGGGTAGTAGTCCTCGAAGGTCACCCCGGACTGCTGCGCGAACGTGAACGCCCGCTCCGGCCACCAGCCGGAGCTGCACAGGGCGCCGTCCGAACGCCCGTAGACGTAGAACAGGTGCGCCTCGGAGAGGTCGACCCCCGTCGTCATCCGACGCGTGTACCGGTACACGACCTCCATGGCGCCGGCCGTGCCGAAGGCGACGCAGGAGCCGCAGCCGCCCTGGTCGCGGACGCCGCCGGCGTCGTAGTTCGCGCCCGCGACGTCCCGGGCGTCGAAGGAGGCGGGTGCCCCGACGGACTGCGCCGTCGCGGCGCGGACGGCGAGCGTCCGGTCGGGCAGGTCGCTCTCGAGGGCGTCGAGGTCGACCCCCTCGGGGAGCGGCACCCCGAGCCGGGTCTCGCGCTCGTCCTCGTGGAGGGCGGTCATCGTCGTGGCACCCATCTGCCACGGGTGGTTGCGGTCGGCGAGCGCGCTGCGCAGCGCCGACAGGTCGAGCGGATCGTTCCTGGGCATGCCGGAATCCCTTCTCCGGATTGGGTTCTGCTCTGCACCGGGCACCACGGCACGGGCGCCCGGTGATGAGGAGCACGCCGCGTGCCGCCCGATACGTCCGATCCGGCGCCAGGCGGACGAACGGCGGGCGAACAGCCGATGGGAACGTGCACGAGCACATGACAGGCACCGCCGGTCGGATGACAGTCGCGGTGACGACGTGCCGTCCCGGCGCGGCCCGACCTAGCCTCGACGGATGGGCCGGGTGCGGGGAGGCGTCATGAGGCGTGCCGTCGCCGCGGCGGTCACCGCGCTCGCCGTGGTCGCCGTCGCCGCCGTCGGGCTCGCGGCGCCCGCCGCCGCGCANCTGCAGGACCGGCCCCTCGGCCGCCCGCCGCCGCGCACGCCCGCGTCGTCGGCACCGAGCCGGCCGCCGGCACGGACCTCGCCGCGCCGCCGGAGCAGGTCGTCGTCCGCTTCAGCGAGCCGGTCCGCGGGCCCGTCACGGTGCTCGTCCGGGCCGGGGACGGCACCTCCGCGACGACCGCGGCCGCCGACCTCGACGCCCTCTCGCTCGTGCAGCCGGTCCGGGCAGACGCCGCGCCCGGCCGCTGGACCGTCGTCTACCGGGTCGTCGGCGCCGACGGGCACCCCGTGGCCGGGGCGGTGTCCTTCACGGTCGGCGGCGCTGGCGCGGACGCCGGGGCCGCCGCACCGGGGCCGGTGCGGTCGCCCGTGGCGATCGGGCTCGCCGTCCTCCTGCTCGCGGCCGCCGGCTGGACCCTGCTGCGCGGACGCCGGACGGCGGCCCCGGCCGTGCGGCTCGCGATCTCCGGAGCGCTCGCGGGCGGCGGCGTCCTCGTCGCGGCCCTCGCCGTCGGCGGCGGTGCGCCGCAACCGGTCGCCGAGGGCCTGCCGAACGCCGGTGCCCTCGTCGGCTGGGCCCGTCCGGCACTGCGGCTGACCGTCGAGGCCGCCCTCGTCGTCGCCTACGGGGTGCTGCTCGGGACGGGCGTCCTGCTGCGCCCGGCGTCGTCAGGCCCGGCGTCGTCCGGCCCGACCACGGCCCCGGCCTCGCCCGCGCGACGGGTGCCGGCCTCCGACGTCGCGTTCGCCGGTGCCGTCGCCGGGGTCGCGGCGCTCGCGGCGGCCGTCCAGATCTGGGTCACCGCCAGCGACATCCGCGGGATCGGGCTCGTCGAGGGCGCCGACCCGGACGCCGTCACCGCGTTCCTCCTCGAGGACCCGCAGGGCCGCACCCTCGCCGTCCAACTCCTCCTCGCCGGGGCGACCGCGGTGCTCGCGACAGGGGTGGCGCAGGGCCGGGTCGGTGTCCCGCGTCGCTTCGCCGCCGGCCTCGCCGCGCTCGCGGCCGCCGCGCTCCTGCCGCCGCTGACCGTCGGCCACCTCGCCGTCACCCCCGGCCCGGGCCTGGCCGGCACGGTGCTCGCCGTGCACGTCCTCGCCGCGGCGACGTGGGTCGGCGGCCTCGTCGCGCTCGTCCGGACCGCCGCCGTCGTCGGCGCCGACGGGCTGCGGGCCGCGCTGCCCGGCTGGTCCCGGCTCGCGCTCGGCTGCGCCCTCGCGGTCGGTGCCACCGGGCTGGTCAACCTCGCCCTGCGGCTCGACGGCCCGGCCGGGCTCGCCACCGGCTACGGCCTCGTCGTCGGGGTCAAGGTCGCCGCGTTCGTCGGGCTCGTCGTCCTCGGTGCCGCGCAGCGCCTTCGGGTCGCCGAGGCCCTGGCGGACGGCGCGACCGCCCGTGCCGCCGCCGTGCGCGCCGTCGTCCGGCTGGCCGTCGTCGAGGTCGTCGTCATGGCCGGCACCTTCGCCGCCGCGGCTGCGCTGACGCGGACGCCGTCCCCGCCCCGGGCCGTCGACCCCGCACAGCTCGACGGTGACGGCTCGGAAGCCGTCCTCGGCTTCGCGCCGCCGCCGGAGGCCGGCCCGCTGCGCCTGCTCACCGGGCACCTGCTCGACGGCCCGGCCCTCGTGCTCGTGGCCGTGACGGCCTGGTGGGCGTGGCGGTCCCTGCGCGGCCGCGACGCCGGGCGGACGGCGGCCGGCTGGGCGGTCGCCGGGGTCGCCGTCCTCGCATGGTCCACAGTCGGCGGGCTCGGGCTGTACGCGCGCGTCGGGCTCCCGGCGTCGGTGGGGGCGCACCTGCTCGTCACCGTCGTCGTGCCCCTGCTCCTGCTCCGTGCCGGCCTGGGCGCCGCGTTGCCCGCGGCGCTGCGCCGGGTGCCCGCCGCGGTCGCCGCGGCGCTCCTGGTGCTCGTCACGGCGGGCCGGTTCGTGCCCGGGGTCCAGGACGCCGTGATGTCCACGCCGGGCGGGTACTGGGCGGCGCTCGTCACCGGGTTCGCGGCCGGGCTCGTCGCTCTCGCGCGCTGCGTGCCGTCGGTCGCCCCCGGCGGTGCCCGGCTGCTCGGTCCCGGCCCGCGGGCGCTCGTCCTCGGGGCCGGGGTCGTCGCGTGCGGGGCGCTGTCCTGGTGGCTCGTCGGGACGGCGACGCTCGTCGGGCTCGACTGGTTCTCCGGCTTCTCGGTGCCCTACCTGCGCAGCTTCGGCGACGACCAGCGCCGGGCCGGGTTCGTCGCCTGGTTCGCCGGCGGGCTGCCGCTGCTGGCCCTTCTCGGGGGCCTCGTCCTCACGGCGGGACGCGGGACGCCGTCCGGCCCGGCACCCGGCCCCGAAGGCCCTCGCGACGCTCCGGAGTCGATCGAGGACGCATCGTCGATGACACCCGCCGACCCCGCTCGTCCGAACACCTGACGAGCGCCCCCTAATGCAGGGGGTTTGCAGATTTAGCACTCCCTTAATCGTCGTCGGGTGCGCAACCTGGACTGGTCGGGAACAGGAAGTGCCGTTCCGTCGACCGCGGTGACAGGGCAGTCCCGCGGTTCAGGAGGCCACCGGGCGCGAGCGTCCCGACGTCCGTGCAGAAGAGGGGCGAACCATGTCGACGAGCCGACGATCGGCGCTGCAGTTCGGAGGGCTGTCCCTGCTCGGGGCCGCAGCCGTCGGGGTCCCGATGGGCAACGCCGTCCGCGCGAAGGCGGCGGGCACCCTCGGCAAGAAGGACATCCCGCCGCGGTACACCCGCCCGCTGCCCGTTCTCTCACCGCTCGCGCCTGCCGGCACCAAGTCGCTCACCGGGCCGGCCGGGGAGTACTCCGTGCCGCGCTACGACGTCACCACCCAGGAGTCGTCCGCGCGGATCAGCCCGAAGTTCGACACCCGGATGTGGACGTACAACGGCGTCTTCCCGGGTCCCATGATCAGTGTCGACCAGGGCCAGGAGGCGGTCGTCCGGGTGCGCAACAAGCTCCCCGCCGTGCACCCGCTCTTCGGCTACGAGTTCAGCACCTCGACGCACCTGCACGGGTCCGCCTCGCTGCCGCAGTACGACGGTTACGCGAACGACCTCACGCCGCCGGGGTTCTACAAGGACTACGTGTACCCGAACGCCCAGAACGCCCGGACGATCTGGTACCACGACCACCGCGTGCACTGGACGGCGAACAGCGCCTACACCGGCCTCGCCGCGCCGTACATCATCCACGACGAGTTCGAGAAGTCCGTTCTCCCGCAGGGCAAGTACGACGTCATGCTCGTCGTCACCGACTGCATCCTCGACTCCAAGGGGCAGCTCATGCTGCTCGACAACAGCCACTCCGGGCTGTGGGGCGACATCGTCATGGTGAACGGCATGCCCTGGCCGTACCTCGAGGTCGAGCCGCGGGTCTACCGGTTCCGGATCCTCGTCGCGTCGATCGGCCGCTCGTACCGCTGGACCCTGAGCAACGGTGCGCCGCTGCACGTCGTCGGCACCGACGGCGGGCTGGTCCCGACCACGCAGTCCGTCACGAGCTTCCGGCACGGGATGGCCGAGCGCTACGAGGTGCTCATCGACTTCCGCGGCCAGGCCGGCAAGACGATCGAGCTGCGCAACCTCAGCAACAAGAACAACGTCGACTACGACTTCACGAACCGGGTGCTGCAGTTCCGGGTCGGGTCGACGGTGACGAGCACCGAGAACAACACGATCCCGACGACCCTGTTCGACACGAACGAGGTCATGACCCTCAAGCGGTCGGACGCGACGAAGAAGCGGTACTTCCGGCTCCACAAGGAGCTCGACGTCTGGGTCATCAACGGCGAGACGTGGGACGAGGTCACGAACTCGAACTTCCGGCACGTCCAGGCCGACCCGGGCCTCGGCGACGTCGAGGTCTGGACGATCGAGAACAAGGGCGGCGGCTGGTTCCACCCGACGCACATCCACCTCGTCGACTTCCAGATCCTGTCCCGCAACGGCAAGGCGCCGATGGCGCACGAGCGCGGGCCCAAGGACGTCGTCTACGTGGGCGAGGGCGAGAGCGTCGACCTGCTCATGAAGTTCGGTCCGCACCGTGGGCGGTACATGATGCACTGCCACAACCTGTCCCACGAGGACCACGACATGATGACCCAGTTCTCCGTAGGCATGCCGAAGGACTGGACGTGGGACGACAACGACCCGGTGGCCGCCGACCCGTGCAAGTGGGACGACCTCGACTGACGCTCGCCGTCAGGGCGGCGGCGGTCCTCGTCGCCGCGCTGCTCGTCCGCGCGCTCGTCGCGCACCCGGACGTCGTCGAGTCGACGAGCATGACCCCGACCCTGCACCCCGGGGACGTCGTCCTCGTCGTCCGCCCGTCGCTCGCCGGCCTGCTCGACGGGCTCGACCGGGGCGACCTCGTCGTCGCCCGCGAGCCCGGCAGCGGGGACGCCGTCGTCAAGCGCGTCGTCGGGCTGCCCGGGGACGTCGTCGAGATCGCCGACGCCGTGACGACGGTCGACGGGGTCGTCGTCGACGAGCCCTACGTCGACCGCACGCGGATCGACGGCCTCTACTACGGCCCGGTGACCGTCCCCGCCGGCACGGTCCTGCTCATGGGCGACGACCGCTCGCGCTCGGTCGACAGCCGGGACTACGGCCCGGTACCGCTCGCCGACGTCACCGACCGGGTCGCCGTCCGGCTCTGGCCCTGGACCCGCTGATCCGGTGATGCCCCGGGGAACAGTCCGCCTCGCGCTGTAGTTCAGAGTTCAACTACAGTGGCAGCACCACCGACCCGGAGGACGCCATGCCCGCCGTCACCGCCGACACCCTCACGCTGACCCGCCTCCCCGCGCTCGACGCCGGGACGACGGCCTGGCGGGACGTCGTCAAGCTCGTCGTCGCGCAGCGCTTCCTCGAAGGCGAGGGCTTCGCGGTCCGGCGGCCGTTCCCGAGCACCGACCTCGCGCTCGCCGACCCGTTCCTCCTGCTCGACCACATGGGGGCCGTCGAGTACGCGCCGGGCGAGGCCAAGGGCGCGCCGTGGCACCCGCACCGCGGGTTCGAGACGGTCACCTACATCATCGACGGCGCCTTCGAGCACACCGACTCCGCGGGCGGCGGCGGGCTCATCGCCGACGGTGCCACCCAGTGGATGACGGCGGGCTCCGGGGTCATGCACTCCGAGCTGCCGACGGCCGAGCTCGTCGCGAGCGGCGGCCTCTTCCACGGCCTGCAGCTGTGGGTCAACCTGCCGCGGGCCGACAAGTGGGCACCGCCGCGCTACCAGGACATCGGCGCCCACGACGCGGCGCTGCTCTCGACGCCGGACGGCGGCGCGCTCGTCCGGCTCATCGCCGGCGAGCTCGCGGGGCACGCCGGACCGGGCGACACCTACACCCCGATCACCTACCTGCACGCGACGGTCTCGCCCGGGGCGCGCATGGACCTGCCCTGGCCGGCCCACTTCAACGCGATGGTCTACGTGCTCTCCGGGCGCGGGGTCGTGGGCGCGTCCGGCCGCCCGCTCGAGGAGGGGCAGCTCGCCGTCCTGGGCGCCGGCGACGCGGTGACGCTCACCGCCGCCGCCACCCAGCCGCAGGCCTCCGCGCAGGGCTGGGAGGTCATCGTGCTCGGCGGCCTCCCGCTGCGTGAGCCGGTCGCGCGCTACGGCCCGTTCGTCATGAACACCAAGGCCGAGATCATCGAGGCCGTCGAGGACTTCCGGCGCGGCACGCTCATCCGCTCGACGCCGGAGCACGTCGCGTCCCCGACCGAGCCCGGCATGGCGCACCGCACGAGCGCCGACGAGACGCTGCCCGAGGCCTGACACCTCACGCCCGGGCGGGCACACTGGGGCGATGCCTGAACTGCCCGAGGTCGAGGCGCTCGCCGAGTTCCTGCGCAGCCGTGCCGTCGGCCGGGTCGTCGCCCGGGTCGACGTCGGCTCGATCAGCGTCCTCAAGACGTACGACCCGCCGCCCACGTCGCTCGCGGGGCTCACCGTGACCGGTGTGGCCCGGCACGGCAAGTTCCTCGACCTGGACGTCGACGGGCTGCACCTGGTCTTCCACCTCGCCCGCGCCGGGTGGCTGCGGTGGTCGGACAACCTGTCGACGACCCCCGTGCGGCCGGGCAAGTCCCCGCTCGCGCTGCGCGTGCTCCTCGACGACCCGGACGTCGAGGGCCGGCCGGGCTTCGACCTCACCGAGCAGGGCACCCAGAAGCGGCTCGCCGTGTACGTCGTCCGCGACCCGCAGGACGTGCCCGGCATCGCGTCGCTCGGGCCGGACCCCTTCGCCGAGGACTTCGACCGCGCGACGCTCGCCGGGATCCTGGCCGGCAGCCGGCAGCAGATCAAGGGTCTGCTGCGTGACCAGAGCATCCTCGCGGGGGTCGGCAACGCGTACAGCGACGAGGTCCTGCACGCCGCGAGGTTGTCGCCGTTCGCCATCGCCGGCTCGCTCGACGACGCCGCGGTGGACCGGCTGTACGCCGCGATGCGCGACATCCTCACCGCGGCGGTCACGACCGCCCGGGGCAAACCGGCCAAGGAGCTCAAGGACGCCAAGCGCGCCGGCATGCGGGTGCACGGGCGCACCGGGCAGCGCTGCGAGACATGCGGCGACACGGTCCGCGAAGTGAGCTTCGCGGACTCGTCCTTGCAGTACTGTCCGACCTGCCAGACGGGCGGCAAGGTCCTCGCGGACCGCCGGCTGTCGAAGCTCTTGCGGTGACCCTCCACCCCTCACCGCCAGCAGGACCTGCATTCTTGTACGGAGAGTAACTTCCCCTGACTTTCCGCAGTGCGTCATGTCATGCCTCATGGCAGGTTCATGACGATTCCCCTTTGGCCCTATGCCGTGGCCTGCCTGCGTGCATAGTGTCGTGCCCATGCCAGGCGGGGGCCGCGCTCGGAAGCGCACGCGTGCCCTTTCCCATCGATCCGTGCGACGTACGGCGCGGACAGTGGGGAAGGTCATGGCGCTCTGCCTGCCCTTCGCCCTCACCGCCAGCCTGTCGGCCGACATCGGCCGCGCGTCGGAGAACGAGGACGGTCGCAACGCCTGGCTCAAGACCCTCGTCGGCCCCGTCGCGGGCGGATCGGGGTCGAGCGTCGTCGGTCAGGCCGGGCCGCAGACGCCGGTCCTGCCGGCCGGCGGCGACCTCCAGGTCCTCGTCATCACCGAGGGCGCGGACGGCGAGGCGGTCCCCGGCATCCAGACCGGCATCGGCGCGAACACCCCGGTGCCCGCGGGCGACACCCGGCTCACGACGTCGCTGACCCGGTCCGGCATCCCGGTCCGTGCGCTCACCGCCTACGTCGCGGCCGCCCAGACCGAGGCCGCCCAGGACCCGTCCTGCAAGATCCACTGGAGCCTGCTCGCGGGCATCGGCCGGGTCGAGAGCAACCACGGCCGCTTCGGCGGCGCGGGGATCACCGCGGACGGCAAGGTCTCCCCGCCGATCCTCGGCCCGCGGCTCGACGGCTCGCACGCGGGCTGGGCGACGATCCGGGACACCGACCGCGGCCGCTACGACGGCGACCCGTCGTTCGACCGCGCGGTCGGCCCGATGCAGTTCATCCCCGGCACCTGGATGGCCTACGCGCGGGACGCCGACGGCAACGGCACGATCGACCCGCAGGACCTCGACGACGCTGCGCTCGCCGCGGCCCGCTACCTGTGCGCCGGTGGCGGCGACCTCTCGACGCAGCAGGGCCGATGGAACGCCGTCTACCGGTACAACCGGTCGACGAGCTACGTCCAGCTCGTGCTCGGCCTCGCCGACAGCTACGCGAGCGGTCAGGCGGCCCCGCTGCCGAACCCGCTGCCCGGGCCCCCCGGCCCGATCGCCGAGCCGCCCGCGACGCCGAACCAGCCTGCGCCGGGTGTCCAGCCGGAGCCGAAGC
>NZ_MWLL01000093.1 GCF_002198675.1 Kineosporia sp. R_H_3 | reverse complement strand
ACAGCGACCACGCGCACCGCGACGCCTCCAGCACCACCGCCGTCGCGACCCGCATCGCCTCCACCCCGGCCCGCAGATCGTGCACCGGCAACGACCCGTCGGACACGACATGACCAGACGCCAACGAAGCGTCCGGCTCGTTGCCGGGCACCTCGCCCCACGTCTGCTCGTCGCTGCTCACAACAAGAACACTAGGGACGGGGTCCGACAGTCTTGACCTTGCGAGACCCGTTCCAGCAGAACAACTTTGCGTGAGCCACCATCACTCACCAACAGTCGTCGGACTCCCGATGTGCCGCATCTCAGCGGTCGAAGCCCCGACCGTCGAAGCCGCTGATGTCCTCGTCGTCGTCGGCACCGAAGGCCGAGCCGAAGGCGGCCTCGAAGGCGTCGAGGTCGAGGACGAGGCGCTCGGCCTCCGGGGAGAGCGGCGTCCCTGCAGGCTCGGCAGGCTCGGCGGGCTGCACTGCTTCGCCGGACTGCACGGCCTCGGCGACGGACCCCGTCGGCGTGAACGGCGGGTCGTCGTCGATGTCGTCCGGTAGCACGAGGTCGCGAAGCAGGTCCAGGGTCGGGTCGAGCGTCGGGAGCACGGCCTCGGAGCCGCTGACGTCCGGCATGACGACGGACCTCGCCGTCGGCTGCTCGGGCTCCGGACGGGCGTGGCGCCCGGGCCGGCGGGTGGGGAGCGCCGGCGGCGCCTCCGTGGGTGCGGGGGCGTCCGGGGCGGCGTCGACCGAGGGCTCCGGCACGGACGCCTCGGGCTCGTCGACCGGGCGGGCGGGGACCGGGACGAACGGCGACGGGACGCCGGGCAGCACCGTCGCCGGCGCCGCGGCGATCGGGAGCCGCGGCGGTCCGGCGGGCGCCGGGTCGACCGGCTCGACCGGCGGCAGGCCCTGCGGCTCGACGACCGGCTGCACCTGAGGCCCGACGACCGGCTGCGCCTGCGGCTCGACGACCGGCTGCACCTGCGGCTCGGCAGGCGGCTGCGCCTGCGCCTCGACGGGCCCTTCTGCCGGCGTGCGGAGCGGTGCCGCCAAGGGCGCGGTGACAGGTGGGTCGACTGGTGGGACAGCAGGTGCGACGACAGGTGGGACAGCAGGTGCGACGGCAGGTGCGACAGCACGTGCGACAGCAGGCGGAACGACCGCACCGTCGACACCGACCGCTGCCGCCGCGGGCGCCACCGCCGCGGTGCCGGTCGGCACGGCCCGCTCCGACCCTGCTCCGCGCCGCCGTCGTGCCGGCCGCCGGTCCGCGCCCGGCGTCCCGCCGTCCGCCTGCCCGCCGGCCGCGGCATCACGCGCGTCCGCCGCGTCCGCCGCACCGTCGGGCTCGTCGTCCGACCTTCCGCGCAGCGCGAGCGCGAACGCCATCGCGAGCCAGGTCAGCCCGAGCGACCCGCCGAGCGTGAGGTACCGGTGGTCGTGCAGCCACACCACGGGGCGGCCGATCACCGGAACGAGCAGGCGGACCTGGCCGCGCACCCGGTCCGGGTCGACAGCGGGGTGGTCCTCGGTCGGGTTGGCGTCGCCCTTGGTCACGAGGAAGCCGTTCTTCTCGTACCGGACGACGCGGTGCAGGTAGGTGCCGCTCTCCCGGCCCGGATCGGTGACGAGCACGATCCGGCCCGGGGGCAGGGCCTCGCCGTGGGCGTCGCCCGGGCCGACGAGCGCGACGTCCCCGGGGCGGATGACGGGCAGCATCGAGCCGGTGAGCACGACCTTGGGCTGCCAGCCGACGAGCATCGGCGCGTGCGACCACCACAGCAGGCCGCCGACCGACGCGAGGTAGGCGATCGACGCGAGCTGGAGGCTCTGCAGCAGCAGCCCGGGACCCCGGCGCCGCCGCGGACGGCGCAGCGCGGGGGCGCCGGCGGCGCCCGTCCCGCCGCTCACGACTGCGCCTCCCAGACGAAGGTCGCCGTCGCGGCCGTGCCCTGGAGGGCGTCCCCGGAGGCCGGGTCGACGGTCCACGTGATCCGGTAGACCTGCACCTGCGCGGGCCCGGTCGGGGCGAACGACCCGACGCCCGTCGCGAAGTCGTGGACCGTCGTCCCGAGCGAGGTGAGCGAGCCCGACCAGATCGTCGTCCCGGCGAAGCCCGTGCAGTCCGCCGCGGAGCCGACGTTGCCGGCGCCGGCGCCCTGCTCGACGACGACGTCGAGGTACTGCCCGAGCGCACCCGACACGGACGTCGCGTAGAACCGGACGGCAGCGGCGACCGAGCCGCCGTACGTCACGGCGATGCAGCGGGACGCGGTCTCCCCGGGGACGACGGGACCGGCTGTGAACAGCGCGGTCGACGCGTCGTCGTCCGAGAGCGCGACGGTGCCCGAGGACCACGAGCTCGCGCCGTTGCTCGTCGAGTCCGTGAACGCCGCGTTCGTCCCCTGCCACACGAACGTGCCGCTGCCGAGGACGCCCACGACGAGGCCGGCGAGCACGATCCTCGCGTTCTGCGCCCGGGACCGGCGCGTGCGGCCCGCCGGGGTGGCCATCCGCCGCTCCCTTCCGTCGTCGCCGGCCCGGGTCAGGCCTGCGACTCCCACTGGAAGGTCGCGGCGCAGGTGGCGCTCTGCATGTTGTCCGGCGTCGAGGCGTTGAGCGTGTACGTGAACTTGTAGACCTTGGTGTCGGTGTTCGTCGTCGGTGCGAAGCTGCCGACGCCGCTGCCGAAGGCCGACTTCGTCGAGGCCATGTTCGCCAGCGTTCCCGAGTAGATCGTCGAGCCGGAGAAGCCCGTGCAGCTCGAGAACGTGCCGCCGCTGCCCTCTTCGACGACGAGGTCGACGTACGGGGCGAGCGTGCCCGAGGACGACGCGACGTAGAGCTTCACGGTCGCGGCGACGTTCCCCGTGTAGCTGACCTTGATGCACTTGCTGCCGGTCGAGCCGGGCACGAGCCCGGTCGCGTTGAACAGCGCCGTCCCGGAGTCGTCGTCGCTGATCGTCACGGCACCGGCGGTCCAGTTGTTGGCCCCGTTGTTCGTCGTCGACGTGAACGCGGCGTTGGTGCCCTGCCAGACGAACGCCCCGGAGCCGAGCAGACCCGCGACGACCGCCGCTGCGACAGCGACCGCTCCGGTGCGCCGGCGCGACGATCCGCTCATCGTGCTCCCCTGCTCTCCCGCCCGCGCACCCTCCTGGCGCAACGGTCCGACACTGCTCCTATCGGCAGGCACGGCCGGGAGTTCAGCAGGCGCAAGGGATCACCGGGCAGGAACGCCCGTCCGGGTGATCCCCTCACCCGGACGGGCGCCTCAAGGTCCGCGGCGATCCGGTCGATGAGCAGGACAGCCACGGACGGCTGCACCAGCGCGCACGGATCCTCGCTATCGCGCGCCCCAGGGAGAGGTCCACCGCATGCCGTCCAGCCGCGTCGCCCGGCTCGCCGTACCCATCATCGTGGTGCTCGTCGTCATCATGATGGTCGTCCCGCTACCGGCAGCGCTGCTCGACCTGCTCATCGCGGCGAACATCGCGATGAGCCTCGTGGTCCTCCTCGTGGCGATGCAGGTGCGCAAGCCGCTGGACTTCGCGGTCTTCCCGACGATCGTCCTCGTCGGCACGATCCTGCGCCTGGCGCTCAACGTCTCCTCGACCCGGCTGGTGCTGCGCGACGGCTACGCCGGAAAGGTGATCGAGGCGTTCGGCCACATCGTCATCGGCGGCTCGCTCGTCATCGGTCTCGTCGTCTTCGCGATCCTCGTCATCATCCAGCTGACCGTCGTCACCAACGGTGCGGCCCGGGTCGCGGAGGTCGGCGCCCGGTTCACCCTCGACGCGATGCCCGGCAAGCAGATGGCGATCGACGCCGACCTCAACTCCGGCCTCATCGACGAGGACGAGGCCCGCCGGCGCCGCAAGGAGGTCTCCGCGGAGGCCGACTTCTACGGCGCCATGGACGGTGGCACGAAGTTCGTCAAGGGCGATGCGATCGCCGCCGTCATCATCACCCTCGTCAACCTCGTCGGCGGCTTCGCGATCGGCATGCTCCAGAAGGGCATGGCCCCGGGCGAGTCGATCCAGACCTACAGCCTCCTCACCGTCGGCGACGGGCTCGTCTCGCAGATCCCTGCGCTGCTCATGTCCGTCGCGACGGGCGTCATCGTCACCCGCTCGACGGGTGAGGGCGACGTCGGCAACGACCTCGTCCGGCAGCTCTCCCGGCACCGCGAGGCGCTGCGGATCGGCGGCCTGGCGCTCGTCGGCCTGTGCTTCGTGCCGGGGATGCCGAAGATCCCGTTCCTCATCGCGGGCGGCGGGCTGCTCGTGGCGGCCTTCCGGACGCCGCCGCCGGACGACCTCGGCGGGACCCCGGGCACGATCCCCGGCCAGATCGCGCTGCCCGCGGCCCCGGGCCCCGGCGACAACCCCGCGCCGGACCCGATCACCGAGTCGCTGCGGGTCGACCCGCTCGAGCTGCTGCTCGCCCCCGACCTCATCGACCTCGTCGACCCGGCCCGCGGAGGCGACCTGCTCGACCGGGTCCGGGCGCTGCGCCGCAAGACCGCCCTCGACCTCGGCATCGTGCTGCCACCGGTGCGCACCCGGGACGGCGCGATGCTCGCCCCCGGCACCTACGAGATCCGGATCGGCGGCGTCACGGCGGCGACGGGCGAGGCCCCGCCCGGCCACATCCTCGCCATCGGCGACGCGCCGGACATGCTCCCCGGACGGCGCACGACCGAGCCGGTCTTCGGCCTGCCGGCCGTGTGGGTCGCCCTGGAGAACCGCGCCACCGCGGAGGTCGTCGGTGCCACGCTCGTCGAGCGGGCCGCCGTCGTCACGACCCACCTCGCCGAGATGGTCCGCCGGCACGCGAGCCGGCTGCTCTCCCTGGACGACGTCCGCGAGCTCGTCGACGTCCTCAAGACCGAGCGGCCCACGACCGTCGAGGAGCTCGTCCCCGGCCTGCTGCCCCTCGCCAGCGTGCAGCGGGTGCTCCAGGGGCTCCTCGACGAGCAGGTCTCGATCCGCGACCTCGGCCGGGTGCTCGAGGGCGTCGGCCAGCGGGCCCGCTCCACCCAGGACCCGGACGCGCTCCTCGAGTCCGCCCGCGCGGCCCTGGGACCGGCTCTGACCTCGCCCTATCTCACCGACGGCACCCTGCACGCGGTCACCCTCGACCCGGGCGTCGAGACCGAGTGCGCCGAGGCGATGCGGGCGGGTGAGCAGGGCGTCGTCCTGGCCCTGGATCCCCGGTCGGCGAGCCGGATCGTCCAGGATCTGGCCTCCCTCGTGACCCAGGCGGAGAACAACGGGCTCACCCCGGTCCTGCTCGTCGCGGGCCCACTTCGACTACCGCTTCGCCGGTTACTGCGTGGCAGCCTTCCCACACTGCCTGTGATCGGCTTTGCTGAGACCTCGGGGGTGCCGTCGATCGAGACCATCGGACAGGTGAGCCGTGGCCACGAACTTGCTGCTTGAGGGGGACGACCTCGAGGCGTTGCTCCTGCGGGCAGCGGCCGAGGGCGGCGCGAACGCGCGCATCCTCCGCGCCGAGAAGGTCCGCCAGGGCGGCTTCATGGGCTTCTTCGCCCGGGAGCACTTCGAGGTCGCGGTCGAGATCCCGGACGCGGTGGAGGTGCACGACCCGGACGGCGCAGCCGCCGCCGGGTCCGTCGGCACGCCCGCGGAGCGCCGGTCCGGCCAGCAGCAGGGCCGTCAGCAGGGCCCTCAACAGGGCGGCCAGCAGGGGCGTCAGCCGGAGGGCCGGCGGCCGGCCCGTCCGGTGCTGGCCTACGACGAGGCGGACGACGAGCAGGTGGCAGCGCTCGTCGCCGCGCTCTCGCAGGACCGCACACCCGATCCGGGGATGCTCGCCGCCGAGGGTCTGCTCGGCCTGGCCGACCGGGTGAGCGCCGCCGAGCGCGCCGCCGCGGGCGGCACGTCCGGCCGGTCCGCCGGCCAGGACCCCGACGGCAGCGTCGACGTCCGCAGCGGCCCGCCCAACGCCCTCGCCGGCGCGCGGGCCCGCTCGGCGTTCGAGCGGTACCTGCCCCAGGCCTCCCCGGCGCCGAGCGAGCCCGAGGCCGGCGCCGGCCCCGCGTCCGGCTGGTGGGCCGGTGTGCCCACCCCGGCGCACGGCATCGCCGCGCTCAGCGCGGCCAACGGCATCGACGGCGTCGTCCCGTGGACCGAGCCCGTCGCGGCGGCCGCCGCCCGGGCCGTCGACGAGCGGATCGCCGCAGACCGGGCCGACGCGGCGCAGGCCGACGCAGAACGCGCCTTCGCCGAGGAGCAGGCCGCGGCCGAGGCGGTCATCCGGGCCGCTGTCGAGAGCCGGCGGGGCGTCGTCCCGCACGAGCCGGCGGCCGTTCCGACCGCGCGGCCCTCGACGTCCACCCCCGAGTTCACCGCGCTGCTCGACACCCTGCGTTCCGACGTCCGGCCCAGCGGCCCGGCCCGGCAGCCGGCCGCGCAGCCCGCTCCCGAGCCGGTTCCCGAGGCCGTTCCCGGGGCCGTTCCCGACCCTGTTGCCGAGCCCGTTGCCGAGGCCGTTGCCCAGGCCGCAGCCAGGCCCGCTCCGAAGCTCGCCGCCCGGGCGGCAGCCGCCGCGATGCCGCTGCAGCGCTCCGCCGGCACCGGCTCGTCCCGGGTGCAGGTCACCGTCGAGCCGGTCCCGCCGGGCGCCCTCGGCGGGCCCGCCGTCGACGCGACGCCGGAGCCCTTCGAGCCGCTCGGCCCGTTCCGCGCGGCCGCCGCGGCGGCCGTCGCCGAGCCGGTGCAGGTGGCCCCGGAGCCGACCCCCGCCCCGGACCAGCCGGTGTCGCAGCACACCGCCGGGACCGTCGACGCCGCGACCCACGCGCCGACGGACTCTCCAGTCGACACGCCGGCCGACACCCCGGCCGACACCCCGGCCGACACCCCGGCCGACATCCCGACCGAGGCCGCGGACGACGCCCGGACCGCCCCGCTCGCCCCCGTGCACCCGCTGCACGTGGCCCCGCAGGACGGCGTCAGCCGGATCGGCCAGCCGGTCGCGCTCGTGACCCCGCCGTCGCAGCGCACCCCGGTGCCGCCCCTCGTGCCGGCGACGCCGCCGAGCGTGCAGACCGCCCGCGGCCTGCTCGTCGCCCTCGGGGCGGACGACGACGAGCCGTACGAGCCCGAGTCGACGGACCACGACGGCTCGACCGACCTGCAGGTGAGCGCCGACCGGCGCGCGCTGCGCCGGCTCGGCGTCCCGGCCTCGTGGACCCGCCGCTACAAGGGCCCGGACCGGTTCTCTGGCGTGCTCCGCATGCTCGACCGGCTCCCGACCCTGGAGATCGACCCGGACACCCGCATCGTCGCGGTCGTCGGCCCGGCGCCGCTCGTCACGCTCGAGGCGCACCGGACCGCGCTCGACCTCGCGATCGAGGACCGGCCGCGGCCCGTCGTCGTCGTGCCGCAGCGCCCCGGCCAGGCCCGCCGCGCCGCGATCGCCCGGGCGCAGAAGCTCACCGCGGGCGTCGTCGCGATCGCCACCGACGACGACGTCGAAGGCCTGCTCGACACCCTCCAGGCCGTCGGGGCCGGGGCCGTCGTCGCGGTCGTCGAGGCCGGCCGCGGGCCGCTCGCGACGCAGGCGTGGCTCGAGGCGCTCGACACCGTCGACGCCCTCGTCGTCGAGGGCGCGGCCGGTGTGCCCGACCCGGCCACCGTCCTGCGGCTCGACCTGCCGGTCGTCCGGCTCGACGGCATCCCCGTCGACCGCGTCACCTGGTCGGCCCTGCTGTGCGCCCGGATGCTCACCTCGCTCGGGCTCGACCCGGTCACGGACCGGCAGCCCGCCCGCCCTGCCGACCGCTGACGCCGACCACCGACCACCGACCGCCGAGGACCGAAGTCACGAAAGGGACGTCGATGGACAACATCCGCTGGGGTGTGATCGTCGGGGCGCTCGTCTCGGGTCCCACGCTGTGGTCGCTCGTCTCCGCCGGCGACCTCGACCCCGGGACGGCGCTCGTCCGGTGGGCGGCGGTCGTCGCGGTGTGCACCCTGGGCGTCGCCGGGCTGCGCCGGATCGTCGCCGACTACGAGGCCCAGGCGGCGGCCGACGAGCGCGCCGCCGAGGAGGCGCTCACGGCCGCGGGGGCCGAGCGGGTCGTGCTCGAGGGCACCCCGCTGCCGGCCGACGTCCCGCCGCCGCCGGTGACCCGGCCGGGGCTCTGACCGCTGCGCGGCAGGCGTTCGGGGGCGCATCGCTCGCAGATCGGGCGCCCGAAGGCGTTACTCACGGGTACGTGCGATGGTGACGCGGGTCCCCCTGGTGGGATCGCTCACCCCACGCGCACGCCTGCTCGTCGGCCGGCGCGTGGTCGCGTCTAGGGTTGCCTGGACCTGTCCACCAGCGGTCGAGGAGCGGAGGCGACGTGCTTCGTCGAGTGGCGATCGTGAACCGGGGCGAGGCGGCCATGCGCCTCGTCCACGCCGTGCGTGAGCTCAACGCCCGGCACGGCACGGCGATCGAGACGATCGCCCTCCACACCGACGGCGAGCGCGCGGCGATGTTCGCCCGCGAGGCGGACCACACGTACAACCTCGGCCCCGCGTCCGAGCGGCCGTACATCAACCACGCCGTCCTCGAGCGGGCCCTCGTCGAGACCGGCGCGGACGCCGCGTGGGTCGGCTGGGGCTTCGTCGCCGAGGACGCGGAGTTCGCCCGGCTCTGCGACCGGATCGGCGTCGTGTTCGTCGGCCCGAGCCCGGACGCGATGGAGGCGCTGGGCGACAAGATCGGCGCCAAGCTCATCGCCGAGCGGGTCGGCGTCCCGGTGGCGGCCTGGAGCGGCGGCGCGGTCGACGACCTCGACGCCGCCAAGGAGAACGCCCGGCGGATCGGCTACCCGCTCATGCTCAAGGCGGCCGCGGGCGGCGGCGGCCGCGGCATCCGCGTCGTCACGAGCGACGCCGAGCTGGAGAACGTCTTCGCCCGCACCCGCGACGAGGCGCAGCGCGCCTTCGGCAGCGGCGTCGTCTTCCTCGAGCGGCTCGTCACGGGCGCCCGGCACGTCGAGGTGCAGATCATCGCCGACGGCCAGGGCACGGCCTGGGCGCTCGGCGTCCGGGACTGCTCGGTGCAGCGCCGCAACCAGAAGGTCATCGAGGAGTCGGCGTCCCCGGTCCTCGGCCCCGAGCAGGTGCGCCAGGTCAAGGAGGCCGCGGAGCGGCTAGCCCTCGAGGTCGGCTACCGCGGCGCGGGCACCGTCGAGTTCCTCTACCAGCCGTCCGAGCGGTCCTTCGCCTTCCTCGAGGTGAACACCCGGCTCCAGGTCGAGCACTCGGTCACCGAGCTCGTCACCGGCACCGACCTCGTCGCGCTCCAGCTGCACATCGCCGCCGGCGGCCGGCTCGAGGGCACCGCTCCGGCCGAGAGCGGGCACGCCGTCGAGGCCCGGCTCAACGCCGAGGACCCGGACCGCGACTTCGCCCCCGCGCCCGGCCGGATCGCCCTGCTCCGGCTGCCGCTCGGCCCCGGCATCCGGGTCGACACCGGCGTCGCCGAGGGCGACACGATCCCCGCCGACTTCGACTCGATGATCGCCAAGGTCATCGCCTACGGCCCGGACCGCGAGACCGCGCTCGCGCGGCTGCGCCGCGCGATGGCCGACACCACGGTCGTCATCGAGGGCGGGACGACGAACAAGTCGTTCATCCTCGACCTCCTCGACGCCCCCGAGGTCGTCGACGGCAGCGCCGACACCGGCTGGATCGACCGGGTCCGGACCACCGGCGGGCTCGTCAACCATCGCGACGCGGGGGTCGCGCTCGTCGCCGCCGCGATCGACGCCTACGACGACGCCGAGCGCACGGAGCGGCTGCGCTTCTTCGCCACCGCGCACGGCGGCCGCCCGCAGGCCCGGCACGAGGTCGGCCGCGCGTTCGACCTCAAGCTGCGCGGGACGTCGCACAAGGTCGAGGTCGCCCAGGTCGGCCCGCGCCGCTACCGGGTGAGCGTCGACGGGCTCGGCACCGAGGCCGAGGTCGAGGACCAGGGCGAGTACGCCGCCCGGCTCGTCGTCGGGGACCGCTCGTTCCGGGTCGTCACCGCCACCCACGCCGCCGACCACCTCGTCGAGATCGACGGCGTCGTGCACCGGGTGACGAAGGACGAGGGCGGCGTCGTCCGCTCGCCCGCGCCCGCGCTCGTCGTGTCCTGCCCCGTCGCCCCGGGCGAGGAGGTCGCGCAGGGCGCACCGGTCGTCGTCCTCGAGTCGATGAAGATGGAGACGGTGCTCGTCGCGCCCTTCGCCGGGCGGATGCGCGAGCTGCTCGTCTCCGCGAACGACCAGGTCGGCGCCGGCCAGCCGCTCCTGCGGCTCGAGCCGGCCGGCGACGGCGAGGCCACCCCGGCCGAGCGCCGGGTCGAGCGCATCGAGCTGCCGGAGCCGGCGGGCACCCGGTCCCCGGCGGACCGCGCGCTCACCTGCCTGTCCGACCTGCGCAGCCTCATCCTCGGCTTCGACCTCACCTCGGACGACGGTCGCGCCTGCGTCACCGGCTACCACACCGCCCGCGCGGAGGCCGCCCCGGACGACGCCCGGCTCGTCGACGGCGAGCTCGACGTGCTGTCGGTCTTCGCGGACCTGTGCGACCTGACCCGCAACCGGCCGGGCGCCGAGGACTCCGGCGACGAGCAGGTGCACAGCCCGCGCGAGTACTTCCACGTCTACCTGCACTCCCTCGACGTCGACCGGGAGCGCCTCCCGCAGGGCTTCCGGGACCGGCTCACCCGGCTCCTCACGCACTACGGCGTCGACTCCCTCGACCGCTCGCCGCGGCTGGAGGAGGCGGTCTTCCGCGCGTTCCTCAGCCAGCAGCGGGCCGCCTCGCACCTGCCCTTCGTGGCCGCGCTCCTCGAGCGCTGGCTCACCGAGGACACCCCCGTGGGCTCGACGGACGAGGCCGTCCCGGAGCGGGTCGACCACGCCCGGGAGGTGCTCGACCGGCTCGTGCTGGCGACCCAGCTGCGCTACCCGCTCGTCGGCGACCTGGCCCGCAGCGTGCGGTTCCGCTGGTTCGAGGCCCCCGTCGTCGAGGCGGCCCGGCAGCAGGCCTTCGCGGAGGTCCGCGAGCGCCTGGGGTACCTGTCGAGCAACCCGGGCACCGAGGACTTCGAGCGCACCGTCGAGGAGCTCGTCGCGAGCCCGGAGCCGGTGACCCGCTTCCTCGCGGAGCGGATCGCGACCGGGATCTCCGCCCCCGAGCCGCTCCTGGAGGTCCTCGCCCGGCGGCACTACCGGGAGTACACCCTCCACGACCTGACGACGCGGGTCGTCGACGGGCGCCCGCTCGTCACGGCCGAGTACACGCTCGACGGCCGCCCGAGCCACCTCGTGACGACGGTCGCGTCGATGTCCGAGCTGGACGACGTCGCGCGCCTGCTCGACGACGAGGTCGAGGCCGCCCCCGCCGGGCACGCGAGCGTCGTCGACCTGTACCTCGCCTGGCCGGAGGCGCCGGCCCGGGTCGAGGACAGCGTCGAGGCCCTGCGCGAGCGCCTCGGCAGGCTGCGGTTCGCCCGCAAGGTGCGCCGGGTCGCGGTCGCCGTCGCGGGCGGCGCCGACGGCAAGCAGGTGCAGCGGTTCACGTTCCGGCCCTCGCCGGACGCCACGCTGCCGGTCCTCGAGGACACCCTCGTCCGCGGCCTCCACCCGATGGTCGGCCGCCGCCTCGACCTGTGGCGGCTGCGCGACTTCGACCTCACCCGGCTCCCGTCGGCGGACGACGTCCTGCTCTACAAGGCCGTCGCACCGGACAACCCGAGCGACGTCCGGCTCATCGTGCTCTCGCAGGTGCGCGAGCTGTCGATCATCCGCGACGCCGACGGCAAGGTGGCCTCGCTGCCGCAGGCCGAGCGGGCCGTCGCCGGCTGCATGGACGCGATCCGGCGGGCCCGGGCGACGCTGCCCGGCGGCACCCGGCTCGACATGAACCACGTGTGGCTCTACATCTGGCCGGTCATGGACGCCCCGGTCCAGGAGCTCACCGCCCTGAAGCGGGTCGTCGCACCGCTGACCTCCGGGGCCGGCGTCGACGAGATCGTCGTCCAGGGCCGGGTCACCGGCCCCGGCGGGGCGGTCATGGCCGTCTCGGCGCGGTTCTTCTACCAGCCCGGGTCCGGGGTCGTCGCGAGCGTCAGCGGCCCGCCCGAGGACCGGCTCAAGCCGCTCGACGACTACGCGCAGAAGGTGCTGCGCTCACGCCGGCGCGGCACGGTCTACCCGTACGAGATCGTCCCGCTCATCGCCGGCAAGGGCGGCAGCTTCGTCGAGCACGACCTCGACGAGAACGGCCGTCTCGTGCCCGTCGAGCGCCCCCCGGGCCGCAACCGGGCCGGCATCGTCGCGGGCGTCGTCCGGACGCCGAGCACCCGGCACCCCGAGGGGATGGCGCGCGTCGTCCTCATGGGCGACCCGACGAAGGCGCTCGGCGCGGTCGCCGAGGGCGAGTGCGCGCGGATCTGCGCCGCGCTCGACCTCGCGCAGGAGATGTCCGCCCCCGTCGAGTGGTTCGCGCTGTCGGCCGGCGCCCGGATCTCCATGGACTCCGGCACGGAGAACATGGACTGGGTCGCCCGCGGGCTGCGGCGGATCATCGAGTTCACGCAGGACGGCGGGGAGATCAACGTCGTCGTCACCGGCATCAACGTCGGCGCCCAGCCGTACTGGAACGCCGAGGCGACGATGCTCATGCACACCAAGGGCATCCTCGTCATGACGCCCGACAGCGCCATGGTGCTCACCGGCAAGACGAGCCTCGACTACTCCGGCGGCGTCTCCGCCGAGGACAACTTCGGCATCGGCGGCTACGACCGGGTCATGGGCCCGAACGGGCAGGCGCAGTACTGGGCGCCCGACCTGGCGAGCGCCGTCGGCGTCCTCTTCCAGCACTACGACCACGCGTACGTCGCCCCGGGAGAGGCGTTCCCGCGGCCGGCGGCGACGACCGACCCGCGCGACCGGAGCATCCTCGACTACCCGCACGACGTGGCGGACAGCGACTTCAAGGTCGTCGGGGACATCTTCTCGCCCGAGAAGAACCCGGAGCGCAAGAAGCCGTTCGACATCCGCGCTCTCATGCGCTCGGTCGCCGACACCGACCACCCGACGCTCGAGCGCTGGGCCGGCATGGCGGACGCCGAGACGTCGGTCGTCTTCGACGCGCACCTCGGCGGGCACCCGGTGAGCCTGCTCGGCATCGAGTCCCGGCCGATCCCGCGGCGCGGCTTCCCGCCGAGCGACGGCCCGGACACCTGGACGGCGGGCACGCTCTTCCCGCGCTCGTCGAAGAAGACCGCACGCGCGGTGAACGCCGCGAGCGGCAGCCGCCCCCTCGTCGTCCTCGCGAACCTGTCGGGCTTCGACGGGTCGCCGGAGTCGATGCGGATGCTCCAGCTCGAGTACGGCGCCGAGATCGGCCGCGCGGTGGTCAACTTCGACGGTCCGATCGTGTTCTGCGTCGTCTCCCGCTACCACGGCGGTGCGTTCGTCGTGTTCTCGAAGACGTTGCACGACAACATGACCGTGCTCGCGGTCGAGGGTTCGTTCGCCTCGGTCATCGGCGGCGCCCCGGCGGCCGGCGTCGTCTTCACCGGCGAGGTCGACAACCGGACCGCGGCCGACCCGCGGGTGCGCGCCGTCGAGGCCCAGCTCGCCTCCGCCGAGGAGATCGAGCGGGCCCGGCTGCGGGCCGAGCTCGCGGAGCTACGGGCCGCGGTGCGCTCGGAGAAGCTCACCGAGGTCGCCGGCGAGTTCGACGCGGTGCACTCGATCGAGCGCGCGGTCAAGGTCGGCTCCGTCGACGCGGTCATCCCGGCGGCCGAGCTGCGGCCGCGGCTCATCGCGGCCGTCGAGGCCGGACTGGCGAAGGGTCGCTGACCGGGTCCGCGGCGACCCCGCGGACCTCCCACGGGCAACCGGCACCGGGACGCCGCGGGCGCATCGCCCGCGGCGTCCCGTGCGTCTGTCCGGGCACAGGGCGGCCGCCCCGGCCGCCCGCCGGGGAGCATGCCATGCCTGCAGCGCAGCACGAGCTCGAGGCCGTCGAGCGCCAGGGGTTCACCGTGCGCCCCGGTGCGCTGGCGGCGCCGCAGGTGCGGGCGTGGACGGCGGTCCTCGACCGACTGCAGACCCGCCGGCCGGCCCGCGGGCTCGCCGAGCCCGGCCGTCGGCTGCAGCTGGTGTACGAGACGGCCGCCGACCCCGCGCTCGCCGACCTGCTGCGCGGCAACGGGTCCGGCCTGCGCTGGGCCCTGCTCTGCCGGCGCCTCCAGCTGCGGGTGCCCCGGCTGCTCGTGCGCCCGGCGCCGGACCCCGCGCACCCCTGGCGGCACCCGCCGGTGCACTGGCTCACCGACGTCACCGCGGCCGAGCACGCGACGCTCGTCGCGACGCCCGCCGGGCGCCGGCTCGTGGCGGGCCGGCCCGCCGACCCGGGTGCCGTCGTCGAGCTGCACCCCGGGGACGCCGTCCTCCTCGACCGCCGTGCCTGGCCCGGCGGCCCGGGCGGGCGCGGCGGGCCGTTCCGGACGATCCTCCTGCTCGGTCCGCGCAGCGGCCCCGGCACGGCCGACGATCAGGTCGCGGCAGGCACCTGACCCTGCCCGGCACCGCCGCGCCGCGGCCGCACGACCGGCAGCGACGCGACCGCGGACGGACCGGCGGAGCCGGCCGCCGACCGGCCGCCCGGCAGCACCGCCGGCCGCGGGCCGTCGAGCTCCGCCGAGGTCGCGGGCAGCCGCTCGAGCGGCACCGGGCGGCCGTACAGCCAGCCCTGCGCGACGTCGCAGCCGAGCGAGCTGAGCAGGTCGAGGGACTCCTGGGTCTCCACACCCTCGCCGACGGTCGACAGGCCCAGCGACTGGACCATGCCGAGCAGGCCCGCGAGCAGGTTGCGGTCGGCGTCCGACTGCAGCGCGGCCGACACGAACGCACGGTCGATCTTCACGCCGTCCACGGGCAGCCGGCGCAGCCGGGCCAGCGAGGAGTGGCCGGTGCCGAAGTCGTCGATCCACGTCCGGACGCCGAGGTCGCGCATCGTCTCGACGAACGTGACCGCCGCCGTGTAGTCGACCATGACGGCGCCCTCGGTGATCTCGAGGACGAGGCGCTCCCCGGGGACGCCGAGGTCGGCGAGGGTGTCGGCGAGCCAGGCCGCGAGGTCGGGCTCGTAGACGTTGCGCACCGAGAGGTTCACCGACATCTCGACCCCGGCCCACCCGTCGCCGAGGACGCGCAGGTCCTCGAGCGCGCGCCGGATCGCCCACCGGGTGATCCGCTGGATCTCCCCGGAGATCTCCGCGAGCTCGATCAACCGGGCCGGGGCCACGAGGCCGAGCTCGGGGTGCTCCCAGCGGCTCAGCGCCTCGAGCGCGACGACGCGGCCGGTCGCGACGTCGACGAGCGGCTGGTGGTGCAGGAGCAGCTCGTCGTTCGGCACCGCCTGGTAGAGACCGGCCGTGAGCTGCACGCGTTCGCGGCCGAAGAGGTCGGTCGCGGCGTCGTAGCGCTGCGGGGCGGAGCCGTGCTCCTTCGCCTGGTACATCGCGACGTCGGCGCGGCGCATGAGCTCGGCGGCGTCGTCCGCGTCGCGCGGGTGCAGCGAGATGCCGACGCTCGCGCGGACCCGCAGCCGCAGGCCGTCGACCTCGAGCGGCTCGTGGACGACGTCGGCGAGCAGCCGGCCGCGGGCCTCGGCCTGCTCCGGGGTCAGACCGCACGACACGACGGCGAACTCGTCACCGCCGAGCCGGGCGACGAGCCCGTCGGGGACGGCGTCCGCGAGCCGCCGGCCGATGCCCGCGAGCACCTGGTCACCGGTCGCGTGGCCGAGCGAGTCGTTGATCTCCTTGAAGTCGTCGAGATCGAGGAGGAAGAGCGCGCACGGCTGCGCGTGACCGCCCGTCCCGGCTCCGGCGCCGAGCCGCTCCTCGAGGCACTCGAAGAGGTACCGCCGGTTCGCGAGGCCGGTGAGCTCGTCGTGCCGCGCCTGGTCGTGGAGCAGGCGGGCCATCTCGGCGGCCTCGCGCTGGGCCTCGACCTCCTGGGTGCGGTCGACGAGCACCCCCGCGGAGAACACCCGCCGGCCGTTCCGGTCGTGGACCGTCGTGGCGCGGCTCTCGATCCAGCGCCAGGTGCCGTCCGCGTGCCGCACCCGGCCGACCGCCGGACGGCCCCGGTCGAGGGCGAGGAACTCCCCGAGGTCGTCCGGGTGGACCAGGCTCTCCCAGAACCGGTGCTCCGCGAAGCGCGCCGCCGGATGGCCGAGCACCCGTTCGACGGCGGCGCTCATGACGAACGCGCTGCGGCCGGGGATCTGCTCCCAGAGGGCGATGTCGACGCCCTGCTGCACGAGCCGGTCGCGCTCCGCCGCCCGGCGGGCCCCGATGTTGAGCCGCACGGTGCGCATCATGAAGATGCCGCCGAGGATGCAGAACGCGACGACGACCGGCCCGGCGCCGAGCACGTGGTGGGACCGCGCCCAGGCGAGGGCGACGGCCGCGAGCACCTCGAGGTACGCGACGACCGCGGACGCCGGCCGGAACGTCGCCGCCCAGCCGAGGACGGCGACGGCGCAGAGCAGGACGACGAGCGGCGGCAGCCCGAGCGCCGTGAGCGTGAGCAGCACGGCGCCGTCGACGAGGGCGGCGAGCCAGGCCGCGCCGGGCCGCCGGACGGACCAGGTGTGGGTCGCTGCCTGGCCGACGAGAAGGACGGCGAGGAGCCGGACGTCGCCGCCCGGCGCCCTGCCGCCGCCCCAGTCCACGGGGAACCGGTCCGTCACCGCCGCCACGAGGGCCACGGCCACCACGGTGTGCCGGAACCACCACATGATCCGACAGAGCTCGAGCTGGCGGCCCTCGTCCCCGCTGTCGGGCGAGCGCATGTCCCGGCGCACGAGGCTCAGCACCTCGCGGGCCGGACTCGCACGCAGGGGCCGGGTCACCGTCTACTCGTCGGGTCGCGGCGGACCTGCCTTGATCCGCCGTCCGGGCGCCCGCCTCACGGTCACCTCACGAGCGCCGGGGGCTCGCGAGACCGGGTGCGCCCGGGCCGGCCCCGGGGGTGCGGGTCGGCCCGCCGGTGCCGCACGACGGCTAGCAGCCTTCGCCGGTTGCGCCGTCCGGGTGACGAGGGGCTCCCGTCACCCGGACAGCGCATGGCACCGGGACGGGACCACCGCCACCATCACCCGCACGCGCGTCAAGGGCGAACTCCAGGACGTCGATGTCACGAGCATGGTCGACGGGGTCGGGGAGGTCCCGCGCGCACGCGCGCGGCAGGCCTCGCGCGCGCGCCACCGCGGCGCCCCCGACCGCAGCGCCCGCACCACCGCGACGAGGGCCGGCCTCGGTGCGCTCGCGGTGGTGGCCTCGGCGCTCGTCCTCGGGGTGATCGGCGCGGTGTTCTCCGCGACGACCTCGGGACCGCCCGCGGTGTACTCGGCCGGCCAGCTCACCGGGTACGTGCCCACCGCGGTCACCGCGTCCCGCACGGCCGCGACCACGTGCCTCGTCTCCTGGACGCCGGCCTCCGGGCTGCCGTCCGGGCTCACCTACGACGTCACCGACGGCGCGGGCGGCACCGTCGCGACGAACGTGTCCGGGACGAGCGTGTCGGTGACCGTCCCGGCGGCCGCCGTGACGCCGACGGTGAAGGCCCGCCTCGGGAACTGGGTGTCGACGAACGCGACGGCCGCGACCACCGCCTGCACGGGCTACCCGGACGCCCCGACCGGCGTCACCGCGACCCCGTCCGACGCCCAGGTGGCGGTCTCCTGGACCGCTCCCGCCGCGAACGGCGGCACCCTCGCGTCGTACACGGTGACCGGGACGCCGTCCGACGGCACGCTCGGGACCGCGACGTGCACCGCGACCGCACCGACGACGTCCTGCACCCTCACCGGCCTGACGAACGGCGGGACCTACGCGGTCACGGTCACCGCGACGTCGAACGTCGGCACCGGCCCGGCCTCGACCGCCGTCACCGCGATCCCCTACCCGGCGACGATCATGTCCGGGTCGAACCTCACGCTGTGGCTGGACGGTGCGGACGCCGCGACGATGTTCGCGTCGAACGCGTGCACCGGCGCGACCGCGACGACGACCGTGGGCTGCTGGAAGGACAAGTCGAGCACCGCCAACGACGCGACGCAGGCCACCGCCGGCAGCCGCCCGGCGCTCGCCACGGTCACCGGACGGTCGGTCCCGTCCTTCGACGGCACCACCAGCCATCTCTCGCTCTCACCGGCGCTGCTGCCGACCGGCACCACCACGGGGACCACGCTCGCGGTCGCCACCCTGACCGACCCCTCGCCGTCGGCCTTCGGCGTGAGATCGGTCTTCAACTACGGGACGCTCAGCGGCGGCGCCGCGCGCCAGGTGCAGAAGGAGTCCTTCGGCAGCGGGATGGTGGCGTCCGTCGGGACCGCCGCGGTCCAGGGCTCCTGGTCGACGGCACCCGGGGTCGTCGCCGCGGAGTTCACCTCCACCACCGAGACGGTGTGGGCGTCGGGCACGGACCCCGGCGTCACCGTGACCGGGCTGACGAACAGCACGGGGACGACGTACGCGACCGTCGGGGCGTCCGGCACGCCGAGCCAGTTCTGGCAGGGCCAGATCCCGGAGATCATCGCGTTCTCGGGCAGCCTCACGGGGACGCAGCGGCGGACGGTGCAGGAGTACCTCGCCCGCAAGTGGGGCACCGCGCTCACCCCCGGTGCCCCGACGGGCGTCACGGCGACCGCGTCGACGACCACGAACGGCGCCGCCGCCGTCGCGTGGACCGCACCCGCCTGGAACGGCGGCTCGGCGATCACCTCGTACACGGTCGCCGCCACCCCGGCGGACGGCACGCTGGCCACGGTGACGCTCTCGTGCGCGTCGTCCCCGTGCACGCTCACCGGGCTCACCGACGGCGCGACCTACGCGGTGACCGTCGCCGCGAACAACGCGGTCGGCGCCGGGCCGGCCTCGTCGCCGTCCGTCTCGCTCGTCACCTATCCGGCGACGATCATGAGCGCCGGCGCGCTCAAGGTCTGGTTCGACGGCGCGGACGCCGCGACGATGTTCGCCTCGAGCACGTGCGCCGGCGCAGCCCCCACGACGTCGATCGGGTGCTGGGTCGACAAGTCGGCCGACAGGCACGACGCCACGGGGGCCGGCACGTCGCTGCGGCCCGCGCCGACGACGGTCAACGGCCGGTCGGTGCCCGGGTTCGACGGCACGGACGACTACCTCGGCATCGGCAACCTCTCGACGCTGCCGGCCGGCACGTCGTCGACGACGACGTTCCTCGCGGCGACGCTGACCGACCCGGCGCCCGCGAGCAGCTCGTACCGGACGGCGCTGTTCTGGGGGACGCTGACGACGGGGCAGGGTCGCCAGTTCTACAAGGGCAACGGCACGGCGGCGGCCGCCGTCGACGGCCTCAGCACCGGCGTCACCTGGCCCGGGACCTGGACGTCGTCCGTCGGGATTCTTGCCGGACAGCACACGTCGACGCAGGTGTCCGGCTGGATGAACGGCGCCACCGGGACCACGTCGGCGGCGACCTCTCTCAGCACCGGGACGACGCTGGCGAACGTCGGTCGCCAGTCGGTGACGAACGGCTACTACTGGCAGGGCGCCGTCCCCGAGGTCGTCGTCGTCGGCGGCACGCTCACGGCGACCCAGCGCCGCACCGTCGAGGAGTACCTCGCCCGCAAGTGGGGCGGGACGCTCACCCCGCAGGCCCCGACCGGGGTGACCGCGACCGCGTCGTCGACGGCCGACGGCACCGCGAGCGTCGCGTGGACCGCGCCCGCCTGGAACGGCGGTGCATCCGTGTCGTCGTACACGGTCACCGCGACGCCGTCGGACGGGACGCTCGCGACCGTGACGACGTCGTGCGCGTCGTCGCCGTGCACGGTCTCCGGGCTGACGAACGGTGCCACGTACTCCGTCACCGTCGCCGCGGTGAACAGCGTGGGCACCGGCCCGGCGTCGTCGGCCGCGACCGTGACGCCGTACCCGGCGACGGTGCTGTCCGGCTCGGCGGTCAGGCTCTGGCTGGACGGCGCGGACCCCGCCACGCTGCTCGCGTCGTCCACCTGCACCGGCGCGACCGCGACGACCACCGTCGGCTGCTGGGAGGACAGGTCGGCGAGCGGCAACCACGTCACCCAGGCGACGGCCGGGTACCGGCCCGCGCTGACGACCGTCAACGGCCGGTCCGTCCCCGCGTTCGACGGCACCGACGACTACCTCGCCGGCAACGTCGCCCTGGTGCCGACGGGTACCGCCTCCAGCACGGTCGCCGCCGCGGCCGCGGTCAACCCGGCCACCGCGATGAACGGCATCGCGCTCCTGTCCTGGGGCGGCACGACGAGCGGCAGCCAGCGCAGGCTGACGAGCTGGTCGGCGACGGGCGTCGACGCGTACTACACGCCGCAGGCGTTCGCGACCGCCTGGCCCGCCGCACAGGCGACCGGCGTCGCGGTCGCCGAGTTCGCCACCGGGACGTCGATGTCGGTGTGGGCCCAGGGCGACACCGGAGCGACCGGCAGCGGCGCCTACACGACGGGCACCGACCACCTGTGGATCGGCACCGGCGGTGCGACGACCCCTGCGGGTCGCTGGTACGGCAGCGGCTCCGAGATCCTCGTCCTCGACACGACCCTCACCGCGACCCAGCGTCGCGGCGTCGAGGAGTACCTCGCCCGCAAGTGGGCCTCCGTCATCACCCCGCAGGCACCCACCGCCGTCGGCGCCACCGGCGGCCAGAACGCCCAGGCGCCGGTCACCTGGACCGCCCCCGCGTGGAACGGCGGCGCCGCGGTCACCGGCTACACCGTGACCGCCTCGCCCGGCGGACAGACGTGCACCGCCACCGCACCGACGACGACGTGCACCGTCACCGGCCTGACGAACGGCACCGCGTACACGTTCACCGTGCGGGCCACGAACAGCGTCGGCGCCGGGCCGGCGTCGACCGCCTCGGCGGCGGTCACGCCGTACACCGTGCCCGGCGCCCCGACGTCCGTCGGCGCGGCCGCCGGTGACGTGTCGGCCGCCGTCTCCTGGAGCGCCCCCGTGAGCAACGGCGGCAACGCCATCACCTCGTACACCGCGACCGCCGTCCCGTCCGACGGCACGATGTCGACGCAGACGTGCACGGCGGCCTCGAGCCCGTGCACCGTGACCGGCCTGACGAACGGCATCACGTACACGGTGACCGTCACCGCGACGAACGCCGCGGGCACCGGTGCGGCGTCGTCGTCGACGACCGTCACGCCGTACCCCGCCGGGGTCATGACGCCGGCCGCGACGTCGCTGTGGCTCGACGGCGCCGACTCCTCGACGCTCTACAGCTCGACCGCCTGCACCGGTGCCGCGCCGTCCGGCGGCGGTGCGATCGGCTGCTGGAAGGACAAGTCCGCGCAGGCGAACAACGCGGTCCAGACGACGGCCGCGAACCAGCCGACCGTGAGCAGCCTCAACAGCCGCAACGCCCCGATGTTCGACGGCACGAACGACTACTACCCGCTGACGGTGGCCAAGCTGCCGACCGGGACGACGTCGTCCGCGGTCTACGCCGTCGCGGTGCAGGAGGACACCTCGCCCGGGTCGTCCGACTTCCGGCACCTCATCGGCTGGGGCGCCAACAGCACCGGGCAGGGCCGGGTCCTGGAGAAGGGGGCCTTCAACAGCAAGGTCTACCTCGAGACGTTCGCCACCTGGCCGTCGGCGACGGTGACGAAGAACTGGCCCGTCTCGACCGCCGTGCTCACCGACGGCGTCGTGACGTCGACGACCGTCACCTCGGCGATGAACGCCTCGCCGAACTACAGCTTCGCGGCGACGAACAACACCGGCACGTCGTCGGGTGCGGCGGTCGGCGCCACGGCCTGGAACACCAGCGGCGTCTGGAAGGGCCGGATCGCCGAGGTCGTCGTCCTCGCCTCGAGCCCCACCGCCGCCGAGAACCGGCAGGTGCAGGAGTACCTCGCGCGCAAGTGGGGCCTGACGATCGCCCCGGGTCTCGTCACCGGCGTCACCGCGACGGCGTCCACGACGACGGACGCCGCGGTGAACGTCGCGTGGACGGCGCCGACCTGGAACGGCGGGGCCTCGATCTCCTCGTACACGGTGACGGCGACGCCGTCCGACGGGACCCTGTCGACCGTCACGACGTCGTGCGCCTCGTCGCCGTGCACGGTGACCGGGCTGACGAACGGCGCCACGTACACGGTGACGGTCGCCCCGGTGAACAGCGCGGGCACCGGGGTCGCGACCGCAGCGGCGGCCACCGTCTACCCCTACCCGGCCGCCGTCATGACGACCGCCCGGCTCAGGGCGTGGCTCGACGGCGCGGACGCCGCGACGATGTACGCCTCGAACGCGTGCAGCGGCGCCGCCGCGACGACGACGGTCGGCTGCTGGGCGGACAAGTCCGGCCAGGCGAACAACGCGGTCCAGGCCACCGCCGCCTACCGGGCGACGCTGACGACGGTGAACGGCCGGTCGGTGCCGGGGTTCGACGGGGTCGACGACTACTACCCGCTGACCGTCTCGAAGCTGCCGACCGGGACGACGACCTCGACGATGCTCCTCACCGCCAAGCTGACCGGCACCGTCGCCTACCGGAACCTCATGTCGTGGGGTGCGCTCACGGGCGGCCAGGCCCGGGCGACGTACCTGAACACGGGGCCGGTCGTCTCCGACACCTACACCGCCGGCCCGACCGCCTCGACGTCCCCGACGAACGTCGCGACGAACCAGCAGTTCCAGATCGGCTCCGTCTTCACCTCGGCCTCGTCCTCGATCGCGCTCAACGGGGTCGCCGCGACGACCACCGCGGGCGCGGTCTCGACCGGCGCCACGTTCGCCGTCCTCGCCGGCGCGCCGGGGATGAGCTACTGGTGGCAGGGGCCGGTCCCGGAGGTCGTCATCTTCACCGGCAGCCTGACGACCGCCGAGCGGCGGCTCGTCGACGAGTACCTGGCCCGCAAGTGGGGCACCGTCATCACGCCGGGCATCCCGACCGGGGTGACGGTGACCGGGGCGGACGGCCAGGCGTCGGTCGCGTGGACCGCACCGTGGAACGGCGGGGCGGCGATCAGCGGCTCCACGGTGACGGCGACGCCGACCGACAGCAGCCTCGGGACGATCACGACGTCGTGCGCGTCGTCCCCGTGCACGGTGACCGGGATGACCAACGGCGCCACCTACGCCTTCACGGTCACGGCGACGAACTCGGTCGGGGTCGGGCCGGCGTCGACGGCCGTCAACGCGTCGGCCTACCCCGCGACGCTCTTCGCGTCGTCCGCGCTCAAGGTCTGGCTCGACGCGCAGTACGACGCGGCCCTGTCCGCCGCGACCGACTGCACGGGGTCGGGTGCCTCCACCGGCAGCCAGGTCGGCTGCTGGAAGGACCGCTCCGGCAACGGCTGGAACGCGCCGAAGGTGACGACGAGCGGCGCGACGCTCACCGCCGCAGCGATCAACAGCCGCACGGCGCTGCGCTTCACGAAGACGGACCCGGACGTCTACCAGGTCACCGCGAGCGGCATCGGTGCCGTGGGCAGCGCGAACCGCACGGTCTTCGCGGTGGCCGCGGCCCGGACGACGTACGGCACGGCGGGCACGAACAACGCCGGCGCCGTCGCGATGTTCAACGGCGGCTGGAACACGGGGATCTTCGCCAAGGCCTGGAGCGGCACGACGACGACCGTCGACGCCTACCAGAGCGACGCGTACGACACCGCCATCAACGGGATCTACGGCTCGGCGTCGGCGACGACCTCGCCCGTCATCGCGTCGTCGGTCTCGTCGTCGTCCGGCGGCACGCTGACGAACGGCCTGGCACTCAACGGGACCGGCACCCTGAACTCGATGTCGCGGGTCGCCTCGTGGCAGACCGTCGGCGACTCGTTCGTCGTCGGCGGCACCGACACCGTCGCCTCGAACGACTACGCGTACCCGCTCGACGGCGACGTCGGCGAGGTGCTCGTCTTCAACCGGGCGCTGTCGTCGTCCGAGCGGCGCACCGTCGAGGAGTACCTCGCGCGGCACTGGGGCCAGACGATCGCCCCCGCCGCGCCGGTGACACCCTCGGCGACGAGCGGCGGCATCACCTCGAGCACCGTCTCCTGGTCGGCGCCGACCTGGAACGGCGGCGCCGCGGTCACGTCGTACACCGCGACCGCGACGGCGTCCGGCCAGACCACCCGGACCTGCACGACGAGCGGGACCTCCTGCGGCCTCACGGGTCTCACCGACAACGTCACGTACACGGTCAGCGTCACCGCGACGAACACCGCCGGCACCGGTCCTGCCGCGACGACCACCGCCACCCCCTGACAGATCCGCTCTTGTCGACCGGATCCAGGCCTCGCGCCCTGGATCCGGTCGATGACTGCGGAGCGGCTCGACCCGTCCACAGGTCGGTGGTTCGTCACGTCGTCCACAGGGGACGACGCGTGGACCAGGTCGCGACGGGCGGCGCGGCAGGGTCGGGTCATGTCGTCCGAGAACCGGGCCCGCGTGGACGTGCCTCCGGCGGCCCACCGGCAGGCGGGAGCCTTCACCCGGCAGCAGGCCTTCGAGGCCGGGTGGTCGGCGGACCGGGTCTCACGCCGGGTGCGGACCGGGGCCTGGGTCCGGGTCGCAGGGAAGGCACTGACCGGGGGCGAGGTCACGGCGGCGACCTTGGTGTGGGCCGTTCACCTCACGTGGCCGGACGCCGTCGCCAGCCACTCCACCGCGGCGGCGCTGCACCGCCTTCCGGTTCCGGTCGACGCCGTCGCGCACGCCGTGACGCCTCGACGGATGAAGACCCTCAGCGACCTGAGGCCGCACCGTATCGTCCTCGCCGACCACGAGACGACGAGGCTCGGTCGGGGCGGGCCCCGTCTGACGACGCCGGCCCGGACCGTCCTCGACTGCCTGCGCACGCTGCCCGTCGACGAGGGCGAACGGCTGCTCGCGGGGGCTGGACCCGGGATCCGGTCGACAACTGCGGATCGGTCAGTTCTTGCCCAGGAGGTCGTGGACGAGCTGGAGGGACTCGGACAGGCTCTCCAGGTACGCGCGGGAGACGTCGAACGGGACCAGGCCCGCCTGCGTCACCGCGTCGGCGTCGTCCCGCTCGTGCGCGAGGACGGCGAGCAGCGCGCGGCCCGCGGAGCCCTCGCCGTCGACGAGCGCGTGCCGGGCCTCGGGGCCCACGCCGGAGCCGTCGGCGATCGCGGAGAGCTCGGCGCCGAGCAGGTCGGCGCAGCCGGAGAGCAGGCCGACGGTGAAGGCCATGTCGCTGGAGTCGACCGCGAGCCGCTGGCACGCGTGGGCCCGGGCGAGCACGCTCCACAGGTCGTCGCTCGTGTTCTTCGTCGTGCCGCCCTCGAGCAGCGTGAGCACGACCCACGAGCGCAGCCGCCGCGGGCCGATGAGCACGAGCGCCTGGCGCAGCGAGGTGACGTCCGCCTGGGCGCCGGCGCCCGCCGAGTTCGCGGTGCGCAGCAGGCGCAGCGTGAGGCCGGGGTCCGTGCCGACGAGCTGCTCGATGCGCTGCACCGAGACCTCGGGGTCGGCGAGGTCGTTGAGCAGCCGGACGCAGATGAGCTGGCTCGGCGACAGCGTGCGCTGCTCGAGCACCGACGGCTTGGCGAGGTAGCGCCCCTGGAACAGGTCGAAGCCGAGGTCGACCGCGCGCTGGAACGTCTCGGCGTCCTCGATGTCGATCGCGACGAGCGTCGCGCCGACCTGGCGGCACTGGGCGACGAGACCCGGCAGGACGAGCGTCGGCAGCGCGTTCACCGACAGCTTGACGAAGTCGGCGATCTCCAGGAGGGCGCTGCGGCTCACCTCGCCGCGGTAGTCGGCCACGGCGAGCCGGTACCCGGACTGGCGCAGCTGGTTCAGCCCGAGGAGCAGCTCGTGGTCGGCGTCGACGAGCTCGCCGACCTCGATGATGACGTTCTCCGGCTCGACGGGCACCGGGATGACCCCGGTGAGGAACGCCCGGGTGAAGTTGATGAAGACGGGGCGCCCGTCGGAGATCACGTCCAGACCGAAGGTGCCGAACGTCGAGGCGATGACCTGGCTCGTCGCCTGCTCGCTCGCCACCTCGGCGCCGTTGGCGTCGGACTGGTTGCGGAACAGCAGCTCGTAGGAGACGAGCTGGCGCTGCGCGTCGTAGATGGCCTGCCGGCCGACCCGGACGTAACGCACCATGCCCGCACGACCGCCATGGACCTCCTGGTCGTCGGAGGGCGGCCCGACGGGGTTCCCGTCGGTGTCGAGGGAGTGCGCGGTCATGGGGTTCCTCCTGGGCGAACGGCTCAGCGGACGACGAGCGACAGGTGCCCGTCGCCGTAACCGGCGATCGTGAAGGCGATGTCCATCCGCGAGCCGAGCGTCGCCGCGAGCTGCGCGATGTCGGACGGGACGGCCTCGCCGGGGCCGTACATCTGGTAGAGCTTCACGTGCGGGGCGTCCGGCACGTTGAACACGGCCGACAGCACGTTGAGGACCTCGTAGCAGTTCTCCTTGATGGGGCTGTACAGGTCCTTGGTGTCGATCGCGTCGTCCACGCCGCCCTTCGGCAGCATGCCGAGCGAGCCGCCGAGGCGGGCGGCGCCCTCGAGCGTGACGACGGCGATGGCCGACGTCGCGAGCTTGTCGGTGACGAAGACCGCGATGGTGTTCGTCGGCTTCGGCGGGATCGGGTCGCCGTCCCGGAAGTCGATGTCGCGGCCGGTGAGGCCCTCGAGAAGGCTGCGGACGGCGTGCCGGCTCGGGAGCGGCGACTGCTCGGTGACGATGCTCACGGGAGCTCCAGAAGGTCGGTCGGACGACGTCGGGACGTCCGGTCGGGTGTTCGGGCGGGCGGTGCGGTGCGTCAGGCGACGACGGGCGCGAGGATGTCCCCGAACGCGTCGGACGTGAACGGCTTGGCGATGAGGCCCATCGCGCCGGCCTGCGAGGCCTGCTCGCGCATCTCGTCCGAGCCCTCGGACGTCACGAAGCAGAACGGGACCTCGGACCCGCTGCTGCGCAACGCCTTGAGCAGCTCGATGCCCGTCATCTCGGGCATGTTCCAGTCCGAGAGCACGAGGTCCACGTTCTGCGCGCGGGCGATCTCGTAGGCCTGCTTGCCGTCCTCGGCCTCGATGATGTCGTGACCCCCGAGGCCGGCCTGCCGGAGCGTGCGGACGACGATCATCCGCATCGCCTTGCTGTCGTCAGCTACCAAGATCTTCATGCCGGTGTCTCCACTACCTCTTCGCTTGCCGATCCGGGCCAGGTGAGGCCCTCGATGTCGCCGGCCAGGTGGACGGTGAGCTCCACCACCTGACCGAGCACAGCCGCACGAACCGTGACGCCGTCGACGTCGGGTGCCGAGGCGTCGTCCGTCATCTCCGCCAGTGGCAGGGAGAGCCGGCACGAGTGACGCAGGAGGGACTTGACGTTCCCGCCGGCGATGTTGCCGAGCTCGCCGACCGCGTCGAGCAGGTCGTCCGGGCCCGGGTCCGCGGTGAGCAGCATCCGGCTGGCGAGGACGCGCGCGACGATGGCGCTCGTGCGGACCTCGACCATCGTGTAGCTGTCGTCCACCTCGTCGTGGATGGCCAGCCGCGAGGAGACGATCGGCCCGGGCGGCAGGGCGTCGTCCCAGACCGGCATGGCCTCCTCGCTGAAGACCGAGCCGAGCACCTCGATGAGAAGTGCTTCGAGGTCCTCGCGGGCCTCCTCGAACTCGTCGATGGCGCTCATGCCTTACCTCCTGTGTGCCGGAAGACGACGGCCTTCCCCAGCTCCATCCGCTGGAAGGCGTCGTCGAGGTTGAGGGTGCTCTCCGCGCCACCGAGGACGAGGAACCCGCCCGGTCGCAGGACGCGCCGCACGTGCGTGAGCACGGTGCGCTTGGTGTCCAGGTCGAAGTAGATGAGGACGTTGCGCAGGAAGACGATGTCGCACGTCGGGACCCCGACCGCCGGCGTCGCGAGGTTGCCCCGCTCGAACCGGCACAGGTCGCGCAGCGGCTGCTTGAGGATCCAGTCGCGGCCCTGCTGCTCGAAGTACTTGACGAGGTACGGCGCCCGCAGCCCGCGGTTGACCTCGAGCTGGCTGAACTTCGCCGCCCTGGCCCGCTCGACCATCTTCGGCGAGATGTCGGTGCCGATGATCTTCGCGGTGTACCCGGGGTGCAGCGGCAGCCAGTCGAGCAGGAGCATCGCGAGCGAGTACGCCTCCTGCCCGCTCGAGCACGCCGCCGACCAGATGTTGATCTGCCGGGTCGTCGAGGACTTCGCGACGTCCGGGAGGAGGTGGTTGGAGAACGCGTCGAACGGGTGCGCGTCCCGGAACCACGACGTCTCGTTCGTCGTGAGGGCGTCGACGACCGCGTCGGTGAGCGCCGCGTCACCGCGGCGCAGCCGTGCGACGAGCCCCGCGACGTCCGTCTCGCCGATCTGCCGCGCGATGGGCGCGAGCCGGCTCTCGACGAGGTACTCCTTGCCCGGCTGCAGGTCGATCGAGCTCCGCTGCCGGATCATCGTCGTGACGTAGGTGAAGTCTGCTGCGCCGAGGCTCATGATCCGACTCCCACGGGTGCCGGGCCGCGGCTCAGGGCCGTGGCGATGTCGGGGCCGATGCGTTGCAGCGGCAGGATCTTGTCGGCCTGGCCGGCCGTGGCGACGGCGCCGGGCATCCCCCAGACGACGCTCGTCGCCTCGTCCTGGGCGTACACCTCGCCGCCGCCGGCCCGGATGACGCCCGCACCCTTCTCGCCGTCGCGGCCCATGCCGGTGAGCACGCACGCGAGCACGCGGTCGCCGTAGACGGCCGCGACGGAGCGGAAGAGCACGTCGACGGCGGGGCGGCAGAAGTTCTCCGGCGGGTCCTCGGTGAGGTGCCCGACGACGCTCGTGCCGCTGCGCTTGATGACGAGGTGCTTGCCGCCCGGCGCGATGACGATCTTGCCGGGGACGATGAGCTCGCCCTCGGACGCCTCGACGACCGTGAGCTTGCACGTGACGTCGAGGCGCTGCGCGAGCAGCCGCGTGAACAGCGGCGGCATGTGCTGGACGACGACGACGGGCACCGGCAGCGAGGCCGGCAGCAGCGGGAGCACCTGGGCCAGCGCGTCGGGTCCGCCGGTCGACGAGCCGATCGCGAGGACGCCGAAGGGCCCGGTGCGCGGACGGCGCTGCGCCGGCGGGACCGCGGCCCGCACGGGGGCGGGCGGCTTCGCGCCGGCCGGCCCGGCCGCGGCACGCCGCGTCCCGGTGAGCGCCTTGAGCTTCGGGATGAGCTGCTCGCGGATGTTCTTCTGGCTCTCCGCGAAGTTGCCCACGTTCGACGGCTTCGTCACGTAGTCGCTCGCGCCGGCGGCGAGGGCGTCCAGGGTGGCGGACGCGCCGCGCTCGGTGAGCGTCGAGAACATGACGATCGGCAGCCGCGACTGCGAGCGCCGGATGGCGCGGACGGCGTCGATGCCGTTCATGACGGGCATCTCGATGTCCATCGTCACGGCGTCCGGCTTGAGCGCCTCGACCTTCGCCACGGCCTCCTGGCCGTTGTTCGCGATGCCCACGATCTCGATCGTGGGATCAGCACCCAGGGCCTCGGTGACGATCTTGCGGATGACCGCGGAGTCGTCGACGACGAGCACCCGGATGCGCCCGGGTGTCGGGGTCATGCGGCCACCAGCCCCAGCAATGCGAGCTTCTCGGCGATGACCTCGTCCGTGAACGGCTTGATCACGTACTCGTGGGCGCCGGCCGCGAGCGCGCGGACGATCTGGTTCTGCTCGCTCTCGGTGGTGACCATCATGAGCGAGATGTCGCGCAGGTCCTCGCGGGCGCGGACGTTCTTGATGAACGTCAGGCCGTCCATGACCGGCATGTTCCAGTCGACCAGGATGACGTCGGGGCGCGCACCGGCGTCGAGCACCGTCAGTGCCTCGGCGCCGTCCCCCGCCTGTGCGACGTCGAAGCCCAGGCCGGTGAGCAGTCGGGTGAGGATCGACCGCATGGCCCGAGAGTCGTCGACGACGAGTGCCAGCATCGCAAGCTCCTTGGGTGGTGACGTCCGGTGCAGTGTCTTTGTCGGCACGACCGGTCGGATTCTGGAATCGCTTGGGTGAAGTACGTGCTGCGGTGTTCGGGTGGGGCGTGTCCGGGCGCGTGCGTGGTCAGACCCGGTAGCGGGAGACGAGCTCCCGCAGGTCCCCGGAGAGCTGCGCGAGCTCGGCGGCGGCGCGCTGCGCCTCGACGATGCCCGTGCTCGAGGACTGCGCCGCGGTCGCGACGTACTCGATGTTCCCGGCGATCCCGCCGGCCCCCGACGCCGCGTCCTGCACGTTGCGGCTCATCTCCGAGGTCGTGGCGGTCTGCTCCTCGACCGCCGACGCGATGGTCGTCTGGTACGAGTTGACCTCCTCGATGATCTCGGCGATCCGGGCGATGGCCGCGACCGCGGCCTCGCTGTCGGTCTGGATCGCCTCGATGCGCCGGGAGATGTCCTCCGTGGCACGCGCGGTCTCCTGGGCGAGGTCCTTGACCTCGCTCGCGACGACCGCGAAGCCCTTGCCGGCCTCGCCGGCCCGGGCGGCCTCGATCGTCGCGTTGAGCGCGAGCAGGTTCGTCTGCTCGGCGATCGAGGTGATGACCTTGACGACGTCGCCGATCTCCCGGCTCGAGTCGCCGAGCTTGGAGACGGTGCCGGTGGCGGTCTGGGCCTCCTCGGCCGCGGCCTGCGCGACCCGGACGGCCTCGGTGGACGACTGCGAGATCTCCCGGATGCTCGCCGACATCTGCTCGGTCGCAGCGGCGACCGTCTGGACGTTGCGCGAGACCTCCTCGGCCGCGGCCGCCGCGGTCCCCGACTGCACGGAGGTCTCCTCGGCGCTCGCGGCGACCTGCGCCGAGACGACGCTGAGCTCCTCGGCGCTGCCGGCGAGCGTCGCGGACGACGACACGATCGTCGTCATCGACTCGCGTAGCGCGGCCTGGGCGACGGTCAGGGACACCGCCATCCGGCCGACCTCGTCCCGGGAGTCGACGTCGACGGGGACCGTGAGGTCGCCGTCCGCGAGACCGTCGATCGCGAGCTTGAGCCGCGCCACCGGCCGCGCGACCGCACCGGCGATCCACCAGCCGAAGGCGACGAGCAGGAGCGCGCCGAGGACGGCGACGACGAGCAGGGTCGTACGGGCGCGCCCCGCGACCGACGTGGCGTCGGCGACCCCGGCCGCCAGGTCCGTGCGCTTCTCGGCCTTCAGGTCGTCGAGCGAGGTCGCGACGGCGTCCGCGAGGTCGCCGTACTCCCCGACCGCCAGGGCGGCGACGGCCTGCGACTCCTCCGGGCTGAGGTCGTCACGCTTGGCCTGGGCCTCGAGCCTGTCGTGGAAGTAGGAACGCTGGGCGTCCCAGCCCTTGTCGACCGCCGCGAGCGCGGCCTTGTCACGCTCGTCCGTCGCCACCGCGGCGAGCGCGGCCACCCCCTCGTCGACCTTCTTCTCGGTCTCGTCGAGCTTCGCGAGGGTCGCGGCCGACTTCTGCGGGGTGTCCGCGAGGATGAGCTGGAGGGTCAGCCGGCGGTAGACCGCGAGCTGGCCCCGGGTGTCGGAGGCCTGGAGCGCCGCCGCGACGTCGCCGCCCACCAGCGACTCCATGTGCGCCGTCTCGGTGCTCAGCGAGGCGACCGCGACGCCGACGCACGTCGTCGTCACGACGACGGAGACACCGACGAGCGCGAGCACCTTGGAGCGCAGGCGCAGGTCGGCGAAGCGCGGGCGACGGCGCGGCGCCGGGGCGGGGGCGGCCGGGTACGGCACGGACATGCGAGGGGTCTCCAGAGCTGGTCGGCTCCGACGGAGCCGGGCGGGCGTCGCACGGTCCCCCCGGACCGTGCGATCGGATGCGGTGCGGGTCAGGCCGCGCGGGCGTCCTCGGCGAGTGCGAGCACCCGCTGGGCGTTGAGCGCGAGCAGGAGCCGGTCGGGGAGCGTGTAGGCGCCCAGGAGCATCTCCCGGACCCGCTCGTCGACCGTGCTCGGCGTCTGCTCGAACGGCACCTGCGAGACCTCCAGGACGCCGCCGATCTCGTCGACCAGCAGGCTGACCGGCTCGTCGTCGACCCGGATGACCACGTTGACCGGGTCCCGCTCGGACGTCGAGCGGGTCATGCCCATCCGCACCCGCAGGTCGATCGCGGTGAGCACCTCGCCCCGCAGGTTGATGAGCCCGGCGATCGCCGGCGCCGCGAGCGGCACCGGGGTGATCGACTGCAGCCGGACGACCTCCTGGACGAGCGACACGTCGACGCCGAACAGGTACTTGCCGACGACGAACGTCGAGAGCTGGCTCATGCCAGGGCCTCCTCGTAGGCGGTGTCCGCGGACGCCGCGACGGTGTAGAAGTTCGGGTCCGCGGCGAGGACGGCGCTCTCGACGTCGAGGAGCTCGACGACCTTGTCCCCGATGACGACCGAGCCCACGAGGGCGTGGTCGTCGATGTCGCTGCGGGTCCCGATCCGCTCCGAGGCGATGTCGAGGATGCGTTCCACGACGAAGCCGACGGACCGCTCGCCCCGGGTGTAGACGACGAGCTGGACGCCCTCGCCACCACCCTCGCTGCCGTAGGCACCGAGCAGGGTCGACAGCCGCACCAGGGGCATGATGTGCCCGCGGTACTGCACGACCTCCCGGCCGCCCACGTGCTCGATGGACGCCGACGGGATCTCCTCCAGCCGGGTGACCATCTCCAGCGGGATCGCTGCCCGCCGGTCGCCGGCGACCTCGACCACGAGGACCGGGTCCAGGACCTCCGCCTCGTCGGCGGTGTCGGCCGCCGCCAGGCCCGCCGAGTTGTTCAGCACGTTCGACCGCCTCGCCAGGGTCGCGGCGTCCAGGATCAGCACCACCGACCCGTCGCCGAGGATCGTCGCGCCGGCGTACACCGGGATGCCCTTGAGGTGGCGTCCCAGCGGCTTGACGACGATCTCCTGGGTGTCGAGGACGTCGTCCACGACGAGCCCGAAGCGCTGCTGCTCCGCGTGCAGGACGACGATGAACCCGCCGCGAGACTCGTCGGCGACGACGCCGTCGGCGTCCGCCGCACCCATCGGCACCAGCCCGAGCTGCTCGTCCAGGCGGACGAGCGGCAGGAGCATGTCCCGCAGCCGGTAGACCGGGGCGCCCGAGATGAGCTCGATACCGCCCCGGGCGTGCTCGCCGTTGAGACGCACGAGCTCGAGCACGCTGACCTGCGGCACCGCGTAGCGGCGCTGCGCGCAGCCGATCGTCAGCGCCGGGATGATCGCCAGCGTCAACGGGATCGTGAGCCGGAACGTCGAACCCTGACCGATCTTGCTCGACACGTCGACGGAGCCGCCGATGCCCTCGATCCGGGTCTTCACGACGTCCATCCCGACCCCGCGGCCGGACACGTTCGTCACCGCGGCCATCGTCGAGAAGCCCGGCAGGAAGATCATGTGCATGATCTCCCGGCTGGTCATCGTCGCCAGCTGCGCCTGCGAGATGAGGCCCCGCTCGAGCGCCTTGGCGGCGATCCGCTGCGGGTCGATGCCCGCACCGTCGTCGATGATCTCCAGGTGGACCTGGCCGGCCTCGTGGTACGCCCGCAGCCGGAGCACGCCCTCGACGGGCTTGCCGGCGGCCTTGCGGACCTCCGGCGGCTCGATGCCGTGGTCGACCGCGTTGCGGACCAGGTGGGTCAGCGGGTCCTTGATGGCCTCGAGGACCGAGCGGTCGAGCTCGGTCTCGCGGCCGTCCATCTCGAGCCGCACCAGGCGCCCGCACGTCTTCGCGAGGTCCCGGACGACGCGCGGCATCTTCGACCAGACCGAGTCGACCGGCTGCATGCGGGTCTTCATGACCTGCTCCTGCAGCTCGCTCGTCACCAGGCTGAGCCGCTGCGCCGACCGTGCGAGGGACGAGTCCTTGGAGGCGTCCTTCGCGTCGTCGAGCCGCGACACGAGCTGGTTGCGGGCGAGCACGAGCTCGCCCACGAGGCGCATGAGGGAGTCGAGGAGCTCGACGTCGACACGCACCGAGCTGTCGACGACCGAGCGGTGACCGCTCTGCGCCTCCAGGGCGTGCTCGACCGCGGCCGGCGTGACCGCGCCGTGGTCGACGAGGATCGAGCCGAGGGGACGGTTGTCCCCGAGACCCTGCTCCATGCGCGCGACCGTGACGGCGTCCTGCGTCGCGGCGCCCGCCGTGACGAGCACCTCGCCGATGGGCGGCGTGCCCTGGGCGGGGACGGCGGCCGGTGCGGCCGGCGTCTTCGCCTTCGTGGCCGTGGCGACGGACGACGTGCTGCCGCCGCCCGCGGCCGCCGTCGCCTGTGCGGCGGGGGCGTCCGCGACCGCGGCGTCGGTGTGCTCGCCGGCCTCGTCGTCCGCGTGCTCCGCGGCGGCGTGGTCGTCGTGCTCGTCGTCCGCGTGCGCCTCGTCGGCCTGCTCGCCCTCCGCCGCGTCGGCGTCGGACGCCGCGACAGGCTCGGCCTGCGCGGTCACCTCGGCGTCCGCGGCCGGTTCGGCGGCCTGCTCGGCCTGCTCCGCGGGTTCCTCGGCCGCCGGGGCCGGTGCGGCCACGGGGGCGGCACCGTCCTCGAGCAGCGCCGAGAGCGTCGCGATGAGCTCGCTGTGGTCGGCGTCGCCCTCGGCGCCCGTGGCCTCGATGGCCGCGAGCAGACCGCGGACGGCGTCCACCATCTTGAGCAGGGACGTGGCCCGGTCGTCGTTGAGCTCGATCCGGCCGTCCCGCAGGCGGCTCAGCAGGTTCTCGCCGACGTGGGTCAGCTTCTCCAGCTTGTGGAAAGCCAGGAACCCGCTCGTGCCCTTGATGGTGTGGATCGTGCGGAAGACGCTGGCCAGCAGCTCCCGCGATCCCGGGTTCTGCTCCAGCGCCAATAGGTCTCGGTCGAGCTGGTCGAGGTTCTCATGTGACTCGACCAAGAACTCGGCGACGATCTCGTCGATCGCATCCATCCGGTGCTCCTCCTCGCGGAATCGGACGAGGTATGCATCGGCGTGCGACCAGGCAACTTGAGGCCGGGCCCCCGGGTGATCGGGGCGTGATCAGGGGTGCGGTCGGGG
>NZ_MWLL01000092.1 GCF_002198675.1 Kineosporia sp. R_H_3 | reverse complement strand
GCCACGACCCGAGCGCCCCCGCCCCGCGCCTGCGCCGCTCCCGCTGACCCCGCGTCACCAGCGCGGGAAGCGAGGGCTCAGAACCTCGTGAAGTCGGTCCGGGCGAGGGTGCGGGCGTCGTGGGCGGCGATGCCGCCCGTGGTCACGGTCCACACCGAGCCGTCGCCGACGAACGTCCGCAGCGGGGCCGGGCCGGTCTCGCCGGTCGTGGGGTCGACCGCCTGCGGGCCGGAGCCGATCGGCCGCAGGACGACGGGCTCGGTGAACCGGCTGCCTGCCCCGGTGCCCGTCATCCGGACGGCGACGACGCCGGCGTCGAAGCCCTGCTGGCCCGGTGCCACGGCGCCGACCGTGTCGTCGGACGGCGCGACCGGGGCGCCCGGGTCGATCCACCGGGTGTAGGGCACGAGAGCGAGCCCGTCGGCGAACGTGAAGGCGTGGTGGTCGCCCTCGACGTCCGACCAGGCCCCCGGCATGTTCACGGTGTCGACCCGTCGCGGCTGCGCCGGGTCGGAGACGTCGAAGAGCGCCATCTGGAGCCCGGTCGTCACACCCTTCGCGGTCGCGTCCTGGCCGACGCCGAGGACGAGCCCGTCACCGACCGGGTGCAGGTACGCCGAGTAGCCGAGGATCTTCAGCTCACCGGCCACCCGCGGCGCCGTCGGGTCGGACAGGTCGATCGTGTAGAGCGGGTCGGTCTGCCGGTACGTGACGACGTAGCCGACGTCACCGAGGAACCGCACCGCCCGGATCGTCTCGGTCTTCCCGAGCCCGCCGACCGAGCCGGTCCTCGTGAGGCCGTCCTCACCGATCCGCAGCACCGTGACCTGGCTGGTGCTCGGCGTCCGCTCCCTGTCGCCGCCCCACCAGTCGGGCATCGTCGTCGAGGCGACGCGCAGGTAGCCGCCGTTCTCGTCCATGGAGAACTGGTTGAGCAGGAAGCCCGGCACCTCGCCGGAGCCGACGTAGACGGGGGAGGCGCCGCCGGTGGTGTCGAAGAGGTGGATCTGGCTGCGCTGGGAGCGCATCGCGACGAGCTGCTTGGTCGGGCTCATGACCGCCCAGTCCTGCCACGGGGTGGTCGCGACGTACGTGCGGTCGGCCGTCGCGTAGAGCTGGGCGCCGGAGGCGACGACGCCCGCGGCGTCCCAGCGCGAGATGCCGGCCGTGTCGCGCAGGTCGAACGTGAGCATCGACATCGTGTCGAGGCCGGAGAACGTCTTCGGTGCGGACACGTCCTGGCACGACAGCAGGCTCCCCGTGGACGTCGGCCGCGCGCCGGTGCCCTCGGTGAGCTCGTACGTCGGCAGCCAGGCGTCGATCGTCGACCGGGCGACGACCTGCCGGTTCGCTGCGGTGGCCTTCTTCTCGGCCTTCTTCACCGCGCCCTCGTCGTACGGCGGCGAGACGACCGGGGCGTCGGGACCGCCGTCGGCGAGCGGGGGCACGATGCCGCCCTGGTCTGGGTAGAGCGGCTGCACGAACTTGAGCCGGTTCGTCGCGCCGCTCACGGTGATCCGGGCGACGCCGTCGACGAGCCGGGTGCCTACCGAGGAGCCGTCGACGACGAGCGAGCGGACGACGCGCGGCGACGCGGGGTCGCTGACGTCGACCTGGACCACCCGGGTCCGGTTCGCGAACCCGTAGCCGGGCATGATCCGGGCCGGGCCGGGGGCGACGATGTCGCCCTCCTTCCAGGGGGCGCCGCCGACGAGCAGCACCGTCGTCCCGTCGACGAGCATGCTCTGCGCCGTCCAGCCGTCGAGCCGCAGCCGGCCGAGCACCTCGCTGCGGCCGTCGCGGGTCCGGGCCACGGTGAGCGCGGCGAGCGACGAGCCGTTCGGGTCCTTGCTCCAGTCCACGGTGCCCGGGGCGGCGGAGTAGACGAGGTCACCGACGCGCTTGGCGACGTCGGCCTCGTCGACGCCCGCGACCTGGACGTTCGTGCCGGTGGCGGACGTCGTCCCCTCGGCCGCCGCGTTCGGCGCGGCGGCGGGTACCGGGGCCCCGCCCGCGGCCCGGGCCGCGGTGGCGACCCCGCCGACGGTGTCGAACATGACGCCGAACTGGTTGCCGGGCAGGCCGTACGGCCCGACGATCGGCCGCGCGTGCGTGCGGTAGTAGTCGAGCAGGGCCGAGCAGTCGGTGAAGCTCGCGTACGCCGCGTTCTGGACGCCGCTGAGCGTGCCGGGCCGGTCCGGGGCGCCGGCGGCCGGGCGGCCGTCGACGGTCCGGCCGTCGTCCGCCGCGTACGTGGCGAGGGTCGGGCCGAACGTCGCCGCGAACAACCCTCCGGTGACGAGGGCGAAGGTGACGCCGGCCGCGGTGAAGCGGCGCCGGGCACCGCGGGCCGGGCTGTCGGTGTGCTGCACAGGGACCTCCTCGTGTCGGCCCCGGTAGTGCGGCCGGGGTGCTCCGAGGACGCCGCGGGGGCGGTGCGTGTTGCACCGCCCCCGCGGAAAGTTCGGGACGTCCGGTCGTCAGGCCTGCGGCGCCACCGGACCCGGGTCGGTGAACCCGACGCGGCGGTGGCTGCCGTCGCAGAACGGCTTGTTCTCGCTGTGGCCGCAGCGGCAGAGCGCCGTCTTGGTGACGGTCTTGACGACCTCGCCCTCGGCGTTGCGGATCTCCGTCGACCCGCTGAGCAGGTACGGGCCGTCGACGGTCACGGTGACGACGACGGTGGGCGCCTGCGCCCCGTCGGAATCCTGCGGGGTGCTGGACACGATGCCTCCGTTCGCCCCGCCGCCGGTCGACGGGTGCTGGCCGCAGGCTACTGGCAGGCCTTCGCCTCGAGGTCGGAGACCTGCCCGGCCGTGGCGGCCTTGCCCGCGTCGGCGAGGGACTTCGCGAGGTCGACGACCTCGGCGGGCACGCCGGCCTCGTCACCGGCCGCGGCGAGGCCCTCGAGCGCCTTGGCGTCCGCGTCGGAGAGCGAACCGTCCTTGACGAGGTTGCAGATCTGGGTGCGCACGGCCGCGACCGCGAGCTCGGAGGCCTTGGCGGACGCCTTGGCCTTCGCCCCGTCGACGGCCTCGGAGGCCTTGTCCGACGCCGCGTCCTGCGCCCCCTGGACGGCGTCCTCGGCGACCCCGCATCCGGTGAGCGCGAGGGCGAGGACGGCGGCCGCGGCGGCGAGGACGGCGCGGGAGGTCGAGGTGGTGGAGTTCATGAGGTCATCTTCACCCGGCGGCGGGTGCGGCGCCGGACGCCACGACGACGTCACCGACGCCGGAGGTGAGATCGAGCAGGTGCCGTGACGCAGGGTCCTGGGCCACGGACACTCTGCGCTCGCCGACGCCGCTCGAGCCGACGACCCGGTACGTCGTGCCGTCCGCGGGCACCTCGACGGTGACGTCGCCGGCGCCGGTGGTCGTCACGACGCTGTCCGGCGCCGTCGCGAAGACGAGCCGCGCGTCCCCGGCGCCGGTCTCGACGCGCACGTCCGTGGAACGGACGGCCGACAGCCGGACGTCGCCCGCACCGGTCCGCAGGGCGACCCGGCCCGCGACGTCCTCGACCCGGATGTCCCCGCTCGACGTCGCGACCGTGACCGTGGCGTCCGCGGGCACCGACACGGTCCAGTCGACCGAGCAGCGCTGCGCGAACGTCGCGCTCGCCGGGCACGTGGCGGACAGGCGCAGCGTGCCGGCGTCGAGCGTCCTCGTCTCGACCGGCGGGTCGAACGCCCACGTGCTGGCGGCCGTCACCGTCGTCGGCCCGCCGGCCGGGCCGACCTCGACGGTGACGTCGCCGGCACCGGCCCGGACGTCGAGCGCGGTCACCGTGCCGTCGACGACGGTGGTCCGGGTGCTGCGCTCCTCGAAGAAGCCGGCGACCAGGCTCGCGGCGCCGCCGACGACGAGGGCGAGCAGGCCGACGAGACCGACGACCCGCAGGCCGACGGCGGCCGCGGGGGAGGCCATCAGCTCTCCTCCTCGTGCTCGAGCCAGCGCAGGACGGCGAGGACCCGGCGGTGGTCGTGCTCGGTCGGCGGCAGGTCGAGCTTGGCGAAGATGCTCGACACGTGCTTCTCGACCGCGCCCTCGGTGACGACGAGTGCCTGGGCGATCGCCGTGTTCGACCGGCCCTCGGCCATGAGCCCGAGCACCTCGGTCTCGCGCGGGGTAAGCCGTTCGAGCGGGTCGCGGCGGCGTGAGCGGGACAGCAGCTGGGTGACGACCTCAGGGTCGAGCGCGGTGCCGCCGGCCGCGACCCGGTGCAGCGCGTCGACGAACTCGCGGACGTCGGCGACCCGGTCCTTGAGCAGGTAGCCGACGCCCCGGGAGCGGGCCGCGACGAGCTCGGTCGCGTAGTTCTCCTCGACGTACTGGGAGAGCACGAGGACGGCGATGTCGGGGTACTGCTGGCGCACGACGAGCGCGGCGCGGACGCCCTCGTCCGTGAAGGTCGGCGGCATCCGGACGTCGACGACGACGAGGTCGGGGCGGTGCGTCTCGACCGACCGCAGGAACGCCTCGGCGTCCCCGACGGCGTCGACGACGTCGAACCCGTTGTCCCCCAGCAGACGCAGCAGACCCTCGCGCAGCAGCACGGAGTCCTCGGCGAGGACGACGCGCAGCCGGGCGGTGGCCTCGGCGGGCGGCACGGCGGACGGGGCGGTGCTCACGATGTGCTCCTGGGTTCGGGGAGGAAGACCGAGACGACGGTGGGGCCGCCGTCCGGGGAGGACACGTCGATGGTGCCGTCGACGGCCGCGACCCGTTGCCGCAGGCCGACGAGACCGGTGCCGCGGGCGGCGTCGACGCCGCCGACGCCGTCGTCGGTGACCCGGACGACGAGCGTCGGGCCGTGCCGCGTGACGTCGACGGACGCCGTCCGCGCCCGGGAGTGCTTGGCGACGTTCGTCAGCAGCTCGCTCACGCAGAAGTAGGCGATGGCCTCGATCGTCGGGCCGGGGCGCGGCCCGGGCTCGACGCGCACCGTCACCGGCACGGGGGAGCGGGCCGCGAGCGCCGACAGCGCGGCGTCCAGGCCGCGGTCGGTGAGGATCGGCGGGTGGATGCCGCGGGCGACCTGGCGCATCTCGGTGATCGCCTCCTTGGCGGAGACGTGCGCCTTCTCGACGAGCTCACGGGCGCCCGCCGGGTCGGAGTCGAGCTTCTCCTTCGCCATGCCGAGGTCCATGGCGATCGCCACGAGCCGCTGCTGCGGGCCGTCGTGGAGGTCGCGCTCGATCCGGCGACGTTCCAGCTCGACCGAGTCGACGGTGCCGGCGCGGCTCACCTGGAGGGTCTCCACCCGCTCGGCGAGCACCTGGACCTGCTCGCGGCGGCTGCGCCCGAGGAGCGACTGGGCGAGGTGGACGTCGACCCCGACGGCGCCGCGGGCGACGAGCGGGAGCACGACGAGGCCGAAGACGCCCGCGGCGAACAGGCCGAGGTGCGGTGCGAGCCGGGCCCCCCACGGCAGGGCGATCGAGCCGTCGGGCAGGGCCGCGGAGTACAGCGGCAGCGCGGCGAACGCCAGGCTCACGCAGAGCAGCACGAGCGTCAGCGTGCCGACGAGCAGCCCCCACAGGGCGATGACGGTGAGGTGCGCGGTGGCCCGCCAGGGACGCCCGTCGAGGAGGTAGCGGCGCCACCAGGTCTGCGGCCCGGCCGGCCCGGGCGGCGGCTCGATGACGACGCCCGTGAACGCCTGCACCCGCAACCGCTCGAAGGAGCCGACGCCGAACGCCATGAGCAGCGCCAGCGCGGTGAGCGGGATGCCGACGCCGAGCGCGGCGATCGAGGAGACGCCGCCGACGAGCAGGCCGGCAATCACGAGGTACGGGCCCGCGAGCAGCAGGTCGCCGACGAGCTGGGCTGCGGCGAGCCAGCCCCAGGCCCATGTGCGGAGCAGGACCCGCACGCCCCCCGGACGGCGGGGCGCCGGGACGGCGGCGGGGTCGGGGGCCGGCGTCGTCGTCGACGGCACGGCCGGGCTCGTGGTGCTCACGGGTCCACGGTAGGCGCGTCCCGACCGGGGCGGAGTGCGGCGGCCCGGTGTCCCGGGGTGGGGCTGCCCCCACCCCCGATCGGGGGAGGAGCCCCAGTGCCCGGCGGCCCGTGCGGCGGGAGCCTCGTTGACCATGACGACAACGACTCCCGCGCCGTCCTCCACCCCCACGAGGGGTCCCCGGGACGCAGCCCCGCCGCACGGCGGGATCGCCGGTTGGTGCGCACGGCACCGCTGGCGCACCCTCTTCGCCGCCCTGCTCGTCCTCGCGGGCACGGTGGTCCTGCTCTCCGGCGGGCTCGTGACGACGAAGCCGGACGACCAGCTCGTCGGGGACTCCGCGACCGCGGCGAAGATCGCCGGTGCCGTGGACTTCGGCGACCGGCCCACCGAGAACGTCGTGCTCACGACCCGGTCGGGCTCCTTCACCGCCGACGAGGTCGCGGCGCTCGGCCGCGAGCTGAGCGCGGTCTACACCGGGGTCGAGGGCGTCGCCGCCGTCGGCGACCCGGCCCTGGCCCCCGACGGCCGCACGGTCGTCGTCCCCGTCGCGCTGGACGCCGTCCAGCGTGCCGACGGCTCGACGCCGGACGGCGCGACGACCCCGCAGGACGCCGTGGGCCCGATGCTCGCGGTGACCGACCGGGTCGCCGCCGACCACCCGGCGCTCGAGGTCGGCCAGGTCGGCCCCGGCTCGATCGACGCCGAGGTCGGCGAGGCGCTCGAGAGCGACTTCCGCCGGGCGGAGTACATCAGCCTGCCCGTGACGCTCGGCGTGCTGCTCGTCGCGTTCGGCGCGGTCGTCGCGGCGGGCGTCCCGGTGCTCCTCGGGGTCGGGGCCGTCGTCGCGGCGCTCGGGCTCACCGCGTGGGCCTCCCGCGGGATCACGCCCGTCGACCAGAACACGCAGTCCCTCGTGCTCCTCATCGGCCTCGCGGTCGGTGTCGACTACGCGCTCTTCGTCATCCGGCGCTCCCGGGAGGAGCGCGCGGCGGGCGCGGGCGTCGTCGAGGCTGTGACGACCGCGGGCCGCACCGCCGGCCGCGCCGTCGTCATCTCCGGGCTCACCGTCGTCGTCGCGATGAGCGGCATGCTCGTCGCCGGCGGGATGTTCACCTCGCTCGCGATCGGCACCATGCTCGTCGTCGCCGTCGCGGTGCTCGCCTCGGCGACCGTGCTGCCGGCGCTGCTCGTCGTCCTCGGCGACAAGGTCGAGGCGCTCAGGCTGCCGTTCTCGGCCCGGCGGGCCGCCCGCCGCGGCTCGGTCGACTCGCTGTGGGGCCGGCTCGCCGGTGCCGTGACCCGGCGTCCGCTCGTGTGGACGCTGGCGGCGGGCGGCGTGCTCGTCGCGCTCGCGCTGCCGGCTCTCGGCATGCGCACCGCGCTGCCCGGCGCGGAGTCGCTGCCGAAGAGCTTCGACTCCGTGGCGACGTACGACCGCCTCACCGCCGCGTTCCCGCAGGACGGGACGACGGTCGACGTCGTCGTGCGGGCGCCGGCGTCGGCGTCCGAGCAGGTGGATGCGGCGCTGCAGAAGGGTTTCCGCGCCGGGGTCGCGACCGGTGAGGTCGCCGCGGGGGAGCCGCAGGTGAAGACCTCGACGGACGGCACGGTGCACGTGCTCCCGCTGCCGGTGCCCGTGGACATGTCCGACCCGCGGCTCGGGACGGCCGTCGACACGGTCCGGGCGGACGTCGTCCCCGTCGTGGAGCAGGCGCTCGCGGGCACCGGTGCCGAGGTCCACGTCGGCGGCTCGGCCGCTGTCACCGACCTCACGGACTGGCTCGACGAGCGGCTCCCGTGGGTCGTCGGCTTCGTGCTCGTGCTCACGCTCGTCGTCATGACGGTCTCGTTCGGGTCACCGTGGCTCGCGGCGGCGACCGTCGTCCTCAACGCCCTGTCGGTGGGGGCGGCGTACGGCGTCATCACCCTGGTGTTCCAGAACACCTGGGCGGAGGGGTTGCTCGCCTTCACGTCGATCGGCTCGATCGCGGCGTGGCTGCCGCTGCTCATGTTCGTCGTGCTCTTCGGCCTCTCGATGGACTACCACGTGTTCGTCGTGAGCCGGGTGCGCGAGGCCTGGGCGGCCGGGGTCGGCCCGCGGGACGCCGTCCGGCTCGGGGTGGCCCGCTCGGCGGGCGTCGTCACGAGCGCGGCCGCCGTCATGGTCGCGGTGTTCGCGATCTTCGGGACGCTGTCGTCGCTGGAGATGAAGCAGCTCGGCATCGGCCTGGCGACCGCGGTGCTCCTCGACGCGACGCTCGTGCGCGGCGTCCTCCTCCCGGCGGTGCTCGCGCTGCTCGGCCGGCGGGCGCACACCGGGCCGAAGTGGCTGCCGGCGATCCACCACTGAGGCGGCAGAAGGCGCCACGGACCGGCGGGCCGGTCGCGGGAACGATCCCGCGGCCGGCCCGCCGTCGTGCCGCCCGACGTCCTGACGATCTTGCTGCTACGGTCCCGCGGATCTGGCGATGTGCCGCACGGGCCGGACGGGGGCACGGGGCAGCGGCCGGACACGGAAGAGCAGGGGCATGCGGCTCGCACGGGGCACGGTGGTGGGAACGGCGGTCGCCGTCGCGGCGGTGGCCGGGGCGGTCGCGGTCGGCGTCGCGGGCAGCAGCGCTGCGGCGACGGCCCGCGCGGTGCTGCCGGTGGCGGAGACCCAGGTCTTCCCGTCCGGCAGCGGCGACATCGCCGACGACAGCGCGATCTGGGTCGACACGTCGGACCCGGCGAACAGCGTCGTCCTCGCCGACAACAAGGCGGGGTCCGGCGGCGTCGCGACGTACGACCTCGCGGGCCGGCTGCTCCAGTACCTGCCGGTCGGGCAGGTCGGCAACATCGACGTCCGGGACGGCGTCCCGCTCGGCGGCGGGCCGGTCGCCCTCGTCGGGGCGAACAACCGGACGACGAACACGATCATGTTCTGGACGCTCGACCGCGTGACGCACGCGCTGACCCCGGTGGCCGCGCGCGCGATCACGACGCTGACGCCGAACTACGGCTTCTGCCTGTACCGCAGCCCGGTGAGCGGCACGGCCTACGCGTTCGTCACCCAGAGCGGCGGCGGGCTGCTCGAGCAGTACGAGCTCTTCGAGACCGCCGGCGCCGTCGACGCCCGGCTCGTCCGCAGCCTCGCCGTCGGCAGCCAGAGCGAGGGCTGCGTCGCGGACGACGAGCGCGGCCTGCTCTACGTCGGCGAGGAGGACGTCGCGGTCTGGCGCTACGGCGCGGAGCCGGACGCCGGCGCCGCCCGGGTCGCCGTCGACACCGTCGGCGCGGGCCGGCTCGTCGCGGACGTCGAGGGCCTCGCGCTCACCTACGGCCCCGGCGGGGCCGGCCACCTGCTCGTGTCGAGCCAGGGCGACTCGACCGTGGCCGTCTACGAGCGCGGCGGCGACAACGCGTACGTTCGCAGCGTCACGGTCGCCGCGAACGGCACGGTGGACAAGGTCACCTCGACGGACGGCGTCGCCGCGGTCGCGGCCGACCTCGGCGGCGCGTTCGCCGGCGGTCTGCTCGTCGTCCACGACGCGTCGAACTCCGGCGGCACGATGAGCAACCTCAAGTACGTCCCGCTGGACGCCGTCACCGCCGCGGACCCGCCGCCCCCGCCGCCCGGCACCGTCGTGCAGGTCACGCTGCCGGCCGTCGCGGACACCTACCTCGACGGCTCGACCCACGGTGGGTCGACGACGCTCCGGGTGTCGACGACGACGCTGACGACCCTGCTGCGCTTCGACGCGACCACGGTGCCGGCGACGGCCACCGTCACCGCCGCGGTGCTCGAGCCGTACTCGCCGTCGAAGAAGACCTGCCGGTACGAGGTGCACGCCGCGGGGAACACCTGGGCGGAGAAGACGGTGAAGGCCGCGACGGCACCCGCGGTGGACCCGGTGGTCCTCGGCACGTCGGCGACCCTCGGGGCCAAGGTCCGTGTGCCCGTCACGCTGCCGGCGACGGCGGTGCCGAAGGGCGCGGCGTTCACGCTCGCCGTCAAGGGCGCGCCCGGCTGCTCGCTCGGGTACCTGTCGAGCCGGGAGACGGCGAACGGGGCGCGGCTCGTCGTCACGTACACGACGGGCTGACGGGGGACGGGCCGCCGGCCGCGCGCCCTGGTACGTTCCGCGGACGTCGGAGGGGGCGAGCGGGGATGCGGCAACAGGGTGCACCGGGGGAGTCGGGCGCCGGCAGAGCGGCGGTCCTGGTCGTCGTGGCCGCGGTGGCGGTGGTGATGGCTGCTGCCGCCGCGTTCGTCGTCCTGCGGGGCGGGTCCCCCGGCGGCGACGGTGGGCCCGGCGGCGGGGACCGCCCCCGCAGCGCGACCGCGGGGCCGGCGTCCGGCGTCCGGACGGTGTTCCCCGCGGCCGAGACCGAGCCCTTCCCCGAGGGCAGCGGCGACATCGCCGACGACAGCGCGATCTGGTTCGACGCGGACGACCCGGCGCGCAGCGTCGTCGTCGCGGACAGCAAGGCGGAGCCGGGCGGGATCGCGGTGTACGACCTCTCGGGGGCGCTGCTGCAGTTCCTGCCGGGCGGGCAGATCGGCAACGTCGACCTGCGCGACGGCGTCCCGGTCGGCGGCCGGGACGTCGTCCTCGTCGGGGCGAACGACCGCTCCGACGACACCCTCGCGTTCTGGACGCTCGACCCCGGCACCCGCCGGCTCACGCCGCTGCCCGGTGCCGGACCGGCGACGCTGCGGCCCAACTACGGGTTCTGCCTCTACCGCAGCGCCTCCGGTGACCTCTCCGCGTTCGTCACCGAGCGGGACGGCGGCGGCCTCGAGCAGTACGCGCTCACGGTGACGGCGGACGGCGTCGACGCCCGGCGGGTGCGCACCCTCGACGTCGGCAGCCAGAGCGAGGGCTGCGTCGCGGACGACGAACGCGGCCTGCTCTACGTCGGCGAGGAGGACGTCGCGGTCTGGCGCTACGGCGCCGGGCCCGGCGACGGCGACGACCGGGTCGCGGTCGGCCGGGTCGGCGACGGGCACCTCGTCGCCGACGTCGAAGGGCTGGCGCTCACGACCGGGCCGGACGGCGGGGGCCACCTGCTCGTGTCGAGCCAGGGCGACTCGACGATCGCCGTCTACGACCGCGCCGGCGACAACGCGTACGTCCGCAGCGTCACGGTGGCCGGGGCGGGCGGGGTCGACAAGGTCACGACGACGGACGGCGTCGCCGCCGACGCCCGCGACTTCGGCGGCGCGTTCGCCGGCGGGCTGCTCGTCGTCCACGACGAGCGCAACACCGGCGCGGACATGAGCAACCTCAAGCTCGTCCCGCTCGCGGGCGTCACCGGCGACGACCCGCCCGCGGCGCCCTGACCAACACGCCCTGCCCGCCGGCGGCGCGGGCCGCGATACTGGCCCGCGTGCCGTCCGAGCCCCTGCACCCGTCCGAGCACCTGAGCACCTTCGCCGAGGCCGTGCTCGACGTCGTCGAGCTCGTCCCGCCGGGCCGGGTCATGACGTACGGCGACGTCGCCGAGTACCTCGGCCGCGGCGGTCCGCGTGCCGTCGGCACCGTGATGGCCCGCTACGGCAGCGCCGTCCCGTGGTGGCGGGTGCTGCGGGCCGACGGCTCGCCGCCGCAGGGTCACGAGGCGCAGGCGCTGCGGCACTACCGCCGGGAGCGGACGCCGCTGCGCGCGGGCGGGGAGAAGGTCGACCTGTCGCGCGCGCGGTGGGACGGCGAGCCCGCGGCCTGAGCGGCGGCGTCAGATCCGCCGCGTCGTCGCGTCGACGCCCGCCGCCTCGAGCAGCCGGGGGATGTCCGTGAGGTCCGCCGTCAGCACCACGACGTCGCTCGCCGTGGCGCTCAGGCCCGCGGTGACGGCGACGCAGGCGTCGACGGCGGATCCGCCCACGTGCCGCAGCCCGGCCGCCCGGTCGGCACCGGTGCGGTCGAGCGCCACGTCGTGGATCCGCAGCCGGTTGAACGCCGCCGTGCCCGGCGCACGCCGGTCGATGCCGGCCTCGACCCGGACGACCGTCGGGACGCAGACGTGCGCCCTCGGCCCACGGCCGCTCCGGCCCCCGGCGGCGACGAGGAACGCCAGCGCCTCCGTGTGCTTCGGATGGTCCCTGCGTGCGAGGGCCTGCGCAGCCTCGTTGTCGAGGACGACGACCGCGGGTCGGGTGCCCGGACGGACGCCGGGCGTCACGCCGTCCGCTTCCGCGCGCGTCGTTCGCCCTCGTGGGCCAGCAGGCTCGCGGCCCAGAGCAGGACGTCAGCTCCGTCCGCATCGGGCCTGACCTGCACGACCTCCGCGGCGGCCTGCCGGATGAGGTCGGGTCGCTCGGCCAGGGGATCGCGGTCGATGACGGCCAGTGCCTCGGCGACCTGGTGCAGGGCGGGCCTGGCGTCGGGATGCTCGGTGAAGTGCGCCTCGAGAGCGGCCCGCATGGCGAAGCCCTCCAGTGCCTCCCGCAACGAGCTGTTGAGTCCCTCGTTCGCGGTGTCCGCGAAGCCGAGCCGGACGGCCGCCTTGAGCGCGCGACGCAGCGATGCAGGTTGCCGGACCGACGTGCTCGTCGAGTCGGAGTCGTCCTCGTCGAGGGCTGCGACGAGGTCGTCGAGGGCGCTCATGCAGTCACCTCCAGGTCGGTGTACCACGCGACTGTACCACCGGGCGTGATCAAGGATCGGTGGTGAACCGACGGAGCCGTGCGTCCCTGTGCGTAAACCCTTCGGCGGCACGCAGGGGTCGCTGCTACGGTCCTGGCACCGTGCGAGAGAACGAGGAGGTGGTACCCGTGGACATGTCGACGTGGGTGCTCCCCTCCGGGGTCACGGTCGGGCGGTAGGTCGTCCGGGAGCGCCGTCCACAGCCCTCCCGAAAGGCACGACCATGCGACCCACCGACCTCCTGCACACCTCCGAGCAGCGCCACGACGACGGCGTCCTCGAACGCGGGTTCACCCTCGACGGGATCCCCGGCATCCTCTGGACGTCCGGGTCCGCCCCGGCGCCGGCATCGGCGCCCTTGATCCTCCTCGGTCACCCCGGGGACCTCCGCAGGATGTACCCGCGCCTGGCCGGCCGGGCCCGCGAGGCCGTCGCGGCGGGCTTCGCCGCCGCCACGATCGAGCTGCCCGGCAGCGGTGACCGGCCGCGGTCCGCCGAGGCCGACCGGGCCCGCGCCGAGCTGCGCCGTGCGGTCGAGGCGGGGGAGCCGGTCCCCGACGAGGTCGTCGACCGGCTCGTCCTGCCGCTCGTCGAGCAGGCGGTCCCGGAGTGGCAGGCCGCGCTCGACGCCCTTCTCGCCGTGCCCGGCATCGGCGGTCCGGTCGGGTTCTCGGGCGGGGTGATCTCCGTCGGCGTCCGGCTGGCGGCCGTCGAGCCGCGCGTCGCGGCCGCCGTCCTGTTCGCCGGCAGCTACGTGCCGCGTGCCGTCGTCGAGGAGGCCCGGCGGGTCGCCGTCCCGCTGCTCGTCCTGCTCCAGTGGGACGACGAGGGGAACGACCGGCAGCAGGCCCTCGATCTCTTCGACGCCCTGGGCAGCAAGGAGAAGACGCTGCACGCCAACCTCGGCGGGCACACCGGCGTCCCGGCGTTCGAGGGGGAGGACGTGACCCGCTTCTTCGTCCGGCACCTGACCTGAGAACGGACCGGCGCCCGGCCCGTCATACGGACCGGGCCGCGATGAGCAGGCGGTCGAGGGTCGCGACGTCGACGGGGTCGTCGTGCTCCTCGTGGAACCAGTCCGAGGCGGCCTGCCGCTGCGCGTCCGTCGTCGCGGCGAGCCAGCGCCGGCCGGCGAGGTGGGCGAAGTGGCCGAACTGCGCCAGGACCATCGTGAAATCGGCGCGCTCGCGGGGGACGGCCGGGCCGCCCGCCGCCCGGTAGGCGCGCAGGAACGCGCGGACCCGGTCGTCGGCGTCCGGGTGCCGTGCGTCGCCCCTGCGGCAGTACTCGACGAGCCCGACGCACACCTCGCCGAGCGCCTCGGCCGGCCCGCTGTTGTCCCAGTCGACGACGGCGAGCCGGCCGGACGGCGTCCCGCGGACGTTGTCGGCCCACAGGTCGCTGTGGCAGACCTGCGGGTCGACAGGGGCGCGGAACAGTGCGGCGAGGGCGACGTGGCGCGGGACGTCGGCCGCGAGCGCGCCGGCGAACGGGCAGCGGGCCCGCGCGAGCTCGGTCGCGAGGTCGTCCCACGCGTGCGCGGGGACCGGCTCGGTGTACCAGGGGTCGACCGTGGCGGTGGTGGGGACCGGGTCCCGGTGCAGCGTGCCGAAGAGGGTGCCGAGCGCGACCGGGTCGAGGTCGGTCCGCGGGCCGTCGAGGTCGACCCACGTCGCGACCCGGACCCGGGCCTCGCCGACGGCACCGATGACCGCGCCGTCCGTCGTGCGGACCGGTCGGGGCGCGAGGACGCCGCGGTCGGCCATCCGCGCGCAGAACGCGGCGTCGGCTGCGGCCTCCGCCTCGTCGAGAGGCTCGAGGAGCACCTTGACGGCGAACCGGCCGCGGTCGGTGACGAGGCTGCGGACGACGCCCTGCTGCCCGCGGGCCGCGACGACCGCGGGGCCGGCCGGGCGGCCGAGGTCGAAGCGGCGGGCGACCTCGCGCGCCCAGGCCGCGCCGTCGGGGGAGTCCGGGGAGTCCGTGGAGTCAGGGGACGGGTCCTGCACCGCACCAGTGTCGCCGGGGCCGATGACTTCCGCGCCTGCCGCCGGTCTGCCCGGCGCGGGCGTCGGCAGCCGACGACACGGCAGCACGCGATATATCTTGACTTTGACGAAACGCGATATAACGTGTCTCCATCCATGTGGGTGGCGGACACATGCGTCGACACCCGTCGGCGCGGGCGAGCACGCTGGACGACCCGGCCCGTGTCCACCGGCCGGCCGAGCGGGAGGGACCGCAATGATCCACGCACGAGGTCTCGTGCAGACGTTCCACACCAGGCAGGGCAAGAAGAAGACCGAGGTCCGGGCCGTCGACGGGGTCGACCTCGACGTCGCCGAGGGCGAGGTCGTCGGCTTCCTCGGCCCGAACGGCGCCGGCAAGACGACGACGCTGCGGATGCTCACGACGCTCATCACGCCGACCGCGGGCACCGCGACCGTCGCCGGGCACGACATCGTCCGCGAGCCGGTCGAGGTCAGGAAGCGGATCGGCTACGTCTCCCAGTCCGGGAGCACCTTCAGCTCGGCGCGCGCCGGCGAGGAGGTCATGGACCACGGGATGCTCTACGGCCGCACCCAGGCGCAGGTCGAGAAGCGGGGCAAGGAGCTGTTCGCCGAGCTCCAGCTCGACGGGCTCTGGGAGCGGATGCCCAAGAACATGTCCGGCGGCCAGAAGCGCCGGCTCGACATCGTCATGGGGCTCATCCACGACCCGACGCTCGTCTTCCTCGACGAGCCGACGACCGGCCTCGACCCGCAGGCGCGGGCGAACCTCTGGACGCACATCGCCGACCTGCGCACCCGCCGCGGCGCGACGGTCTTCATCACGACGCACTACCTTGACGAGGCCGACGCCCTGAGCGACCGGATCGTCATCATCGACCGCGGCCGGATCGTCGCGGCCGACACGTCCGAGAACCTCAAGGCCCAGGTCTCCGGCGACCTCGTGAGCCTCGAGGTCGCCGACCCGGCGGCGCGCACGACCGTCGCCGAGAAGCTCGGCTCGATCGCCGAGCCGCCGCGGCACGGGCTGCCCGGTGTCGAGATCGACGGTGTCCACGTCCGTGGTCGGATCCAGCGCGCGGGCCGGGCGCTGCCCGGGCTGCTCTCCTCGCTGCACGACGCGGGCGTCGTCCTCGACGCGATCGAGGTGCACCGTCCGACCCTGGACGACGTGTTCCTCACCCTGACCGGCCGGTCGCTGCGCGACGCCGAGGGGGGCGGGGAGGACGGCGAGGCAGCCGCGCAGACGGGCGCGCACCCGACCACCACCGACGACATGACGGGAGCACTGCGGTGACCGCGACCTTCTGGCGGGAGTCCTGGATCATCTGCCGGCGGCAGCTCCGGACGGCGCTGCGCAACCCGGCGTGGGTGCTCATCGGGATCTTCCAGCCGATCCTCTACCTGTTCCTCTTCGGGCCGCTGCTCAAGCCGTTGGTGGCTCAACTGGGAGCGACGAACGCGTACACGTTCTTCGTGCCGGGAATGCTCGTACAGCTCGGCATCTTCGGGGCGTTCTTCGCGGGTTTCAGCCTCATCGGCGAATGGCGGGAGGGCGTCATCGAGGCCGAGCGGGTCACCCCGGCGAGCCGGACGGCGCTGCTCGTCGGCCGGCTCGGGCGCGACCTGCTCCAGCTCCTCGTCCAGGCGCTCATCCTCGTCGGGCTGGGGTGGGTCCTGGGGATGCAGGCACCCCTGTCGGGCGCCGTCCTCGGAGTCCTGCTGACGCTCGCGATCGGTGGCGCGTGCGCGGCTGCGTCGAACGCACTGGCGTTGACGACCAAGAGTGAAGACGTCATGGCGCCGGTCGTCAACGTCGTCATGATGCCTGTGCTGCTGCTCTCCGGGATCCTCCTGCCCATGACCATCGGACCTCCGTGGCTCGTCGAGTTCAGCAAGTTCATGCCCGTGCGCCACATCGTCGACGCGGTCAGGAGCGCCTTCGCCGGTCATGCATCGCTCGACACCATGTTCTGGGGGTCCGCCTGGGCCGCCCTGCTTCTCCTCGCCGCCGTGTGGTGGGGGACAGCAACCTTTCGCAAGGAGAACGCGTGACGCCTTCGCGCCGACTCCTTCAGCAGGACCAACGGACCTGGGTGCTTGTTTTCTCCATGACTGTCCCGACTGCGGCATACCAGACTTCGACGGCGGTCCTGTAGGTCCGCGTGCCGAAGCCCGAGCAGGAAGCACTGAGTAATCCGCTGTGGTAGGTGCCCTTGGCTGCGTACTGCGTCTCTGAGTCCAGTGATTCCCATCCGAACCATCGAAGATCCTGGAGCGTGGCAGACTGAACCGGAGCCAGCGGTCTGGGTCGGGACCTCCGTCGGTTCTGTGACGGCCGCTCATGGTCTGGCTCGGCTCGCCGGCCGTCGATGGCGTGCGACGGCGGGCGAGCAACTTGATGCCGGTGCGGCACATCATCGACGCCGTCCGGACGGCGTCGACGGGCACCGGGTCCTGTCCCGGAGGGGCGAACGGTCGCCGTCACGGGACGGGTCGCCGGTGCGAGCATTCGGCGAGGTCCCTCCCAGTCGGGGCCGCCCCCGCGACCCGGAGGAGCAGTCATGGCCCGCATGGAGCCGCTGTCGATCGAGGACTGCACCGACGCCGAGCTACGAGCGGCGCTCGACCACTTCGTCGCCACGCTCGGGTTCGTGCCCAACAGCCTGCTGACGATGCAGCGGGTGCCGGCGATCGCCAAGGCCGTCATCGGCCTGAACCGGGCCGTGTTCAGCCCGGGCGGCCGGGTCGATCTCGGGCTCAAGCGCCTCGTGGCGCACATGTCGAGCTTCGCGACGGGCTGCCAGTACTGCAAGGCGCACACGACGGTCAGCGCGACCCGGCACGGCGTCGACGACGAGAAGATGGCGGCGATCTACGACTACGCGACGAGCCCGCTGTTCTCCGACGCCGAGCGGGTCGCGCTCGACTTCGCGCTCGCGGCGGCGTCGGTGCCCAACGGAGTCACGGACGAGTCCTACCGCGCGCTGGCGGCGCACTGGGACGAGGAGCAGATCGTCGAGATCCTCGGCGTCGTGTGCATGTTCGGTGTCTTCAACCGGTGGAACGACTCGATGGCCACCCCGTTGGAGGAGCTGCCGGCGGCCAGGGCCGGTGAGCTGCTCGGCGACCGGGGCTGGGAGATCGGCAAGCACTCCCGGTAGCGGCCTGCGCGCCCGGCTGCCCGGCGCCGTCAGCGGCAGCAGTCGTCGGACGTCGAGGGCGGCGGCCCGCCACGGCAGAAGCACGACGCCGTGACGGGCACGTCGGCCTCGGCGACCGCCGCGGCGAGCCGGGGCGCGACCTGCGCCGCCTCGGCGGCGCGGCCGAGACGCAGCAGGCACTCGTGGTACCCGTGCAGGCTCCACACGTTCTCCGGGTGCTGGAGCGCCCGCGGCAGGGTGTCGTCGAGGCCGAGGTCGGCCCGGTAGACCGCGGCGGCCTCCTCGACGTGCCCCTGCTCGAGGAGCAGCGCGCCGTACGCGTGCCGGGTCGGCTGCATCCAGCCCCACGGCTCGTCGTAGGGCAGCGCGTCATCGAGGTCGATCGAGCGGCGCAGGTGCGCGTAGGCCTCGTCGTAGCGGCCCCGGCGGTACTCCAGCTCGCCGTCGAGCATCGCGCCGGCGACGGCGAGGATGTCGCGGCACGTGTTGTTGAACAGGGTCCGGGACTCCGGGACCCGGTCGCTCGCCGCGCGGAACGCCGTCCGTTCCTGCTCCGCGGCGTCGACCCGGCCCGTCGCGGAGAACGCGACCCCGCGGGCGTAGTGCGTCATCGCCGTCGAGACGCAGTACAGGTCCGGGTCGGCCGGCAGCGGCAGGTCGAGGATCTGCTCCCAGCGGCCGAACCGGATGAGCACGTGGACGCGCATCGCGAGGAAGCCCTCGAGCCAGTCCGCCATCGGCGGCACCTGCACCCGCAGCAGGTCCTCGGGGATCGACGCCGCGAGCCGGTCGGCCATCTCGAGCGCGACCTGCGAACGGCCCTGGAACATCGCCCCGTAGACCGCGAAGTGGTAGTCGTGCGAGCGGTACAGCGTGTAGAAGTTCATCGCACCCTCGCGGGCGAGGTAGCGCTCGTCGGCGGCGACGGCCGCGGTGTTCGACGCGACGACCTGGCCGTAGCGGCCGCAGAGCACGTCGAGGTGGGTCGGCATGTGCTCGAGGTGGCCGGCGTCCGGGACGAGCCCGCGGAGCCGGTCCGCGACGGGCAGCGCCTGCTCGGGCGTCGTCGACATCTCCATGAGGTGGATGTACATGTGGAGCAGTCCGGGGTGGGTGCGGCCGGCCTCGTCCGTGAGGGCCCCGTCGAGCACCGCCCGTGCCTCGACCGCGTGCGAGCCCGGCGCCGGCTCCCCGGTGCGCAGGTCCCACAGGGCCCACGGCGTGAGGTTCATCAGCGCGTCGGCGAACAGGGTCGCGACGTCGAGGTCGTCGCCGAACCGGGCGTGGACGGCGCGCATCGCGCCCGCGTAGTCGTGGTTCCACACCGACAGGTCCCCGGCGGGCCGGTCGGCGGGGTAGCGGGCGGCGAGCGCCTCGACGAGCGCCTGCTCGAGGGGGGTCGCGTGCGCCGCCGCCTCACGGGCCCGGGCGACCGCGGCGTGGGTGCGCTCCACGGTGCTCGCGAGGTCGGTCTCGTCGAAGAACTCCCACGGCTTGTTGTAGTTCGGGCCGAGCGCGTAGGCGACGCCCCAGTGGGCCATCGCGCACCCCGGGTCGGCCGCGGCCGCGCGCTCGAAACAGCGGACCGCCTCCTCGTGGTTGAACCCGTAGGTCCAGACGAGGCCGCGGTCGAACCAGGTCTGCGCCGCGGCGGACGCCGTCGTCACCGGGCGGTGGTAGGTGCCGAGGTCGTAGTAGCCGGCCAGGTCGTCAGAGATGTCCACTGCCTCGTCCAACGGAGTGCTCCTCGCCCGGGCGCCCGACGGTGTCGGGCCGCACGCTAGCCCTCCCGCGACCGGACCGACAGAGGGCGTTCCGTGCCCGGGCGGTGCGAGTCACAGCAGCCTCATCCGTCCCGGCCCGCCCGTCGTCCGGCGATCTGTCGGTCGGCTGTGATGGACTCGCGGACGTGGGATCGGGGACGGCGACGGCCGGGCAGCGGAGCGGCCGGCAGGCCGACGGTCCCCGGATCCGGCTCGTCCGGCCCGCCCCGACGCCTCCGGCGGTCCCGGCCGAGGCGCTCGACGCCGCCCAGGCTGCGGTCGTCGCGCACGGCCGAGGCGCCGGCCCGCTCGTCGTCCTCGGCGGGCCCGGCACGGGCAAGACGACGGCCCTCGTCGAGGCGGTCGTCGCCCGGGTCGAGCGGGACGGCGTCCCGCCGGACGCCGTCCTCGTGCTCGCACCGTCCCGCACCGCCGCCGCCACGCTGCGGGACCGGATCTCCGCCCGGCTGGACCGCACCGTCAAGGAGCCGCTCGCCCGGACGCCGCACGCCTACGCGTTCGGGCTGCTGCGCCGGGCCCGGGTGCTCGACGGGGACGTCCCGCCCCGGCTGATCTCCGGCCCGGAGCAGGACCAGATCCTCGCCGACCTGCTCGCCGGGCACGTCGACGGCGTCGTCGAGGGCCCGGTCTGGCCGCCGGGCGTCGGCGAGGAGATCCGCGCCCTGCGCGGCTTCCGCGACGAGCTGCGCGACCTGCTCATGCGCGCCGTCGAGCGCGGCCTCGGGCCCGACGACCTCGATCACCTCGGCCGCACCCACGACCGGCCCGACTGGGTCGCCGCGGCGGCCGTCCTCGGGGAGTACCTCGACGTCACGGCGCTCGCGACCCCCGGCGCCTACGACCCGGCCGGGATCGTCGACGCCGCGACCGCCCTGCTCGAGACCGACCCCGACCTGCTCGCGCAGGAGCAGGAACGCCGGCTCGTCGTCGCGGTGGACGACGCGCACGAGGCGACCGCCGCGACGCTGCGCCTGCTCGACGTGCTCGCCGGGGAGGGCCGTGACCTGCTCCTCACGGGCGACCCGGACGCCGCGACCCAGACCTTCCGCGGCGCCCGGCCGGCGCTGCTCGCCACCGCCCCGCAGCGGTACCCGCGCCTGGACGGCGGGCCTGCGCCGACCGTCGTCCTGCGCACGGTGCACCGGCACGGCACGGCGCTGCGGGCCGTCGCCCGCCGGGTCGCGGAGCGGATCGGCTCGACGGGGGCCGTCGCGCACCGCGCCGCGCAACCGGTCGCCCCGGCCGACGGCGGCCCGCCCACCGGCTCGGCGCAGGTCGCGCTGCTGTCGTCGGCCTCGCTCGAGGCGGCCTACGTCGCCCAGCACCTGCGCCGCCACCACCTCGAGGGCGGCGTCCCGTGGAGCGCGATGGCCGTCGTCGTCCGCTCGGCCCGGGCGACCCAGCCGCTGCGCCGCGCGATGGCCGCAGCCGGGGTGCCGGTCGCCGTCCCGCCCGCCGAGGTGCCGGTCCGGGACGAGCCCGCCGTCCGGCCGCTGCGCCTGGCGATGCGGTGCGCCCTCTCCGACGCCCCGCCCGCCCCCGAGGACGTCGCCGAGCTGCTCACCGGGCCGGTGGGCGGGGCGGACGCCGTCGCGCTGCGCCGGCTGCGGCAGGCCCTGCGGGCCGTCGAGATCGCCGCCGGCGGCGGCCGGGGCAGCGACGACCTGCTCGTCGAGGCGGTGCTCTCACCGGGCGCGCTCGTGCTCGTCGAGCCCCGGGTCGCCGCCCCGGCGTTCCGGGTGGCGGCCGCCGTGACGGCCGGCCGCACCGCCGCCGCGGTCCCGGGCGCGACCGCCGAGACCGTGCTCTGGGCGCTCTGGGAGACCGCCGGGCTCGCCGCGCCGTGGCGCCGGACGGCGCTGCGCGGCGGCCAGGCCGGGGCCCGCGCCGACCGCGACCTCGACGCCGTCGTCGCGCTCTTCGAGGCCGCCGAGCGGTACGTCGACCGGCTGCCGCACGCCGGCCCGGCCGGCTTCCTCGCCTACCTCGAGGGCCAGGACCTGCCCTCGGACACCCTCGCGGAGCGGGCGCCCGACGGCGAGGCCGTCGCCCTCGTCACCGCGGCCGGTGCCGCCGGCCGGGAGTGGGACGTCGTCGCCGTCCCCGGCGTCCAGGAAGGGGTCTGGCCCGACCTGCGGCTGCGCTCGTCGCTGCTCGGCGCCCAGGCGCTCGCCGACCTGCTCGACGGCCGCTCCGGCGCCGGCGGCGGCACCGTCGCGGCGCAGCGCCGCGCCGTCCTCGACGACGAGCTGCGGACCTTCCACGTCGCGGTGAGCCGGGCCCGCGCGCACCTGCTCGTCACCGCCGTCCGCTCCGAGGACGAGCTGCCGTCCGGGTTCGTCGACCTCGTCGACCCGCTCCCCGACGACGTCGAGGTCCGGCCCGTCACCGACGTCCCGCGGTCGATGACGCTGCCCGCGCTCGTCGCGGAGCTGCGCGGCGTCGCCACCGACGACACCGCCCACCCGGCGCGCCGCGACGAGGCGGCCCGCCGGCTCGCCGAGCTCGCCGACGCCGGGGTGCCCGGTGCGCACCCCGACGACTGGTTCGGGCTGCCCGACCTCACCGACGACCGCCCGCTGCGCGGCCCCGGCGACCTCGTGGCGGTGTCGCCGTCCCGGATCGAGCAGTTCGACCGGTGCGCGCTGCGCTGGCTCCTCGAGTCGTCCGGCGGCACGACCGGCTCCTCGGTCTCGCAGGCGCTCGGCACGCTCGTCCACGAGGTCGCGCAGCAGGTGCCCGACCTCGACCGCGCCGCGCTCGCCGAGCGGCTCGCCGCGACGATCGGGCGGCTCGGGCTCGGCGACGGCTGGGTCGACGAGCGGCAGCGGCAGCGCGCGCACGACATGGTCACCAAGCTCTCCGACTACGCGTCCCAGGCCAGGAAGGCGGGCCGTGAGCTCGTCGCCGTCGAGCGGTCCGTCGAGGTTCAGGTCGGCCGTGCGGTGGTCCGCGGCCAGGTCGACCGGGTCGAGCGGGACGCCGACGGCCGGCTCGTCGTCGTCGACCTCAAGACCGGCAAGTCCGCGCCGGCGTCCGCGGAGCTCGCCCGGCACGCCCAGCTCGGCGTCTACCAGGTGGCCGTCGAGGAGGGCGGGTTCGACGACCTCGCCCCGGGCCGGGAGAGCGGGGGAGCGCTGCTCGTCCAGCTCGGGACGACGCGCAAGAGCGCCGGGGTGCAGGAGCAGCCGCCGCTCGCGAGCGACGACGACCCGCAGTGGGCCCGCACGCTCGTCACGGAGGCGGCCGACGGGATGGCCGGCGAGGCGTTCCCGGCGTCCGGCAACCCGATGTGCCGGATGTGCGCCGTGCGCCGCTCCTGCCCGCTGCAGCCCGAGGGCCGGCAGGTGGGCGCGTGACCGACTCCCAGCTCGGGCTCGACCTCGACGAGCTCTTCCAGCTCGTCCCGGAGGACCGCGCCGCGCGGTCGCGCGGCGGCCGCCGGGCGGGGCCGGCGCGTCCGGAGCAGGGCGGGCACGGCGAGCAGGCGCTGCTGCCGCTCGGCGTCTCGGCCGTCTCCGCCGTCGAGATCGCCCGCGCCCTCGGCCGCCCGGACCCGACGCCCGAGCAGGTCGCGGTCATCGAGGCCGACCCGGCCGCGCCGCTGCTCGTCGTCGCCGGGGCCGGCTCCGGCAAGACCGAGACGATGGCCGCCCGGGTCGTCTGGCTCGTCGCGAACGGGCACGTCGCCTCCGAGGAGATCCTCGGCCTCACCTTCACCCGCAAGGCGGCGGGCGAGCTCGCCGACCGGGTGCGGTCCCGGCTGCGGGCGCTGTACCGCCGCGGCCTCGTCGACGTCGAGCCGCAGCCGGTCACGGTCTCGACCTACCACGCGTACGCCGCCGCAGTGCTGTCCGACCACGGGCTGCGGGTCGGCATCGAGCCCGGCTCGAAGCTCCTCGGCGAGGCGGGCGCCTGGCAGCTCGCGAGCGAGGTCGTCGAACGCTGGGACGGCGACATGTCCGGCGTCGAGAACGTCGCCGCGACCGTCACCGAGGCCGTCCTCGCGCTCGCCGGGGAGTGCGCCGAGCACCTCGTCGAGCCGGCGGACGTCGAGGCGTACCTCGAGGGCGTCCTCGACCGGGCCGTGACGCTGCCCGCCGAGCTCGGCAGCGCCGGCCCCGGGACCCCGAAGGCGCCGGTCCGGGAGCGGCTCGCCAAGCTCGTCGCCAAGCAGCGCGTCGTCCCGCTCGTCGCCGCGTACGCGCAGCGCAAGCGTGACCTCGAGGTGCTCGACTTCGGCGACCAGGTGGCGCTCGCGGCCCGGGTCGCGCTCGACGTGCCCGAGGTCGCCGCGGGCGAGCGCGAGCGGTTCCGGGTCGTCCTCCTCGACGAGTACCAGGACACCAGCCACGGCCAGCTCGTCCTGCTCCGCGCGCTCTTCGGCGACGGCCACCCGGTGACCGCCGTCGGCGACCCGCACCAGTCGATCTACGGCTGGCGCGGCGCCTCGGCGGGCAACCTGCAGCGCTTCCCCGCGGACTTCGCCCGGGCCGGCGGCGAGCCGTCGGGCACCCGGGTGCTCTCGACGAGCTGGCGCAACGACGCCGCCGTCCTCGCGGTCGCGAACCGGGTCGCCGCCGACCTGCGGACGCCGCCGCGCTGGCTGCACCGGGACGGCCGCCGCGGCGAGCACGTCGACGTCCCGCCGCTCGTGGGGCGCCCGCAGGCCGGGCCGGGCCGGGTGGCGCTCGGCTGGTTCGCCACGCTCGAGGACGAGGCCCGCGCCGTCGCCGAGGTCGTCGCCGGGCAGTGGCGCGACCCGGCGGGCCGGCCGAGCGCGGCCGTCCTGTGCCGGGCCCGGGCGCAGTTCCCGCTCGTCGAGGCCGCGCTGCGCGCGCAGGGCCTGCCGGTCGAGGTCGTCGGCCTCGGCGGCCTGCTCACCGTGCCCGAGGTCGCCGACGTCCGCGCCGCGCTCGAGGTGCTCCACGACCCGACCCGCGGCGACTCGCTCATGCGGCTGCTCACGGGGGCCGCGGTCCGGCTCGGGCCGCGGGACGTCGAGGCCCTCGGCGTGTGGTCCGCGGAGCTGAACCGGCGGCGCCGGCGGGCGACGGACGCCCGCACCGGTGGCTCTGCGGACGCCGGACAGCCGGTCGAGGTCGTCGCGGACGCGGTCGACGAGCGGTCGATCGTCGAGGCCCTCGACGAGCTGCCGCCGGAGGGCTGGCGCGGCCCGGCCGGCCAGGAGCTCTCCGCGCCGGGCCGGCGGCGCCTCGACCGGCTCGGCGGCACGCTGCGCGACCTGCGCTCGCGGACCGCGCTGCCGCTCGCCGACCTCGTGCTCGACGTCGAGCGTGCGCTGCTCCTCGACGTCGAGGTCGCCGCCCGGCCGGGGGTGCGACCGGGCGCCGCCCGCGCGCACCTCGACGCGTTCGCCGACGTCGCCGCCGCCTNCGGCGAAGGCGGCGGGGCGCGGGCCGGCTCCGGCGGGTCGCTCGGGGCCTTCCTCGGCTGGCTCGCCGCCGCGGACACCCGTGAGCGCGGCCTGGAGGCCCCGGTCACCGAGGTGCGCGACGACGCGGTCCAGGTGCTCACGGTGCACGCCTCGAAGGGCCTGGAGTGGGACGTCGTCGCCGTCACCGGCCTCGTCGAGGGCACCTTCCCCTCGGGGACGAACGGCCGCCCGCCCGGCCCGGCCAACGGCTGGCTCGGCGACATCGGGGCCCTGCCGTACCCGCTGCGCGGGGACCGGGCCGGGCTGCCGCACTGGCCCGTCGAGGGGGCCTCGACGCAGGTCGACCTCGCCGCCGCGCTCGACGACTTCCGCGAGGCGTGCGGCGAGCACGACGTCGCCGAGGAGCGCCGGCTCGCCTACGTCGCCGTGACCCGGGCCCGGCGGCTGCTCCTCCTGACCGGCGCCCAGTGGGGCGACGGCTCCCGGCCGCGGACGCCGTCCCGCTTCCTCGTCGAGGCCGCCGACCTCGTCGGCGCCGGCGGGGTCGAGATGCTGCACTGGGCCGACGCCGCCGAGGACGGCGTCGCGAACCCCCGGGACGCCCTCGTGGCGCGGGCCGACTGGCCGTTCGACCCGCTCGGCCCGCGCCGGGCCGCCGTCGGCGACGGTGCCGCGCGGGTGCTCGCGGCGCTCGCCGAGCGGCACGCCGCGCCCCCGGTCGCACCGGTCGGTGACCGGGTCGGCTGGGCGCGGGAGGTCGACCTGCTCCTCACCGAGCGCGACGCCTCGACCCGGCGCGACCTCGCGGTCGCGCTCCCGCGGCACCTGTCGGCGTCCAAGGTCGTGGCGCTGGCCACCGACCCCGTGGCGTTCGCGGCCAGGCTGCGCCGCCCGATGCCCGAGCCGCCGAACCCGCACGCCCGCCGGGGCAGCGCGTTCCACGCCTGGCTCGAGGAGCGTTACGGCATGGCCGCGCTCGTCGACGTCGACGACCTGCCGGGAGCCGCCGACGAGAGCGCCGGCGACGAGGATCTCGCCGCGCTCCAGGCAGCCTTCCTCGCGAGCGAGTGGGCCGACCGGGTGCCGGACGCCGTCGAGGTGAGCATCGAGACCCCGGTCGCGGGCGTCGTGCTCCGCGGCCGGGTCGACGCGGTCTTCCGGCTCCCGGGCGACCGCTGGGAGGTCGTCGACTGGAAGACGGGGCCGCCGCCGGGCCGCGACGACGACGCCGGGGCCCGCACCCGCGCCGTCCAGCTCGCGGTCTACCGGCTCGCGTGGGCCCGGCTCCAGGGCGTCCCGGTGGAGCAGGTCGGTGCGGCGTTCTTCTACGCCTCGGCCGGGCGCACCGTGCGCCCCGTCGACCTGCTCGACGCGGCCGGTCTCGAACGGCTCGTCGTGGCGGCGACCGACGGCGCGGACCCGGTGACCGGACGATGACCGGCCGGTGACCGCGGGTCCCTAGCGTCCGGCGCACCGGTCGCAGGCGGCGACCGGACACCTCCCGGGAGCCGACGTGACCCCAGCCCGCCCGACCGCACGGATCCTCTCCGCGACCGCCCTCGCACTGGCGGGGGCTGCCGCGAGCCTGTTCCTCACGGCCGTCCCCGCGTCCGCGGCGGTGACCTCGACCCAGTACGCGGACCAGGCCTTCCCGGCGACCCTCACCTCGCCGACCGCGGACAAGCCGCAGAGCAAGGTGTGGCGGGCGGGCAACCGGTGGTGGGCGGTCATGGTCCCGGCCGGCCGCGGCCGGCCGGGACCANTCGCGGAGAGGATCCGTGCGGTCGGGCGGGCAACCGGTGGTGGGCGGTCATGGTCCCGGCCGGCCGCGGCCGGCCGACGATCCACCAGCTCATGCCCGACCACACCTGGCGCGACACCGGGGTCCTCGTGGACGCCGGCGGAGCGGCTGCCGCGGACGCGGCTGCGGCGTCCCGGCCGGACAGCACCGCGGACGTCCTGGGGCTCGGCAACATGGCGCACGTCGTGAGCCGGACGGCGACCGGCGAGATCCGCTACGAGCGGTTCCAGTACATCGGGGTCGGCAACGTCTGGCTCCGGCTGCCCGGTGCGGCCCGGGTGCTCGCCACGGGCGGGACCGAGTCGGCGTCCCTCACCCGGGACTCGACCGGCATGCTCTGGGTCACCTTCACGCAGGGCAAGCGGGTCATGGTCACCCGGACGGTGTCACCGGGCAGCGGGGACTGGACGCCCGCCTCGGTGCTGCCGGTGCCGGACGCCACCGTCTCCTCCGACGACATCTCGGCGATCACCCGGTTCCGCGGCAGGGTCGGGATCATGTGGTCGGACCAGCAGAGCAGCGCGGTGCGGTTCGCCGTGCACGACGACGGGACGCCGGACACCCGCTGGACGGTCCAGACGGTGCTGTCGGGGGCGGGGGTCGCCGACGACCACATCAGCCTCAAGGGCACCTTCGACGACGACCGGGTCTTCGCGGCGGTGAAGACCTCGCTCGACGACGACCCGGCGTCCCCGGCCACGGCGCCGCTCATCCAGGTGCTGCGCCGGGACGCCGCCGGGCGGTGGACGGTCTCGACGTCGCACACCGTCGCCGACAAGGCCACCCGCCCCCAGCTCGTCGTGGACTTCGTCAACGGCCGGGTGCACGTGCTCACCACCTCGCCGGTCGCCGGCGGGTCGGTCTACCGCAAGGACGCCTCGGCCGCCACGCTCTCCTGGGGGTCCGGCCGCGGGACCGTCCTCATGAGCGCCGCGGGCGCCGTCGTCAACGACGTGTCGACGACGAAGGACCCGGTGTCCGTCGAGGGGATCGTCGCCATCGCGTCGGACAACGCCGCGCACCGGTACCGGCACGCGGAGATCGCCGTCTCGTGATCGCGCCGTCCGTTTCGTCCCCCTGTGGGCGCGGTGCGGTGATCGGGATCGCCCGCGCAGGCGCTTCAGGGGACCCGTCGCGCGGACGACGTTCCAGGCATGGGCGCGACCGCGGGACGCGGGTCGCGGTCCTCGGCGTGCCGCGGGCCGCTCCCGCGGGCTGCCCGGCACCGCGGCGCCCCTGACCGGTCGCTGCAGGAGCGGCTCGGCCGGGCCGGGGTCGCGGCGCTCGGCGTCTCGGCCGTCGCCCTCGTCATCGGGGTCATCGGCGCGGTCTTCTCCGCGACCACGGCGGGACCGCCGTCGGTGTACACCGCCGGCCAGCTCACGTCGTACGTCCCGACGGCCGTCACGGCCTCTCGCACCGCCGCGACGACGTGCCTGGTGTCCTGGACCCCGGCGTCCGGGCTGCCCGCGGGCCTGACGTACGACGTCACGGACGGGACGTCGACGGTGGCGACCGGGGTGTCCGGCACCTCGGTCTCGGTGACGGTCCCGGCGTCGGCGGTGACGCCGCGCGTCAAGGCCCGGCTCAACTCCTGGGTGTCGACGACCTCGACCCCCGCGGCGTCGGTGTGCAACGGGTACCCGGACGCGCCGGGTGCGCTGACGCTCACGCCCTCGGACGGCGCGGTGCAGGCGTCGTGGACGGCGCCCGCGGGCAACGGCGGGACGGTCGCGTCCTACACGGCGACGATCTCCCCGGCGCCGGGGTCCGGGTCGGCGACGTGCACCGCGACGGTGCCGACCACCTCGTGCTCGTGGTCGTCGCTGACGAACGGCCTCACGTACACCGTGTCGGTGACGGCGACCTCGAACCTCGGGACCGGGCCGGCGGCGACGTCGACGACGGTCCCGTACCCGTCGACGGTCATGTCGTCCGGTGCCACGAAGCTGTGGTTCGACGGCGCGGACACCTCGACCCTCGTCGCGTCGTCCACGTGCACCGGCGCCGTCGCGACGACCACGGTGGGCTGCTGGCTGGACAAGTCGGCGTCCGCCGCCCACGCCTCGCAGGGGACCGCCGCGAAGCAGCCGGTGCTGACGACCTCGGCGGGCCGGCAGGTCCCGGGGTTCGACGGCAGCGACGACGGGTTCTCGTTCTCCGCAGCGGCCCTGCCCACGGGCACGAGCAGCAGCACGACGTTCACCGTCGCGACGCTGACGAGCCCGGCCACCGTGTACGGCGTGGTCGTCTCGTACGGGACGGCGACGAGCGGCCAGATGCGGCAGGTCCTCCACCGCGCGGCGACGTCGACGATCCAGGCCGACGCCCACAACGACACGCCCCTGTCGGTCTACGCCGGGACCTGGTCCGCCACGGAGCCGACCGTCGCCGCGACGGAGTTCGCCTCCGGGACCTCGGTGACGCTGTGGCCGTCGGGCCTGGCGGGGACGACGGGCACCGGCTCGTTCAGCACGACGGGCACCTCCGGGGCGATCGGGCGGAAGGCTACCCTGACGGAGTCCTGGCAGGGCCCGGTCGACGAGGTCGTCGTCCTCTCCGGCACGCTCACGGCGACGCAGCGGCGCACCGTCGAGGAGTACCTGGCGCGCAAGTGGTCCGCCACGATCACCCCGGGCGTGCCGACGGCGGTCGCGGCGGCCGCCGGGGACGCCCAGACGACGGTCTCGTGGACGGCGCCGTGGAACGGCGGCTCCGCGGTGACGTCGTACACGGTCACCGCCGTGCCCTCGGACGGCACCCTGCCGACCGTGACGCTGCCCTGCGCGTCGTCGCCGTGCACGCTGACCGGCCTGACGAACGGGGCCACCTACGCGGTCACCGTGGCGGGCAACAACGCCGTGGGCGCCGGACCGGCGTCGACGGCCGTCACCGTCGTGCCACGGCCGGCGCTCCTCGCGAGCAGCGACGCGGTGCTGTGGCTCGACGGCGTCGACGTGGACGGCGACGGAGTCCTCGAGGGGACGGCGGAGTCGTGCGACACCGCGACGTCCTGCGCGTCGACGGCGAACGTCCTGAAGCGGTGGGTCGACAAGACCGGCGGCGGCCGGCACGCCGTCCAGTCGACGACGGCGATGGCCGGCACGTACACGCCTGCGACCGGGCTGGTGTCGTTCTCCGGCAACGGGTACTACCAGACCGCGGCCGGCGTCCCGACCGGGCCGGGGGTCACCGCCTTCTCGGTCGCGTCGTCGACGGACCCGACGTTCAACACCTACGGGTGGCTCACCGGCAGCCGCGCCGCGAACGGCTGGATCCTGCACCCCCACATCAGCTCGACCGGCACCAGCTTCTTCGGCATCGAGGCCGGCGGTTACAACCTGCAGACGACGAACACCGCCATCGTCAGCCCGTCGACCGCTCTCACCGGCCCTCACGTCTGGGACGGCCAGATCTCCGGAGGCACGTCCAGCCAGACCCTCGACGTCGCCGTCGACTCCGTGGTGAGCGGCACGGTGTCGAGCACGACGACCCGGTCGGCGGGGAGCGTCACGCTGACCGTCGGCGCCGACGACTACGACCTCGTGGCGCGTCGTGGCAGCGGCTCCTTCCGCGAGGTCCTCGTCTTCCGGACCGCGCTCACCGCGGCCGAGCGCCGCACCGTCCGCGAGTACCTCGCCCGCAAGTGGGGTGTCGCGATCACGCCGGACGTGCCGGCCACCGTGACCGCGACGCCGTCGACGACCGCCGACCGGACCGCCTCGGTGACCTGGACCGCCCCGGCGTGGAACGGCGGCGCGGCGGTGACCTCGTACACCGTCACCGCGACCCCGTCCGACGTGACGGCGGCGACCGTCACGCAGTCCTGCGCGTCCTCGCCGTGCGCCGTCACCGGGCTCACCGACGGTGCGGCCTACACGGTGACCGTGGCGGCGACGAACGCCGCGGGCACCGGCGCCGCGTCGTCCGGGACCGCGCTGACGACCTACCCCGCCGCGGTCATGACGACGTCCGCGGTGCGGCTGTGGATGGACGGCGCCGACTCCTCGACCCTGTTCACGTCGACGGCGTGCAGCGGGGCCGCCGCCGCGGCCGGGACGGCCGTCGGTTGTTGGAAGGACAAGTCCGCCCAGGCGAACGACGCCGTCCAGTCGACGTCGACCAGGCGACCTCTCGTGAGCAGCCTCAACGGCCGCACCGCGCCGGCCTTCGACGGCACCGACGACCACTACCCGCTCGCCGTCGCCAAGCTCCCCACCGGGACGACGCCGTCGACGCTGTGGGCGGTCGCGGTCCAGGAGGAGGCCGTCCCGTCGTCGACCTGGCGGCACGCGATCGGCTGGGGCGCTGCGGGAACCGGCCTCGGCCGGGTCCTCGAGCGGGGCAACGGGAACAACAACGTCTATCTCGAGACCTACGACACCTGGGCCTCGGTGACACCGACGAAGACGTGGCCGGTGGGCACCGCCGTCGTCACCGACGGCGTCGTCACGTCGACGTCGATGTCGTCGAACGTCAACGGTGCGAGCAACTACACGCTCTCGACGACGAACACGACCGGCACCGCCGACGGTGCGGCGCTCGGCGCCACCGGCTGGAACACGGCGGACACGTGGAAGGGCCGGATCGCCGAGGTCGTCGTGACGAACACCGCCGCGACGTCGGCCCAGACCCGCACCGTCCAGGAGTACCTCGCCCGCAAGTGGGGCGTCACGATCACCCCGTCCGCGCCGGGGACCCCCACCGCCACCGGGGGCTTCGGCGGTGCCACGGTGTCCTGGTCCGCGCCCGCGTGGAACGGCGGCGCCACCGTGACCTCCTACACCGCGACCGCGAGCCCGGGCGGCAGCACGTGCACGTCGGCGACGACGTCCTGCACGTTCAGCGGCCTCGCCGCCGGGACGTACACGTTCACCGTGACGGCGACGAACAGCGTCGGCACCGGGCCCGCCTCGGCGGCCTCGGCCGGCGCGACGGTGACGTCGTACCTGTACGCCTGGGGCGACGGCGACCTCGGCCGCACCGGCGTGATCATGCAGAACTCGACGACCACGACCGCCGTCCGGATGCCCGGCCCGGAGACCTGGCAGGACATGACCGAGGGCGACAACCACGGCTGCGCCATCAGCACCGCAGGCGCCCTGTCCTGCTGGGGACCGAACTCCTTCGGCAGCCTCGGGGTGGGCGACTCGGCGCAGCGCTGGGAGGCGACCGGCGTCTCCGGCGGCGGCACCTGGCTGTCCGTCGACGCCGGCGAGAACACGACGTGCGGCATCAAGTCCGACCAGAGCCTGTGGTGCTGGGGCTACGGCGGTGCGGGCGAGATGGGCGACGGGACGACGACCTCCCGGGACGTCCCGAACGCGGTGCCCGCCACCGGCGTCACGACGTGGGCGCAGGTGAGCGTCGGCCAGAACCACGTCTGCGCCCGGAAGACCGACTCCAGCCTGTGGTGCTGGGGCAGCGGGGGCAGCGGCCGGCTCGGCAACGGCGGGACCTCGAACCAGAGCAGCCCGGTCCAGGTGACCGCGGGCACCGCGTACTCGACCGTCTCGGCCGGCTACGACTCGACGTGCGCCGTCCGGACCTCGGACGCCGCGATCCGCTGCTGGGGCAACGGCCTGTACGGCGCGCTCGGCAACGGCGCCACGGCCGACTCGTCGACGCCCGTCACCGTCTCCGGCGGCCTGTCCTGGGCCACGGTCTCCGTGGCCGACCACTACGCGTGCGGCGTGACGACCGCCGGGTCCCTCTACTGCTGGGGCTACAACGGCTACGGCAACCTCGGTGACGGGACGACGACCGACCGGACGACGCCCGTGCGGGAGAGCACGAGCGCGACGACCTGGGCGACGGCAGGGATGAGCCCGGCCTCGTCGTCCGCCCCCGCGCTCATGACCTGGCAGAACCACACGTGCGCGGTCCGCACCACGGGGGCGCTGTACTGCTGGGGCTACAACGGCTCCGGCCAGCTCGGCGACGGGACGACGTCGCAGCGCCTGTCGCCCGTGCAGGCCGGGTCCTCGACCGCCTGGCGCTCCGTGAGCGGCGGCTTCAGCACGACGTGCGGGCTGCGCAGCGACCAGGCCGTCTGGTGCTCCGGGGACGACGGGTCCGCCCAGCTCGGCATGTACTACAACAACTCCGCGGGCTCTCCGACCCCGCTGATCGCCCCGGCGACGGCGTTCACCGCGGGGGCGACCGGCTACCACGGCGGGTGCGGCGTCCGCGGCGACGGGACGCTGTGGTGCTGGGGGTACGGCTTCTACGGGCAGGTCGGCGACGCGGCGACGACGACGCGGTACGCGCCCGTCCAGGCGGGGGCAGCGTCGACGTGGCGTTCGGTGTCGGCGGGCACGTACGCCGTCTGCGCCGTCCGCACCGACGACTCGCTCTGGTGCTGGGGGTCGACCACCTACGCGCAGACCGGCGTCTCGGGTGCGTCGGGGACGATCACGACGCCCACCGCGGGCCCGGCCGGGTCGTGGTCCTCGGTGAGCGTCGGGGAGACCCACACGTGCGGCATCAAGACCGACGGCACCCTGTGGTGCTGGGGCGACAACCTCAACGGCCAGGTGGGCGACGGCACGACGACGGACCGCACCACCCCCGTGCAGGTCAGCGCGACCGGCGCGACGACCTGGTCGACGGTGAGCGCCGGCTACTTCTCGACGTGCGGGGTGCCGGCGACCGGTGCCGCGGCGGGCAAGCTCTTCTGCTGGGGCGACAACGGCAGCGGCCGCCTCGGCGACGGGACGACGACGCAGCGGAACGCGCCCGTGCAGATCGGCACCGCGACGTGGTCCGGGGTGAGCGTCGGCCGCGCCCACGCCTGCGGGGTGCGGACCACGGGCACCCTGTGGTGCTGGGGCCTGGGCAGCAACGGCCAGGTCGGCGACGGCACGTCGACGAACCGCAGCGCCCCGACCCAGGTCGGCAGCGCCACGACGTGGGCCGAGGTGAACGCGGCCTACGAGTTCTCCTGCGCCCGCCGCACCGACGCGACCCTGTGGTGCTGGGGGCTCAACAACAACCGGATGCTCGGCAACCGGGACACGACGAACCTGTCGTCACCGAACCAGGTGCCCGGCGTCACCGTCTCCCGGCTCGGCGACACCCACGCCTCGGCGCGCACGAGCGTCGCGCTCTCCTGACGGGTCAGCCCGTCAGCTCGTCAGCCCCGCAGCCCGTCAGCCCGGCAGGTCGACGTCCGCTACGGCCGCGCAGTGGTCGCTCACGGCGAGCCGCTCGACGCGGCCACGGACCCGGCTGCCCTCCGGCAGCCCGTGGGCGAGCACGTGGTCGAGCTGGACCCGGGGCCCGGGGGAGGGGAACGTCGGGCCGGTGACGAGCGGCGTCCACCGGGTGATCCGCGCCGGCAGCCGGCCGGGCAGGTTGAGGTCCCCGAGCAGGACGTGCGGGCCGGGCAGCGTCCGGACCCAGTCCCGCAGCCGGCGCAGCTGGCGCACGTTCGCACCGGGCACGAACGACAGGTGCGTCGCGACGACGGTGACGGCCGGCTCGGCGAGGACGGCGGCGATCGCGGCCCGCGGCTCGTCGGGGATCCACAGCAGCCGCGGCGGCCGGGTCGGCAGCGGGATCGGGTACCGGCCGCGTGCCGGTGCCAGGCGCAGCACGTGCCAGGAGACGACCGGGCGGGTCGTCACGAGCGCGATCCCGTACGTCGGGTCGGCCGCCGCGCCGTCCGGCGGTGGGTCGTGCTCGTGACCGGACGGCGGGTGGTCGTCGGGCGCGGGCAGCCAGCCGTCCTCGCCGGGCGTGCCGTGGACGAGCCCGAGGTAGCGGTGCGCGCCGCCCAGCGCCGCGGCCGCGAGCGCCGCCTGGTCGACCCCGCCGGACCGCGGCTGGAACCGGTCCACCTCCTGGAGCGCGAGGACGTCGGCGCCGGTCGCGGCGACGGCGTCCGCGAACCGCTGCGGGTCTGTGCCGCCGTCGTCCAGCGAGCGGCCGGAGCACGCGTTGAAGGAGACGAGCCGCAGCCCGCCGGCGGCGCCCGTCGAGGGGCCCGGGGTCACCAGGACGAGCCGTCGACGGCGGCGTCGAGGTCGGCGAGCATCGCGACGGCGTCGTCGACGACCTCCGCGTCGTCCGCGGTGACGCCGTGCAGCAGCCAGCGGGCGCAGGCGAGCTCGGAGGCGAGCCGGGCGCGGCGGGCGAGGTCGCCGTCCACCGGGGTGCGCCGGGTGTGCGCGTACGCCTCGAGGACGGCCTCGGCCGCGTCCTCGTCGGCCGCGGCGAGCACCCACGCCAGGTCGTCGGCCGGGTCGGCGACCCGGGCCTCGCCCCACTCGAGGACGCCGACGACGTCCGCGTGCTCGGTGAGCACCGTCTCGCTCGCGAGGTCGCCGTGCACGACGCACGGCATGAACCGCCAGGCGCCGGCCTCCTCGATCGCCTTCTCCCAGCGGGTGAGCAGCCCGGCCGGCACGTGCCCGGTGGCGGCCGCCCGGTCCACCTCGGCGAGCCGGCGCTGGCGGTACTCCTCGGCCGTGTAGACCGGCAGTCCGGCCTCCTCGACGACCCGGTCGGGCAGGTCGTGGATCGCGGCGATGCTACGGCCGAGCGCGGCGGCCAGACCGGGGCCCGGCTCGAGCGTCGCCGGGTCGAGCGGCTCGCCCGCGAGCGCCCGGGTCACGACGGCGGCGGTGCCGTCGGGCAGCGGGGTCCGGCCGGCGATGTCCGGCACGGCGAACGGCAGGTAACCGGCGAGACCGGCGACGAGCCGGCCCTCGGCGTCGAGCCGGGCGGCCGCGGTCGCGGTGCGCGGTACCCGCACGACCCAGCGGCGCCCGAGGTCGTCCTCGAGGTCCGCGGCGTCCACCTCGGGGTCGTGGCTCGTCCGCGCGGCGGCGGCCGCGGGCTCGAGGCCGCGGACGGCGGCGCACGCGAGCGCAGCGAGGGCGAACGGGGAACGGTCGGGCACGGGCTCCACCGTAAACGGTCCGCGGCCCCGCACCGGGGTGCACCCACCGACGCGGGCCGGGCCGCCCCGCGTGACGCGGAGCACGACCTAGGGTGGGCCCTCGTGACCACCCACGCCGCCACCGGCGACCAGACCGCCCCGCGCCCGCCGCTCGCCGAGCTGGCGCTGTCCCGCGCGACGCTGGACCGCGACGCCGAGCGCCGCACCCGGGAGGGCCTGCTCGACGGGCTGCTCGCCGACCCGGCGACCCGGGTGCTCGTCCTCGAGGGCGACCGCGGTCTCGTCACCGGTCTCGGTGCCGAGGGCGACGCCTGGTCCGACGCCGCCGTCGACGGCGCGGCGCCGGAGGGGCCCGGCCTGCTCCTGCTCGACCCGGCCGCGGCCCGTGCAGCCGTCGCAGCGCTCGGGGCCGACCCGCTGACCGGCGTGACCGCCGCCTACCTCGGCGTCGACGGCCCGGACCGGGCCGCGTACGTGCTCCTCGCCGTCCCGAGGATCCCGGTGCCGCTGACCGGCGGCCCGCAGGCGGCCCCGGCCGAGCACCCGGCCCCGGCGGGCTCGCGCTGGGCCGGGCTGCGCGAGGTCGGCCCGCTCGTCGACGCGACGGGCGCGGGGCTGCTCACGGCGTCCGTGGCGTTGTCGAACTGGCACTCGACGCACCCGCGCTGCGCCCGCTGCGGCGAGCCGACGGTCGTCGCGACCGCCGGCTGGTCCCGCAAGTGCCCGGTCTGCGGGGCAGAGCACTACCCGCGCACCGACCCTGCGGTGATCATGGCGATCGAGGACGACGAGGGCCGGATCCTGCTCGGCCGCCAGCAGGTCTGGCCGCCGAAGCGGTACTCGACGCTCGCCGGCTTCGTCGAGCCCGGGGAGTCGCTCGAGGCCGCCGTCCGCCGCGAGGTCTTCGAGGAGGCCGGCGTCCGGGTCGGCGAGGTCACCTACCAGGGCAGCCAGCCGTGGCCGTTCCCGTCGTCCCTCATGCTCGGCTTCTCCGGCCGGGCCACGAGCACCGAGGTCACGGTCGACGGCGAGGAGCTCGCGCACGCCCGGTGGTGGAGCCGCGAGGAGCTCGCCGCCGACGTCGCGTCCGGCGAGCTGCTCCTGCCGCCGGCCGTCTCGATCGCCCGCCGGCTCGTCGAGCAGTGGTTCGGCGGCCCGCTCGACGAGGCCGTGGAGGCCTGGCGCTGATCACTTGACAGACGAAATGGATTTCGTCATTCTCTGGTGTCGAGGGGAGTACCCCACGACACGGTCCGTCGTCAGGACGGCTCCACGGACGGAGCCCGGCGGCCGGGCCGGCCACCACGACGGTGCGCCGGCGGGGGAGACCTCTGGTCCCTGACCGGAGGTTCCCGTGCCGCTCGACCTGTCCGTGCCCCTGTGGGCCTGGCTCGCCGTTCTCGGCGTCATCCTCGTCATGCTCGCCGTCGACCTGTTCGCGCACCGCGACAGCCACGTCATCGGCGTCCGCGAGGCCGCCTGGTGGTCCGGCTTCTGGGTGCTCCTCGGCGTCGGCTTCGGCGCCGTCGTGTGGCGGGCCTGGGGTGCCGAGGCGGCGACCCAGTACTACGCCGGCTACGTCATCGAGAAGAGCCTGGCCGTCGACAACGTCTTCGTCTGGGCGGTGATCTTCACCTGGTTCGCCGTGCCCCGGGAGTACCAGCACCGGGTGCTCTTCTACGGCGTGTTGGGGGCGCTCGTCCTGCGCGGGGCGTTCATCGCCGGGGGGTCGGTGCTCATCTCGTCGTTCTCCTGGGTGCTCTACGTGTTCGGCGCGTTCCTCGTCTTCACCGGCGTCCAGATGTACCGGCACCGCGCCACGCACATCGACCCGTCGCGCTCGCGGGTGCTGCGCTGGTTCCGGCGGGTCGTCCCGCACACGGACGAGTACCACGGGGCGCGGTTCACCGTCGTGCGGGCCGGCCGGCGGCTGGCCACCCCGCTGCTGTCGGTGCTCGTCCTCGTCGAGGTGACGGACGTCGTCTTCGCCGTCGACTCGATCCCGGCGATCTTCGCGGTCACCCAGGAGCCGTTCCTCGTCTTCACGGCCAACGCGTTCGCGATCCTCGGGCTGCGGGCGATGTACTTCCTGCTCGCCGACCTCGTGCACCGGTTCGTCCACCTCAAGGCGGGCCTGTCGCTCGTGCTCGTCTGGGTCGGCGTGAAGATGCTGCTCCTCATGGCCGACGTCAAGATCCCGACGCTCGTCTCGCTGGGCGTCGTCGCGGCACTCGTCGGAGGGTCGGTCGTGCTGTCGCTGCGGGCCACCCGCGGTGTCCCGGCCCCGGCCGCGGTGGACGGCCCCGGTGGGCCCGGTGGCCCCGCCGGTCCCGCCGGGCCGCCGGCGCTGACCCGGGCGCACCGGTCCTCGATGGAGGAGTGAGGTCCCGCCGGTCCGCCGGGTCGGTCACGACCCGGCGGACCGGTGCCCGTCCCGGGCGCCGTCGTCCGGGACGACGAGCGCCGGCCGGGCCGGGTGGTCGAACCGGACGACGAGCCCGCCGGCCGCGAGGACGCGCGGGGCCGGGTCGGTCTCGTCGAGGTAGCGCCGCCAGGCGGCCAGCACCCGCTCGCGGTCGTCGTCGGGGAGCCGGCGCCGCTGCGCGGCGGGGGTCACCTCGAGGTGGACGACGACGTCGAACGCGTCGGCGAGCTCCCAGCGGGCGAGGAACGGGCCGTCGGCGACGACCACGAGCCCCGGGACGGCGACCGTCGCGGGCTCGCGGTACGAGCGGTCGGTCGCCGGGTCGCGCAGCCGGGCGAGCCAACGCCCCGACCCGCCGGGACCGAGCGGGTCGAGCACCTCCCGGCGCAGCGCGTACATGTCGAGCCAGCCCTCGTAGTACGCGTCCGGGTCGGCCGGACCGTACTCCAGGCGCAGCGACCGGGAGCGCAGCCAGTCGTCAGCGCGCACCCTGCCCGTCGGCACCGCACGCTCCGCGAGGGCGGCCGCCACGGCGTCCGCGAGGGCCGCGCCGTCCGCCCCGACCGGGCCGTCGACCCCGACCCGGACGGCGTGCCCGCCGGCCGCGGCGACGGTGCCGCGGACGCCGACGGCCACGCCCGCGACGTGCGCGGCGAGCGTGGCCGTGGAGTGCGGGACGACGTCCAGCGGGTCGGTCGGCTCGGGGCCGGTCTGTGACGGGCCGGCCGTCAGGCGGACAGCCGCGCCTTGACCTCGGCGAGCGACGGGTTCGTCGAGGCGGTGCCGTCCGGGAACAGCACCGTCGGCACGGTCTGGTTGCCGTTGTTGACCTGCATGACGAACTCGGCGGCGTCCGGCACGTGCTCGATGTTCACCTCGGTGTAGCCGATGCCCTCACGGTCCAGCTGCTTCTTGAGTCGCTGGCAGTACCCGCACCAGGTGGTCGAGTACATCGTGATCGTGCCGGGCGCGGGGGCTTCCATCGTGCGCGTCTCCTCGGGTTCGGTGGGGCGGGTGCCGGGCGTTCGGGCAGTCTGGCGGCCCCGCCCGCCGGGTCCTGGCCGGCGGCGGGCGGGGCCGCTTGACATGTCAACGTACGGCCGGGGGTGCGATCTTCCCGGGCCGGGGTCGCCCGCCCGCCCGGCTGTCGCCGCTCCTTGGCAGGATGGCCCCCGATGCCCGGTCCCGAGCCCGTCCTCACCACCCTGCTGCCGTCCGCGGACGGCGTCCTCGCCGCGCTCGACCCCGAGCAGCGCGAGGTGGCCTCCGCGCTCCACGGGCCGGTCTGCGTGCTCGCCGGTGCCGGCACCGGCAAGACCCGCGCCATCACGCACCGGATCGCGTACGGCGTCCACAGCGGGGTCTACGTCCCGCAGCAGGTGCTCGCGGTGACGTTCACCGCCCGGGCCGCGGGGGAGATGCGCACCCGGCTGCGTGCGCTCGGCGTCGGCGGCGTCCAGGCCCGGACCTTCCACGCCGCGGCGCTGCGCCAGCTCTCGTACTTCTGGCCGCAGGCCGTCGGCGGCGCCCCGCCTGCGATCCAGGAGCACAAGGCCGGCCTCGTCGCGGACGCCGCGGCGCGGATGCGGCTCACCGTCGACCGGGCCGCGATCCGCGACCTCGCCGCCGAGATCGAGTGGGCCAAGGTCACCCTGCTCACGCCCGAGCGCTACGTCGCCGCCGCGACCCGGGCCGGTCGCGGCGAGCCGGGCGGGTTCGACCTGCCGACCGTCGGGCGGGTCCTCGAGCTCTACGAGGACGTCAAGACCGACCGCGGCGTCATCGACTTCGAGGACGTCCTGCTCCTCACGGTCGGCATCCTCGAGGAGTACCCGGCCGTCGCGGCGACGATCCGCGGGCAGTACCGGCACTTCGTGGTCGACGAGTACCAGGACGTCTCGGCGCTCCAGCAGCGGCTGCTCGATCTGTGGCTCGGGGACCGGGAGGACGTCTGCGTCGTCGGCGACCCGGCCCAGACGATCTACTCCTTCACCGGCGCCTCGCCCGAGCACCTGCTCGCCTTCCCGAAGCGGCACCCGGGCACGCGGACGGTCCGCCTGGAGCGCAACTACCGCTCGACCCCGCAGGTCGTGGCGCTCGCGAACGGCCTGCTCGCGACGTCCGGCCCGGCGGGCACCCCGGCGACGGCGCGGCTCACCCTCACCGCCCAGCGCGAGGCCGGCCCGGCCCCGACCCTCACGGCGTACGACGACGACCTCGCCGAGGCCTCGGGGGTCGTCCGCGAGGTGACCCGGCTCATGGAGGCGGGGGTGCGGCCCAGCGAGATCGCCGTCCTCTACCGGACGAACGCGCAGGCCCAGCCGCTCGAGTCGGCCCTCGCCGACGCCGGGATCTCCTACCTCGTGCGCGGCGGGGAGCGGTTCTTCCAGCGCAAGGAGGTCCGGGACGCCGTCCTGCTCCTGCGCGGGGCGGCGCGCGCGTCCGACGGCACACGGCCGCTCGGCGACGAGGTCCGCTCGGTCCTCGCGTCGGCCGGCTGGACGCCGGTACCGCCGTCGACGGGCGGTGCGGTCCGGGAGCGCTGGGAGTCCCTCCAGGCGCTCGCCGTCCTCGCCGACGAGCTGGCCGCGGCCCGCCCGGGCACCGTCGTCACCGACCTCGTCGCCGAGCTCGAGGAGCGCGCCGCCGCCCAGCACGCCCCGACCGTCGAGGGCGTCACGCTCGCGTCCTTCCACGCGGCCAAAGGTCTGGAGTGGGCCGCGGTCCTGCTCGTCGGGCTCTCCGAGGGCCTCATGCCGATCTCGCTCGCGCAGGGCTGGGAGGCCGTGGAGGAGGAGCGCCGGCTCCTCTACGTGGGGATCACCCGGGCCCGCGAGCACCTGCTGCTGTCGTGGACCCGGTCCCGCACACCGGGCGGGCGGGCGACCCGGGAGCCGTCGCGGTTCCTCGACGGGCTCATCGGCGCCCCCGCCGGCCGCGCTCCGCAGGGCGGCTCCCGCGGCCCGGGCCGGGACGGCGACGGGCCGCGCCGCTCGCGGAGCAAGACGTCGCTGCCGACCGCCTGCCGGGTCTGCGGCACGGTGCTGTCGTCCGGGGCCGAGCGCAAGACCGGCCGCTGCGGGGACTGCCCGCCGGCGTACGACCCCGAGCTCTTCGCGCGCCTGCGCGAGTGGCGGGCACGGGTCGCCGCGGAGGCGAAGGTGCCCGCGTACGTCGTCCTCACGGACGCGACGCTCGTCGCGGTCGCCGAGGCGGTCCCGCGGGACGTCGCCTCCCTCGCCGCCATCGCGGGCGTCGGCAAGGCCAAGCTCGACCGGTACGGGGCGGCGCTGCTCGCCGAGCTGGGCGCCGGGAGCGGTCCCCCGAATGGGTGAGCCGCCGGGATCGTCCGCTTCGGGCCCGGTGTCCGGTTCCCGTTGCGGGAGAAGGACTTTCGGTCCGCGCGACGACCGGCCGCAAAGATCGTCGAAAAAAGTTCGGAAAACACGACGGAAAATACGTTGTGGCTCGTTCGTAGCGTCGTCTAGCCTTCATCGCATCACAGAACGCCACGTGCTGCGCCCACGCGCGCACGGGGCCCGAGACCGGGAGGAGGTGGCAGACATGATCGCGATCACGACCGAGAGCGCCTACGGCGTCATGACCGGTGCTTCGCGCGCTGCCACCTCGCCGCTCAGCGGCCGCGTCCGGGCAGGCGTCAACCCGCTCCGCAGCTGGGCAGACCTCTGCCCGCAGGCGCCCATGGCCCACGTGTCCCTCGAGCTCGTCGGCGACCTGATCGCCGGCGTCCGCAACGACGGTCCGGCGGACGAGTCCGCCCGCACCGCGGCAACGCAGAAGTTCGGTTTCGACAAGCAGTACGGCACCACCCCGCACCAATCGGGTACCAGAGTCTGGAAGCCGCCGGTCTAGCACCGGCGAGACGCCTCCTCAGGCCGCGGAACCCGATCACGGGATCCGCGGCCTTCGTGTTCCTCCCGCGGATCCCGGCAAGGACTCCGGCGACGACCGTCGCCGGGTAGTTCGAGCCGCCGGTCGACCCGCACCGGCGGACCGCCGTGACGGCGGCCCGGTCACAACCGGTGCCCCGAGGAGAACGAGGAGGTGACGACGATGCAGCTCACCGCTCTGCTGGACACCCTCGACGAGGTCGTCCAGGAGCAGACGCCGACGATCCCGTGCCGGGTGAACGACTCCGAGCTCTGGTTCGCCGAGTCCCCCGCAGACGTCGAGACCGCGAAGTCGCTCTGCCAGCCCTGCCCCGTCCGCACGTCGTGCCTCGCCGGTGCCCTCGAGCGCCGGGAGCCGTGGGGCGTCTGGGGTGGCCAGCTCTTCATCGCCGGTGTCGTCGTGGCCCGCAAGCGGCCGCGTGGGCGTCCGCGCAAGAACGAGGCCGCGGCGTGAGCGCCGTCCGGCTCGCCGTCGCAGCCCGCCGGGCGGCAGCCCGCGCCGCCGCCACGTCCGTCTCCCCGTCCGTCACCGACCGCGCCGCAGCCCGGTCCCGCACCGAGCACGACGCACTCCTCGACGGCACCGACCGGTGCCTCGAGACCGACATCCGTCTCCGCCTCGCGCGGACGCAGCCCAGGAGCACCGACATGTACGCAAGTCAGCACGTCCTCAACGAACAGCTCGCACGCCACCGATGGCACGAGCTGAGTAGCGAGGCCCAGCGGTCCCGCGTCGTGCGCGCAGTGCGCGCCGAGCGCCGGGCCCGTCGGGCCGAGCGATCCGCGCAGCGCGCCGTCCAGTCGGCGCGCCTCGCATCCCAGGCCGCGCTCCGCGCGGCCCAGCAGCTCGTCTGACGACGAGCGGCACCCGCACCGGGGCGGTGGGTGCAGCCAGGAGAGGCGGGAGCCGTCGTCACGTCCGACGGCTCCCGCCGGCGACCGGCCGCCCACCCCTCGGTGCCACCCCTCACGTGGTGCGGCTCACACGCCGCGGACGTACGTGGAGCACGCGCACGTGCTCCGTCAGGAGCAACCGAAACGGCGGTTCCTGCGTCTTGTCGGGTACGCGGTAGGGCCGGGCCATGTGAGGGGATGGCCCGGCCCTGACGTCTGCCGGGCCCGCGGCCTCCCTGCCGGTCGCCGTCAGGGGACGAGCAGGACCTTGCCCGTCGTCCGGCGACCCTCGAGCAGCTCGTGCGCCTGCCGGGCCTGTGCCAGCGGCAGCCGCACCCCGACGCGGACGTCGAGACCGCCCGCCGCGACGAGGTCCAGGACGGCGCCCGCCCGCGCCCGCAGCTCCTGCGTCGTCGCGATGTAGTCGCCGAGCGTCGGCCGGGTGAGGAAGAGCGAGCCCTTCTGGGAGAGCAGCAGCGGCGGCACCGGGTCGGGCGCACCGGACGCGTTGCCGAACGTCACCATGAGGCCGCGCCGGCGCAGCAGGTCCAGGCCCCGCACGAAAGTGTCCTTGCCGACCCCGTCGTAGACGACGTCGAGCGCCTTCGGCCCCGCGAGCCGCTCGACGGCTCCGGCGAAGTCCTCGGCCCGGTAGTCGATGACGTGGTCGGCCCCGGCGCCCCGCGCGAGCTCGGCCTTCTCCGGCCCGCCGACGGTCGTGAAGACCTCGGCGCCCGCCTGCTTGGCGAGCTGGATGAGCAGCAGCCCGACGCCGCCCGCACCCGCATGGACGAGGCAGCGGTGCCCCGGGCCGAGCGCGAAGGTGTCGGTCACGAGGTAGTGCGCGGTCATCCCCTGGAGCATCGCCGCCGCGGCGGTCTCGGGGTCGACACCCGGCGGGACGACGACGACCTCGCCCGCGCGCCGGACGGACTGCTGCGCGTAGGCGCCGACCCCGCCCGCCCAGGCGACGACGTCCCCGACCCGGACGTCGTCCACGCCGGCGCCGACCGCCGACACCGTGCCGGCGCCCTCCTGGCCGAGGACGACGGGCAGCGGCGTCGGGTAGAGCCCCGAGCGGACGTAGGTGTCGATGAAGTTCACCCCGGCGGCGGCGACGTCGACGAGGACCTCGCCCGCCGCGGGCGCCAGCGGTGCGACGTCGGCGACCTCGAGCACCTCGGGTCCGCCAGTGGCCGTGATCCGGACGACCTGCACGTGAAGCTCCTTCGCGACGACGGTGGCCGGCGCCGGGTGTCCGGCCCCGCCACAGTCTGCCCCCGTGGCACGCTGCGGGCATGAGCACTGCAGGAGCTGACGTCACGGGGACCGGCCCGGCCGGGGCCGCCGCGGCCCGGGACGCCGCCGTCCGGGCCCTGACCGACCCGGCGCTCGCCGGCGTCGTCGACCTCGTCGCGTACCCCGACGCAGGGCCCGGCCCGCACAACCTCGGCCCGGGCGCCACCGTCGTCGTCGCGAACGCGCGCGGCGCCGTCCGGCTCGACGCCGGTGGTGTGCACACCGTGCTGCACGGCGAGGACCCGGTCGGGGACGTCGACCCGATGGCCTTCCTGCCGTACGAGCTCGAGGTCGCCGACCCCTCGCCGGACAACGCCCGCAACGCCTACCCGGACCCGGGCCGGCGGCTGCTCTCCCTGTTCGCCGACCCGAGCCGCAGCCCGGACGTCGCCGTCGTCCACACGCCGCGGCACTTCTTCCCCGACGAGGGCGGTCACCACGGCGAGCACGGCTCGCTCGACATCGTCCAGTCCCGGGCGCCGCTGCTGCTGTCGGGGGCCGGCGTCCGACCGCGCGGCGTCGTCGCCGAGCACGCCCGGATCGTCGACGTCGCACCGACGCTGCTGCGGGCCGCGGGCGTGCCGGCCCGCCTGCACGTCGACGCCGCCGGGCTGCCCCTGGACGGGCGCGCCCTCGAGGGGCTCGTCGACGAGGGCGCGGGCCGCTGGGTGGTCGGCATCCTCTGGGACGGCGCGCACTGCTCGGAGCTGCTGCACCTCGCGGCGTCCGGCGAGCTGCCGGGCGTCGCGCGGCTGCTCGCGCACGGGACGGCGCTCGCCGGCGGTGCGGTCGCCGAGTTCCCGAGCATCACCTTGTGCAACCACACCTCGGCGCTCACCGGCGTCGGGCCCGGTCGGCACGGCGTCCTCGGCAACGTCTTCTACGACCGCGCGACGGGCGAGCGGGTCGTCCCCAACGACGAGACGACGTGGCACCGCTCCGCCGAGTGGCTGCGACCCGGCGTCGCGACGGTCTTCGAGACGCTCGCGGCGGCCCGGCCCGGCGCGTTCACGGCGTGCGTCGACGAGGCCGTCGAACGCGGCGCGGGGTACTCGACGATGCAGCTCGTCCGGGCCCAGGCCGGTGCCGGGGGAGCGGGCGACCTCGACTCCGCGCTGCCGGACGCCGACGCGAGCCCCTTCGTCGGCGACCGCGCGCACCTGGCCGACTCGTACTACCGCTGGGGCACCCGCGTCGACGACGCGGGCGTCGCGCAGATGCTCCAGCTGTGGGCCGTACCGGACGACGCCCCCGCGCTCACGTGGTGGTCGAACGTCGTCACGGACGCCGGGCACCACGGCGGCGGGCCCCGCTCGAAGATCGCCCGCGACAGCTTCCGCGACGCCGACCGCCGGCTCTGCGCCTTCCTCGACCACCTCGACGGGCTCGGGGTCACCGACGACGTGACGTTCCTGCTCACCGCGGACCACGGGTTCGAGGGCGCCGACGTCACCCGGACCGGTTCCTGGCGGCCGGCGCTCGCGGCGGCCCTCGACCCGTTGGGCGTCGGCTGGCGGGACGAGGGACCGGGGTTCCTCTACCTCGGCGTCTGACCCGCCCGGGCCGGGCACGGGACCGACACCGGACGGTCCCGTGCCGTTCGTCCTGAGGACCGTGGTCCGTTCATCCCGGGTCGCCAGATTCGGCTCTGCCGCCCCGCGGCGACCGACACCCCGACCTGGAGGACCGCGTGACCCAGCAGACCCCCGCCCGCTCCCGCCGGACCCGCGCCGTCCTGGCCGGCACCGGCCTCGGCTGCGCGGCACTCGTCGTGCCGATGGCGGCCCCGGCGTCCGCCGCCGGCAGCACCGCGATCGGCCCGACGGGCGGCATCGCCCCGTACGTCCTGCCCGTCGCCCCCGACGTGACGGTCACGTCCCTGCTCACGGTCAACAACGGCGCGGCGAAGGACGGCACGCAGCTCGTCGGCATCCCCGACGGCATCGGCGCCTACCGCAGCGGCAAGCGGGTCGTGGCCCTGGTGAACGCCGAGCTCGGCGCCACGGCCGGCATCGCCCGCGCGCACGGCCAGAAGGGCGCCTTCGTCAGCCGCTGGACGATCGACCCGAAGACGCTCGCCGTGACGACCGGCTCCGACCTCGTCCAGCCCGGTGTCCGCTACTGGGACTACACGACGGGCGCCTACGCCGCCGCGCCGGTGGCTCCCGCGGGGGCCGCCGCCGGCACCCACACAGCCGCCTTCAACCGGTTCTGCTCGGGCTACCTCGCCCCGGCCGGTTCGCTCTACAACGACGACACGGACGCCGGGTACGACGGCGCGATCTACATGGCGAACGAGGAGGCCGGTGACGAGGGCCGCGTGTTCGGCGTGACGACCGACGGCGCCGCGACCCAGCTGCCCCGGCTCGGGCTCTTCTCGTGGGAGAACACCGTCTCGGCCGCCAACCGCACCGACACGACCGTCGTCATGGGCAACGAGGACGGCGGCAACGGCCAGCTGCGGGTCTACGTCGGCACCAAGACGACGAAGGGCAGCCCGGTCGAGCGCGCCGGCCTCACGAACGGCTCGCTGTTCGTCGTCGACACCGCGGACGAGTCGGTCTCGACCGACGCGCAGTTCCGCACCGCCTACGGCAAGGGCAAGGCCGTCCCGGTGACGTTCGGGGCCGGCGAGCAGGTCGACACGACGGCGAGCGGTGCCGCGCAGAACGCCGACGCGGCGGCGAAGGGCCTGACCCTGAACCGGATCGAGGACGGCTCCTTCGACCCGCGCAACCGCAACGACTACTACTTCCTCACGACCGAGGGCGGCTCGACCGCGGCCAACCCGGCCGAGCCGGGGGTGTCCCGCGACGGCGGCGGCCTCTGGCGGCTGCGCTTCACGAACGTCGACAAGCCGGAGCTCGGCGGGACGCTCACGCTGCTGCTCGACGGCAGCGAGGCGCCGTACCTCAGCAAGCCGGACAACATGGCGATCGACCGGCGCGGCAACCTCCTCGTCCAGGAGGACCCGGGCGGCAACGACCACGTCGCGCGCATCCTCGCCTACCGGATCAAGGACGGCCGGGTCGGCGTCGTCGCGGGCTTCGACACCGCCCTCTTCGGCGTGACGAACCCGGCGGGGACGACGCCCGACACCCGGGCCGTCCTCACGACCGACGAGGAGTCGAGCGGCATCGTCGACACCGCGGACCTCTTCGGCAAGGGCACGTTCCTGTTCGACGCCCAGGTCCACACGAAGAAGAACCTGCCCGCCGGGACCGGCGCCGGCACGGTGGAGGAGCTCGTCGAGAACGGCCAGATCCTCCTGCTCGAGGTCGGCGACTGGGACGCGGTCTACCGCCGCTGACCCGCACGTCACCGTCCGCAGCGGCCCGCCGGGATCCCGGCGGGCCGCTGCGCCGTCCGGGCCGCACCGGGCGGCGACACACGGGTGTCGTGTTTCCGTAACCCGGGGTGACAGACCCTTTACAGTGCCGTCGCGCAGGCGTAGCCCGTCGGCGACGAACCGTCCGTAGCGTCGAGAAGCATGACAACCACGACGTGCTGCCTCGAGTGCGGGAGCCGGCCCTCCGAGGAGCGGCCCGCCCTGCTGTGGTCCATGTCCGTCCGGGAGGGGCACCGGGCCTGGACCTGCTCGCCCTGCACCCGTCGCCACCTGCACGCGATCGAGACCATCGCCGTCTGACCGACGGGCGGCCCGCCCAGCGGTCGACGCGTCGACGGAATCCGCGGCGAACACTCCGCCGAACGGGGGGTTTTCGTTGTCGGCCCAGATTTCTGGCAAGGATTCGGGCGTGGATCCCTCGCGAGGCAACGGTTCCGGGCGTACGCTCTGGATGTGACCGAGCCCACAACGTCCTCGGCCCTGCCCACGGCGACGATGCCGTCCCAGGGGTCCGCGATGGTCTGCCTCACCTGCGGCGCCGCGGCGCCGTCGGATCCGCCGCCGCTCACGTGGTCCGCGGGCACCGAGCGGGGCCGCCGGGTCTGGACGTGCGGTGCGTGCATGCGGGCGAACATCCGCAGCATCGAGGGCAAGCTCGACTCCGCCTGGTGGTGATCCGCCCGTCGAGCACCCGGTCGAGCAGCCCTCAGGGCTCGACCGGCTCGCCCTCGTCGTCGACCCACTCGATGTAGTCGAGCGAGGCCACGTCGAAGTCCGGCAGCCACTCCGCGAGCACCTCGAGCACGGGCACCTCGCCCTCGATCTGGCACAGCACCCCGATGCCGCCGAGCCACACCCGGTGGATGAGCAGGTACTCGGGCGGCAGGTTGAGCTTGAGCCCCAGCGACCACTGCGGCCGGCGGACGTCGTTGACGTGGGCGAACAGCTCGCGCATCCAGGCCCGGGAGAACGTCCACGTCGTGTGCCGGGCCGGCTCGAGGAACGGCGCGAGGTAGTCGAGCAGCGCGCGGCCGTCGATGTCGATCGACGCCTTGATGAAGCCCTCCTCGCGCAGCCCCGCGACGACGCCGTCGGCGTCGTTCTGGAGCGCGAGCGTGAGCAGCCGCCCGATCTCCGGGGGCATCCCGTCCGGCAGCCGCTTGACCGCGCCGAAGTCGAGGATGCCGAACCGCCCGTCCGGGGTGAGCCGGTAGTTGCCGGGGTGCGGGTCGGCGTGCAGCAACCCGGCCCGGGCCGGCCCGGCGAGCAGGAACTCCAGGTAGCGGCGTGCCCCGAGGTTGCGCTCCTGCGGGGTGCCCGTCGCGATGAGCTTGGAGAGGGCGACCCCCTCGAGCCACTCGCTGACGATGAGGTGCGGCGTCGCGATGACGACCTCGGGGACGACGAAGACGGGGTCGTCCCGGAACGCGTCGGCGAACTGCGTCTGGGACTCCGCCTCGAGCGTGTAGTTGAGCTCCTCGACGATCCGGGCCTTGAGCTCGTCGAGGATCGGCTTGATGTCGAGGCCCGGGATCCAGCCGGCCGCGACCCGGCCGACCCGGGCGACCTGGGTGAAGTCGGAGATCAGCGCGTCACCGGCGCCGGGGTACTGCACCTTGACGGCCACCTGCCTGCCGTCCTTCCAGACGGCGCGGTGCACCTGGCCGATCGAGGCGGCGGCGGCCGGTGTCTCGTCGAACTCCTTGAACCGGCGCCGCCACTGCGGCCCGAGCTCGGCGGCGAGCACCTTGTGCACCGTCGCCGTCGGCATCGGGGGAGCGGCGTCCTGGAGCTTGGTGAGCGTCGCCCGGTAGGGGCCGGCGAGCTCCTCGGGCATCGCGGCCTCGAAGATGCTCAGGGCCTGGCCGAACTTCATCGCGCCGCCCTTGAGCTCACCGAGCACGCGGAAGAGCTGCTCGGCCGTCCTGGCCTGCATCTCGGCCGCGACGATCTCCGCCGGCCGGCCCCCGACCCGCTTGCCGAAGCCGAGGGCCGTGCGGCCGGCGAAGGCGAGCGGGAGGCTGGCGAGCTTCGCCGTGCGGGTGACAGCACGGCGGGGGAGGTCCGTCACGGCTCCATTGTCACGGTCGCGGGCTGCGACCGCGCGCGGTGGGCGGGTGACGTCGTCGTCCCGGGCGCGTCGCCGGGCTCGCCGGCGGGCGGCCAGCGGCACCCGCACTCAGGGTGCGCGGGCCACGGACGACGGGTGACGAGCCCGTCCGGCAGCTCGACCTCCAGCGTCGCACCGCAGGCCGCGGGTGTCGTGCGGCCGTCGAGGAGGGTGAGGACGGCGAGGGCCGCGAGCCGGCCCGCCAGGGCCGCCACGGTGGTCTCCTCGGGCGCGTCCCGGGGGCCGGAGAGCAGCTGGGCGAGGACGCCGGGCCAGGCCGGGTCGAGCGCGGTGCGGTGCAGGTCGAAGCAGCGCAGGCAGGGGTCGGTGCCGGGCCGGACGAGCGGCCCCACGACGACGTCGCCCTCCCGGACGACGACGGACAGGTGCGGGACGTCCCGGCGGACGAGGTCGGCCGCCCGGGCGGAGTCGGCGGCGACCGGCTCGACGAGCACGACGCAGGCCGGCCTGGGCACGCCGCGCCCGGTCCGGGCACGGATCCCGCGCTCGGTGAGCCGAGGCCTGCGGTCCGTCGTCCCGATCCCGGCGGCGGCCAGGGCGGCCGCGACGGCGTCGGCCACCCGGCCCTCGCCGACGACGAGGACGGTCCGGGCGGCCCGGGCCGCGAGCAGGTCCCAGCCGTCGCCGCAGCCGCGGTGGACGAGCGCCCAGGTCGCGGCGTCCGGCTCGAGCTCCTCGTGCCGACCCACGACGCTGCGCGCGGAGCGCCCGGCCCGGGCGGGGACGAGCGCCCCGGCGCCGCGCAGGAGCGCGACGAGCTCGTCCGGGGCGGTGACGTCGGTGGGGTCGAGGCCGCCGTCGAGACGCTCGACGAGCCGGACGTCGTCCGGGGTGAGCCCTTCGAGGACGACCGACCGGCGCGGGCTCACGCCGAGCTGGAGGGTCGTCGGCCCGCGCCACACGCGCTGGAGGCCGGGCAGCAGCTGGATGCGCACCCGGGGAGCGTGCCACGTCGGGCGTCTGCGTCGCCGTCGTCGTCCACAGGCCCGTGCGCTCCACCGGCCTCGTCCACAGGCCGGGAACGGCGACGGGCGGCCCACCGGTCGGTGGGCCGCCCGTCGTGGCGGTGAGCGGTGAGGCTCAGGCCTTGCCGAGGATGCGGTTGAGGTTCGTCCCGCACACGGGGCACTGGCCCTTGGCCATGCGGCGGCCGTTGGTCTCGACGACCTTGCCCTCCGCCTGGCGCTTCTCCTTGCACTTCACGCAGTAGAACTCGCCGCTGTACGTCTCGTCGGCCACGATGGCGCTCCTCATGTCGTATGGCTTGGTCAACCGCGACGGCCAGTGGTGCCGCTCGCGGGCCGGTCGGGACGCGCTCTGGCGGCCCCCTCCGTGCGTCAGACCCGGCGTGAAGCCTAGCCGAGCGTGAGCGTGGCGCCGGTCAAGTCGGCCTTGGCGCGTCGGAAGATCGATGGAACGGGTGACGTCCGGGCACCACGCCGCGCACGAATCACCGGACATTTCTGGACGGACCGGGCACCCGGTATCGCCGGCGCGGAGGTCTCGGTGCGTCCTCGACACGTCGCGCAGCGTGAACGGAGAAACCCCGGGGCCGGGGCCGACGCACCTTCCCCAGCGCGCCGCCCCCGGACTCCCGGGGTCTTGGACCGAACCTAGGAGCACCAGGCGGACGTCGTCAACGCCGCTGTCCCCAGGCCTGTGGACAGACCTGTGGACATCTTGGGGAGAGCGTCGCGTGTCGCTGTGGACACGACGCCCGGGGCCTGTGGAAGGGGATCGTCACCACGCCGCGACGGCCCGTCTGACCTGCGGCGGAACCGTCCACCGGATGTGGATGGAAGATTTTCTCGGCCCGGCGCCGTAGCCTCGACCCATGGCCGGCGTGCCCGCGTATGCCCCGCCACCTGACGTCGAGGTACGTCGGAGCAGGCGGCGCGTCCGCACGGTCACGGCCTACCGCGACGGCGACCGCACGATCGTGCTCATCCCGGCGCGCTTCACCCGCGCCCAGGAGCGCGAGTGGGTCGAGCGGATGGTCGCCCGCCTCTCGGCGCAGGACCGGCGCCGCCGTCCCGGGGACGACGACCTCATGGCCCGCGCGACGGAGCTGTCCCGCCGCTACCTCGACGGGCTGGCCCGGCCGGCGAGCGTCGCGTGGGTGCCCAACCAGAACTCGCGCTGGGGGTCGTGCACGCCGTCCGACCGGACGATCCGGCTCTCCACCCGACTGCAGGGGATGCCGCCGTGGGTCATCGACTACGTGCTCCTCCACGAGCTCGCGCACCTCGTCGAGCACGGCCACGGCCCGCGGTTCTGGGCGCTGCTCGCCGACTACCCGAGGACCGAGCGCGCCCGCGGCTTCCTCGAGGGGTTCGCGGCGGCCCGCGACGGCAGCATCGGTGACGGCACGGACGACGACCACGCCGACCGGGTCGACGACACCCCCGCGTTCGGCGTCAACGTCCGCACGGACGTCGACGGCGCGGACGTCGACGGCGCCGACGTCGACAGCACGGCCTGAGACCGCCTGAGCCCGGCTGCGCGGCTACCCGGCGGCGAGGACCGCACGTGCGGCGGCGACGCCGTCCGGCACCCCGCTCGCGAGATCGGCCGGCAGGGCGTCGACGTCGAACCAGCGGACGTCCTTCGACTCCGCGCTGACCGCGGGCGCCGTCGCCTGCGCGACGAGCACGTGCTGGACGTCGAGGTGCCAGTCGACGACCCCGGGGCGGCAGGGGGCGGCGTGCCGGGAGAGCTGGGCGAGCCGGGGCAGGACCGTGCCGGTCAGCCCGGTCTCCTCGAGCACCTCGCGGGCCGCGGCGGCCGCCAGGCTCGTGTCGTCGGGCTCGAGGTGCCCGCCGGGCTGGACCCACAGACCGATCCGGCCGTGCAGGACCAGGCAGGTGCGCCGGCCGTCCGGGGACAGCACGAGCGCGGACGCCGTGACGTGCGCGGGCGCGGCGTGCCGGGTCAGCAGCGCCGCGCCGTCCTCGTCGAGCATCGCGCGCCAGGCCCAGGCCTCGAAGCGGGCCTGCGGGGTGTCCCGCGGGGCGTGCGCGAGGGCGTGCCGGACGTCGGCGACGAGCTGCTCGTCCGGCGTCCACAGCGGCTCGCCGCCGGCCGGTTCGCCCGGGGAGGCCGACGGGTCGGACACCGGGTGGAGCGTGGGGGTCACCGGCCCTCGCCCCCGGACCCGTCACCGGGCTGCTCGGCGTCACCGTCCGCGTCGTCGCGCTTCGCCTCGTCCCGGTCCGCCTCGTCGAGGATCGCCGCGAGGGCGGCGTCGAGGTCCTGGCCGCCGGCGTCCGGGCCGGCCCCTCGCGCGAAGCCCTCGGGGTCGGCGAAGGAGTCGGCGCCCGGCACGAGGTCGGGGTGCTCCCAGAGCGCGTCCCGGCCGCCGACGCCGCGCGCGGTCGTGAGCGCCGCCCAGACCGCAGCGGCCTCGCGGAGCCGGCGCGGGCGCAGCTCGAGGCCGACGAGCGAGGCGAAGGTGTGCTCGGCCGGACCGCCCGCGGCGCGCCGCCGCCGGACGGTCTCCCGCAGCTGGACGGCGTGCGGCAGCGACGTGCGCGCCGCGGCGTCGACGACCTCGTCGACCCAGCCCTCGACGAGCGCGAGGGCGATCTCGAGGCGGTCGAGGGCGGCCTGCTGGGCCGGCGTCCGCTCCGGCTCGAAGATCCCCGAGGAGAGCGCCTCCTGCAGGGCCTGCGGGTCGCCCGGGTCGATCTGCCGGACGGCCTGCTCGATCATGTCGGTGTCGATCGCGATGCCCCGGGCGTACTCGTCGACCGCGCCGAGGATGTGCGCGCGCAGCCACGGCACGCCGGCGAAGAGCCGGGCGTGCGCCGCCTCGCGCAGCGCGAGGTAGAGCCGCACCTCGTCCTCCGGCAGGCCGAGGCCCTCGCCGAACGCGGCGATGTTCGCCGGCACGAGCGCGGCCGCCCCGGCCGGGAGCAGCGGCAGGCCGACGTCCCCGCCGCTGACCACCTCGCGGGACAGCGCCCCGACCGCCTGGCCGACCTGGGCGCCGAAGAACGCGCCGCCCATCCGGCGCATCATCGGCAGCGCGGCCCCGAGCATGGGGGCGATCTCCGGCGGCGCCTGGGACGACATGGCCTCGCCCATCGCCTGCCCGACCCGCTCGGCGACCGGCTCGACGACGCCCTTCCACACCGGCAGGGTCTGGGCGACCCACTCCGAGCGGCTCCACGCGTGGGTACGCCCCGCGGCCGCGGGCAGGTCGGTGGCCCGGTCGAGCCAGAGGTCCGCGGTCCGCAGCGCCTCGGTGACCGCACGCTGCTGCGCGTCGCCGACGCTCGGGTCGCCGCCCTCGGCGGCCGCCTGGCGGGCGATGTTCTCCGCGAGGTCCCAGTTCACCGGACCGTCGCTTCCCCCGGCGAGCATCTGCTGCACCTGGAGGAACATCGCCTGGAGCGCCGCCGGGTCCTGCGGCAGGCCGGGCAGGTTCGCGAGCTCGGGCGGCAGCTGGCCGCCGGGGCCGAACATCGCCTTGAACAGCTCGCCCATCGGGTCGCCGTCGTCGCCCTCGCTGCGGTCGGGCAGGTCCCTGCCGAAGCCGGTCATGCGCACCTCATTCACACGGTTCGTCCACCGGAGCGCGGCCCGCGCGCGGCCGCTCTCGGCGAGGATGGGGTCCAACCTACGCAACAGCCAACGACGGGGGGTCGTCCGGTGAGCCCGCAGCGCGCGACGGTTCGCTCACGGCGCAGCAGCCGGCGGGTCGCCGTGGTCGGGGCGGCCGGTCCGGCGGGCTCCGCGGTCGCGTCGGCGCTCGTCGCGGCCGGGTTCGCGGTCATCGCGGTGGACGACCGCCGGGGCGGCGCGCCGGGCACCTGGCGGGTCGGGGACGTCGCGGCGCCCGGCGGGGCGGCGCTGCTCGACGGTGCCCACGTCGTCGTCCACGTCGCCGCCGCCGACGACCTCGAGGCCGCGCTCGCGATGACCGGTCCGCAGCGGCGGGCGCACGCCGTCCGGGCCGCCCGTGCCGTCGGAGCCGCCGCCCGGGATGCCGGTGCCGCCCGCCTTGTCGTCGTGACGAGCGCGATGGTGCACGGGGCGGCCGCGGACAACCCGGTCCCGCTCCCGGACGACGCGCCCGTGCCGGACGACGGCGGCGCGGGCATCGTCGGCGACCTCGTCGAGGTCGAGGCGACCCTGGCCGCGCTCGCGCACGCCGCCGGGCTGCCGCTGACCGTGCTCCGGCCGGCCGCGCTCGTCGGGCCGGGGGTGGACAGCATGGTGACCCGGCACTTCGAGGCGCCGCGGCTGCTCGAGGTGCGCGGGGCCCGGGCCGCCCGGCAGTTCTGCCACGTCGACGACCTCGGGACCGCCGTCGTCACCGCGCTCACCGCCGGGCTCGACGGCCCGCTCGGCGTCGGCTGCGAGGGCTGGCTCGACGCCGGGCAGACCGCCCGGCTCGCCCGGCTGCGCACCGTCGAGCTGCCGCCGGCCCTGGCGTTCGGCACCGCCGAGCGGCTGCACCGGGTCGGCGTGCTGCCGATGCCGGCCGCGGAGCTCGCCTTCGTCGTCCACCCGTGGGTGGTGTCCTCGCAGCGGCTGCGGGCGGCCGGCTGGGTGCCGACGCGGACGAACGCGGACTGCCTCACCGAGCTCCTCGCGCTCGTCGCGGGCCACCGGGCGGTCGCCGGCCGGCGCGTCGAGGGGCGCGAGGCGGCCGCGGGCGCGGCCGGTGCGGCGGTCGCGCTGCTCGGTGCCGCGGCGCTCGTCCGCCGGGCCCGGGCACGCCGTCCGGGCCCGCGTCGTCCTACCCTGTGACGGCCCGTCCGCACCGTGCACGCCCGAGGAGCCACCCGTGAACCCAGGCCACGACCACGACGCGCCGTGGCCTGACGTCGTCCCGGGGCCGTCGTCCGCGGCGGACGACGGCGGCGCGCCGTCCGCGGTCACGCCGCCGGCCGATGGTGGGCCGCAGCACGCGACGGCCGACAACCCGCTGACGATGAACCCGCGCACCGGCGTCCTGCTGCTCTCCGGCTTCGTCACGGTCGCGCTCGTCGCCGCGGCGTTCCTCATGCCGGTGCACTACGCCGTCCAACGGCCGGGACCGGCGCTCAACACGCTCGGCACGGAGAACGGCAAGGACCTCATCGCGATCTCCGGGCACGAGAGCTACCCGACGTCGGGCGCCCTCGACCTCACGACGGTCAGCGTCTTCGGCGGCCCCGGCGGCCACGTCGAGCTGTACCAGGTCATCGAGGGCTGGCTCGACCCGTCGGTCGCGGTCGTCCCCGAGGAGCGGCTCTTCCCCAAGGGCGTCACGGAGAAGCAGAACGAGGAGGAGAACCAGCGCGAGATGACGTCGTCGCAGGAGAGCGCGACGGCCGCGGCGCTGACCTCGCTCGGCATCGCCGTGACGACCCGGATCTCCATCACCGAGGTCGACGCCAAGGCCCCGGCGGCGAAGACCCTCAAGGCCGGGGACGTCCTCGTGAGCATCAACGGCGTGCCGACCGACACCCTCGACGCGCTGCGCACCGGGCTCGACAGGACGGCGCCCGGCAAGGTCGCGGCGATGGTCGTCGAGCGGGCCGGCAAGCAGGTGCCGCTCGACGTGACGACCCGGGCGGGCGACGACGGCAAGACGCAGATCGGCGTCTTCATCGACGCGACGTTCAAGTTCCCGTTCGACGTGAAGATCCAGATCGAGGACATCGGCGGCCCGAGCGCGGGGACGATGTTCGCCCTCGGCATCATCGACAAGCTCACCCCGGGCCCGCTGACCGGCGGCAAGCAGATCGCGGGCACCGGGACGATGGACCCCGACGGCACGGTCGGGCCGATCGGGGGCATCCGGCAGAAGCTCTTCGGCGCCCGGCACGCCGGTGCCCGGTGGTTCCTCGCGCCCGCGGACAACTGCGACGAGGTCGTCGGGCACGTGCCGGACGGGCTGAACGTCGTCCGGGTCGCGACGCTCGACGAGGCGCGGGCCGCTGTCGAGAAGATCGGCAAGGGCGCCGCGCCGGCGTCCCTGCCGACCTGCCAGGCGTCCTGACCGGCTACCCGTCGAGGGTCGCGGCGACGGCGGACACGAGCCCCGGGACGAGCTCGGGGCCGCCGACGGCGACCCGGTCGTCCTCGTCGTGGTCGCGGGCCCGGACGGCGCACGCCCCGGTCCCGTCGCGGAGCACCCCGGCCGCCATCCGCAGCTCGCGCCGGTCCGGGTGCTCCTGGAGGTAGGCCAGCGCCGCCTCCGGGTCGCGCGGGGCCGCGGCCTCGGCCTCCGGCGGGACGACGAGCCGCTCGACGACGACGGCCGCACCGTCGACGCTCGGCGGCCAGGCGATCCGGCCGAGCAGGCCCTCGAGCGAGTCGGCGTCCGGCAGCTGCTCCTGCTCGACGGCCGTGAGGTGCTCGGGATCGCGGGTCGCCGCCTCGACGACGTCCGGCCCGAGGGCGGTCGCCAGTCCCGGGTCACGGCCGAGCGCGGCGTGCGTGTTCACCAGGGCGAACACCCGCACCGGGCCGTCCCAGCCGCCCGAGGCGACGTGCGCCTCGAGCTCGCGGACGGCACGGCGCACGGCCTGCGCGCGGGTGCCGGGGGAGGAGGGCGACGTGGTCGTCGGGTCGTCCGTGCTCACGGCGCGATCCTCGCACGTGCCGGGCGGATTCTCCGCGCCGTGCCCGGGTGCGGGCCGGGCTCCGGCTGTCAACGGCGTCTGAACGGCCGGTCGACCTCGGGAACGATGCGTGCGAAAGGTAAGTTCTCCGGGTGTGAGCTTCGAGCGCGATCCGCGCAGCGCCCCGCGTCCCGCCGTCCCGACCCGCCGTCGCGGGGCTCTCGCCCCGACGTTGGCCATCCTCGGCGTCATCGTCGTGCTGGTGCTGCTGCTGTCCTCCGTGTGGACGAACGTCCTGTGGTACCGGTCGGTCGGCTTCACCGAGATCTACA